>NZ_JASGFM010000035.1:0-76852 GCF_047605565.1 Labrys sp. (in: a-proteobacteria)
GAAGCGCTCCATGAACGGCACTTCGTTGAACAGCATGGTGAGGTTGGCGGCAAATTTAGGCATATTCTATGGCCCTCTTTTACCCTCCCCTCGATGGGGAGGGTATGACGTCATCAGTCCAGCAGCGCGATCGCGGTCGGCGCGTCGGTGGCATCGAGGGCGAGATCCTCGAACTCCGTGACCTTGTCGAGATCGGTGCCCATGGCGACGTTCGTGACGCGCTCCAGGATCACCTCGACCACCACCGGCACGCGCAGTTCGGCCGCCAGGCGCTTGGCCTCCACGAAGCCCTCATGCAGCTTCTCGGGATCGGTGACGCGGATAGCGCGGCAGCCCAGGCCCTCGACCACCTTGAGATGGTCGACGCCATAGACGCCCAGTTCCGGCGTGTTGATGTTCTCGAAGGAGAGCTGGACCTGGAAGTCCATGTTGAAGCCGCGCTGGGACTGGCGGATCAGGCCGAGATAGGCATTGTTCACCAGCACATGCACATAGGGCAGGTTGAACTGGGCGCCGACCGCCAGTTCCTCGATCAGGAACTGGAAGTCGTAGTCGCCCGAGATCGCCACCACCGAGGCGCTGCGATCGGCGGCACAGACACCGAGCGCCGCCGGCAGCGTCCAGCCAAGCGGGCCGGCCTGGCCGCAGTTGATCCAGCCCCTGGGCTTGTAGACATGCAGGAACTGGGCAGCGGCGATCTGCGACAGGCCGATGGTCGAGACATAGGTGGTGTCGCGGCCGAAAGCCTTGTTCATCTCCTCATAGACGCGCTGGGGCTTGATCGGCGTCTCGGTGAAATGGGTGCGGCGGAGCAGGGTCTTCTTGCGCTCGCGGCATTCCTCCAGCCAGGCGGAACGGTCCTTGAGCTCACCCTTGGCCTTGAGCTCCTTGGCGGCCTCGATGAAGACGTCGAGAGCCAGGCCGGCATCGGAGGCGATACCGTAGTCGGGCGCGAAGACGCGGCCGATCTGGGTCGGCTCGATGTCGACATGCACGAATTTGCGGTCCTTGGTGTAGACCTCCACCGTGCCGGTATGGCGGTTGGCCCAGCGATTGCCGATGCCGAGCACGAAGTCGGAGGCGAGCAGCGTGGCATTGCCGTAGCGATGGCTGGTCTGCAGGCCGGCCATGCCGACCATCAGGGGGTGGTCGTCGGGAATGGTGCCCCAGCCCATCAGGGTCGGGATCACGGGCACGCCGGTCAGCTCGGCGAAGGTGACGAGCTTGTCGGAAGCATCGGCATTGATGATGCCGCCGCCGGCCACGATCAGCGGGCGCTCGGCTGCCTGGAGGAGGGCGATGGCCTTGTCGATCTGGGCGCGGGTGGCCTTGGGCTTGTAGACGGGCAGCGGCTGGTAGGTCTCCGGATCGAACTCGATCTCGGCCGTCTGCACGTCGAAGGGCAGGTCGATCAGCACCGGGCCGGGACGGCCCGAGCGCATCAGGTGGAAGGCCTGCTGGAAGGTGCCGGGCACCTGGGCGGGCTCCATCACGGTGACGGCCATCTTGGTGAGGGGCTTGGCGATCGCGGCGATGTCGACGGCCTGGAAGTCCTCCTTATGCAGGCGGGCGCGCGGTGCCTGGCCGGTGATGCACAGGATCGGAATGGAATCGGCCGCCGCCGAATAGAGGCCGGTGATCATGTCGGTGCCGGCCGGGCCGGAGGTGCCGATGCAGATGCCGATATTGCCGGCCTTGGCGCGGGTATAGCCCTCGGCCATGTGGGAAGCCGCCTCGACATGGCGGGCCAGGACATGCTTGATCTGGTTGCGCGGACGCAGCGCGGCATAGAGCGGATTGATCGCAGCGCCCGGAACACCGAAGGCGCAGGTCGCACCTTCCTTCTCCATGATGTGCACAGCAGCTTCCGCCGCGGTCATGCGGGCCATGAGCGTTTCTCCTCAAGCATTCTTCGATCCGCGGATCGGAATTGCGTCTGTCTTTTGAAAATCGCGCCTCGCATGCGACCGGTGGGATCGAATCCAGGGCGTGGTTGAATTCTTCGACGGAGCGGTCTTTCCCGCCCATTGCTGCCTGAAGATTGCAGGGGAAGGGCTATTAGTCCAATATATGGTTCAGTATAATCAATATCTCAAACATATGGATTGTCGACCGTCATGGAACTGCGCCATCTGCGCTACTTCATCGCCCTGGCGGAGGAGCTCAGCTTCACGGCCGCGGCACAACGCCTGCACATCTCGCAGCCGCCGCTGAGCCAGCAGATCCGCGACCTCGAGCACGAGCTCGGCGCGGTGCTGTTCCTGCGCACCAGCCGCAAGGTGGTGCTGACCGAAGCCGGCACCGCTTTTCTCGCCCATGCCCGCAGCATCATCGCCAGTGCCGAGCTGGCGGCAACGCAGGTCAAGGCAATCGGCCAGGGCATGACGGGCGCACTCAACGTGGCGGCGACCGGTTCCATGCTGCTCGGTCCGCTCGCCGCCCTGATGGCGGAATATCGACGCCGTTTTCCGGGCGTGGTGATCGGCCTGCACGAAATGGCCCCCGAGGCCCAGCTCAACGCGCTCGCGACGCGGGCCGTCGACATCAGCTTCCTGCGCATGCCGCCCGAAGATGCCGAACTGGTGCGCGAAACCGCCTGGCGCGAGCCTGTCGGCGTCTTCCTGCCATCAGGCCATCGCCTGGCCGAGCACGGCGCCATCGCTCTGGCCGAGCTGCATGAGGACGAACATGTCTTCCTGCGCCTGCGTGATTCCAGCTTCGCAGTCTATCTGCGCCAATGCTGCGTGGAGGCGGGCTTCATCCCGCGCATCAGCCAGCAGGTGATCGAATCCTATTCGCTGACCAGCCTGGTCGCAGCCGGCTTCGGCGTCGCCCTCGCCCCTCGCAGCGTCAGCGCCCTGTCACGCCCCGAGGTGATCTATCGCGACCTGGTGCCGCCCGCCCCCAGCGCCGACGTCAGCATGATCTATCAGCGCGAACCCAGCCCGGTGCTGGCGCGCTTCCTGGCCTTCGCGCGCCGCTTCCTGGCGGATTGGCGGGCGCGGCCGGGCCACCAATGAACTTTCCACCGCTCAGGAAACCGGGATGGCGGCCAGGTCCTGGCGCAGGACCTTCAGGGCCGTCGACATCCAGATCCACACCCTGGCCGACTCGGCCTGTTCCTGGGCCAAGGTGACCTTCGTCCGGCTGAAATGCCTGTAGGCGTCATAGGCTTCCAGGGCGCCATTGGCGCCCGGCGCGGTGTATTTCAGGATTTCACGCGTCGTCCGGTCGCTGGCCAAACGATCTACGGGCGAAGCGGGAGGACGCCGCGCCCCGCCGGCGCCGGGCGGCAGATAATCATTGGATTCGTTGATATAGCCGTCGGGATCGGCGACGCCCCAGGGCGTGCCGCCCATGCCGCCATGGGTGCAGAAGAAATATTGCTGCTTGTAGATGGTGGCGGCACCTGGCGTGCGCCGCGTCGCATAGCTGCCGAACAGCAGCCGCGATCCCGTCTTCGGATCACGGCGGGCATGGAAGCACACCCGGACATTGGGCGGAATGAACAGCGGTGAATTGAAGGGCTGCCTGTCGACGGCATCGAACAGGAAGAGCCCATCGACGGGAATGCCTTCCAGCGCGAGCAGGGAGGCGGCATAGACGACCGCCGCACCACCCCTGCTATAGCCGGCTAAGAAAATGCGTTTGGGCCCCAACGCCTTGTGGCGATAACGCTCCCGCACGGAGCGATAGGCACCAATGCCCAGGGCCGGCGTCGAGACACCGTCGAGGCTCGGTCCACGCCGGTAATATCGTGCCTCGCTGCCCCAGCTCCGATAAAGGCGCTGTACGAAACTGTTGCGGAACTCCGCCTCATAGGCTCGGTCGGAATAGGGGCCGGTACCGTCGATGCCGGCATAGATGTCGAGCGCCGCATTGGCCGCCGCAGCCTGGGCATCGCGCTGGCGCTGCTCCTCGTACCGCGCGACCTCCCTCGTGTAGAGCACCGACATGTCGTGGCTGTCGAAGGGAAAAGCGCCGTTCCAGTTCATTGCCCGCCCCGGATGATCCGCCAAGTATATGAAGCAGTCTATACGGACAATTCGATATCTCTCAAGAAGTATTATTTGACAATTATTTAAAACTCTACGCGGTAGGCACGTACCTTCTGAAACAAATTCGACACAATCTGAGCTCCAGGAGAAAATTATTATAAGAACGGGCGATTGTTCTCCGGTCTTGAAGGAAAAAGACCTGCGGCATTTCGTTCGCATTCTCCTTCAGGTCCCAGGACGGCGGACAGGGCGCCTGGTGCCCGGCAACATCCTGGATGGTACGGACTGAGGAGGGTACCGCGGCAGGGTTGCACAAGTCCGCCCCCTTGACGAACCAATGCAGGCCCGACATTTTCACCCAGGCGTGGCCCACGCCCAACCTCCCAAGGCCTTCCCCAGCATGGCCTTAAACGGGGGCAAAGGGACTTCCGTCTCGGGTCGTCGTCCTGGTCCGATCGTTTCGGGCGTGGTTGCTGGGGAACTTGCGTCCGGGACGTGAAAGGCCTGACAATGACGCAGAATGGCAATCTCAAGCGCCGTGTCCGTGCGCGCGCAGCCAAAACGGGCGAGTCCTACACCGCGGCGCTCAGACATCTTCGTGAGGCACAGCCGCGCCACGCCGACACCCAATCGGTGCGGCTGGCGGTGGCGCAATCCTCGCTGTTCAACGATCCTCGCGACAGCTCCGCACTTCGCACCAGCGGCACGGAAATGCGGCGCCTGATGCGCGACGCCCACAGGACCGGTGCGCGCCTCATCCATTTCCCGGAGGGTGCGACCTGCTCCCCCAACAAGCGCATCATGTCAGCGAATGGTCCCCGCGACGTCGGCCCCTCCGACTGGACCCGATTCGATTGGGCGGTTCTAAGCGAGGAACTCGACGCGATCAGCAGGCTCGCGCGCGAACTCGAGCTCTGGACGGTGTTCGGGTCGGTCCACCGCCTGACCCCGCCGCACCGGCCGCACAACAGCCTCTACGTCGTCTCCGATCGCGGAGATCTCGTCACCCGCTATGACGAGCGGATGCTCTCGCACACCAAGATCTCCTTCATGTATTCGCCGGGCAGGCAGCCGGTGACCTTCGAGGTCGACGATCTGCGTTTCGGCTGTGCGCTCGGCATGGAAGCGCACTATCCGGAGATATTCACCGACTATGAAAGGCTCGATGTCGATTGCGTCCTGTTTTCGACGACAGGTGAGAGCCCGTCGGCCGCACCGCCTTTCGCGGCAGAGGCCTTGGGACATGCCGCCAGCAATGCCTATTGGGTCAGCTATGCCGCCCATGCGCCGCAGAGCGTGACGGTCCCCTCCGGAATAGCCGCACCGGACGGCCGATGGAAAGTGCAATGCCCGGCAGATGGCACGCCGGCCATCGCCGTCACCGACATCGCGACGGATCGCGACCATCCCGCGCGGCCGTGGCGGCGAACCGCCCGCTCCGATCTCTACGAGGCGCATAAAATCGACGGCGATCCCAGAAGCGATGCCCGCAATTCGTTCTGACCGGCGAGAGAGACCCCAAAGGCAATACAGTTCACTCTAGGGTCTTCGAGTTGGCATGAGCTATTTCATTGCCGGGCTTGACCCGGCAATCCAGCCCTTTCGCGCGGATTGTAAATAGCCGGTGCAAGTCCGGCTATGACAAGTCGGAGCGTTTCCTCCTTATGTGAACTGCATTGCCCCGCCCCCCTGGTCGCTGTCGCCGCATCGTCGTTGCGCAAAACGGGCGTCCGGCTTCCAACACGATACCTACGGCAAATGCCGGCTGGCATGCTCCTTGCTTTGATTTCCCCAGCGAGCCCGACGCGCGCCGTCGGCGACGCGGGGATGGGTTCGTCGTCACCCCAGGTGCCAGACGTGCCGGCCGGTTGCGGGACAACTGCCGACCGCTGCGCCTTCGGACAGGAATATTCCGATGACCATGGATGCCATCACGGCCCCGGCCCGCCGGAAACCGCTCATCAATTCCCTCTTCCTCCAGGTTCTCGTCGCCCTTGCGCTCGGCGTCGTGCTCGGCATGGCCGCGCCGGCCTTTTCCGTTCAGCTGAAGGTGCTGAGCGACGGTTTTCTCAAGCTCATCTCGATGATCGTGGCGCCGATCGTCTTCTGCGTGGTGGTAAACGGCATCGCCGGCGTCGGCGACCTGCGCAAGGTCGGGCGGGTCGGCGTCAAGGCGCTGATCTATTTCGAGGTGGTGACCACGGCAGCCCTCGCCCTCGGCCTGCTGCTGGCCCTCGTCGCCGGTCCGGGCCACGGCATGAATATCGACGCGTCCAAGCTCGATGCCGGCGCCATGGGCAGCTATGCCGACAATGCCCACAAGCTGCAGGGTGCGGGCATCGGCAGCTTCATTCTCAACATCGTCCCGACCACCTCGATCGACGCCCTGGCGCGCAACGACGTGTTGCAGGTCCTGTTCTTCGCCATCCTTTTCGGTACGAGCCTCGCGCTCGTCGGCGGCGAAAAGGCGGAAAAGGTCTCCTCCTTCGTGGATGCCGTGGCGACGATCCTGTTCAAGACCATGTCGCTCATCGTGCGCCTCGCACCTCTGGGCGTCCTCGGCGCCGTTGCCTATACGGTCGGCAAATACGGTGTCGGTTCGCTGCAGCAGCTCGTCTCGCTGGTCGTCCTGTATTATGCCGCCGTCGCCGTCTTCGTCATCGTGGTGCTGGGCGGCATCATGCGGATGGCCGGCATCAACATCTTCCGCTTCCTGGCCTATCTGCGCGCGGAACTCGCCATCGTCCTGGCGACCGCCTCTTCGGACGCCGTCCTGCCGCAGGTGATGCGCAAGCTGGAGCATCTGGGCGTGCGCAAATCGGTGGTCGGCCTCGTCATTCCCACCGGCTATTCCTTCAACCTCGATGCCTTCTCGATCTATCTCACTTTGGCCGTCGTCTTCATCGCCCAGGCCACCAACACGCCCCTGTCGCTCGGAGACCTGCTTGTGGTGCTGGGGGTCTCGCTGCTGACCTCGAAGGGGGCCCATGGCGTGCCGGGCTCGGCCATCGTGATCCTGGCAGCCACGCTCAACACGATCCCCGCCATTCCCGCCATCGGCCTCGTACTCGTCCTCTCCGTCGACTGGTTCATCGGCATGGCGCGCGCCGTCGGCAATCTCGTCGGAAACTGCGTCGCAACCGTAGTCATCGCCGCCTGGGAAGGCGACCTCGACCGGGTGCGAGCCGCCGAGGTGCTCGGCGAGATGACGGAGTGACGGGGAAAGTCTCCCGCCATCTCGACCTGGCATGGAGACGTCGCCCGGCCTTCTGCGGAATGAGGGAGCGGAATCGTTGCTCCCTCAGCCGGGTTCCTTCCTCAGGCCTTCGCGCCCGACACCTTCACGCCCGGCGCAGCCAAGCGCAGCGCATAATAGATGACGCCCGCGATAGCGACGCCGAAGAACCAGCCATAGATGCCCCACCAGGCCGGCAGCCAATTGGTCAGGTTGGGCAGGATGGAGGAAAACAGCGCGCCGATGCCGGCGGCGATCAGGGCGTTGACATGCCAGCCGCCCTGGAAGCGGAACTCGCCATCCTCGCGATAGAGCGCCTCGACGTCGATCTCGCCCTTGCGGATGAGATAATAGTCGACCAGCATCACCCCGAGGATCGGCCCCATGGTGGCGCCGATGATGCCGACGAAGCTGGCGGCGCTGCCTTCCCAGGGTGCGAAGGGATAGAGCACCAGGGCGATGAAGGCTGCGATGTAGCCGCCCTTCTTGAAGTCGATGGCGCGGGGGAAGACATTGGCGAAATCGAAGGCCGGCGAGACGAAATTGGCGACGACGTTGATACCCAGCGTCGCCACCGCGAAGGTCAACGCGGCAAGCAGCGCCAGGAACCAGCTGTCGAACTTGGCCGAGATCTGGTCGGGATGCAGCAGCACCTCGCCATAGACGTCGTAGGCGGCGATGGTGGTGACGCCGGCCACCATCGAGAACAGCACCAGATTGACCGGCAGGCCCCAGAGATTGCCGGTGCGCACCGCCGATTTGTCGGGTGCATAGCGGCTGAAGTCGCAGAAGTTCAGGTAGAGCGCCGAGAAATAGGTCACCCAGATCGCCGCCACCGCAAACAGCGAGGTCCAGGACCCTGGCGTGCCGGGCACCCCGGCATCCTTGGTCTTGTCGAGAAGGACGTCGAGGGGAATATCGCTGGAAAAGGCGAATTTGCCGGATTTGACGCACAGATAGACCGCCAGGATCAGCATCATCACCCACACCGCCGGGCCGGCCCAGTCCTGGAAGCGCCGCACCGTCTCCATGCCCTTCTGGATGATCAACAGCTGCAGGGCCCAGATCACCACGAAGCAGATCACTTCGAGCCCGGAATGGCCGAGAAAATGCACGTCGCGATGGAACTGGGCGAAACTGTCGGAGCGGATCAGCAGCGCCACGATGGCGCCTGAAGCGGCCGACGTCTGGGCACCATACCAGAAACAGGCGACCACGGCCCGCACCAAGGCCGGCAGGTTGGCGCCCCAGATGCCGAAGGAGGCGCGGGCGAGCACCGGATAGGGCACGCCGGTCTTCACGCCGGCATAGCCCACCAGGTTCATCAGCGCGTAGATGACCAACGAGCCGATGCCGATGGCCACGATGAAATTGACGAAGCCGCCGCAGAACAGGAACAGGCTCGCGGCGAGATAATAGCCCCACAGGCTGTGCACGTCTGAGGTCCAGACGTTGAAGATGCTGAACGGCCCCCAATTGCGAATTTTCGCCGGGGCCAGATCCTCGTTGTAGAGGTCGGGCGATGCCCCTTTGATCTCCATTATCCCCTCTCCCGCGCTCGTCCGCCAGAGGTTACAACATGACGCATGGTAATGTCCGGCGGCATTTCCATGCGTCATTGCCGGGCCGAATCTTGGCTCCGCATCCTGCAAGTCAGAGCGCTCGAAAGATGCAAGTCAATCAGCATCCATGCAATGAGCACCGATATTTTACCTGTACTGACTCCGCCTGGCCATCATTGCCGGCAATACTGTCTGAATAAAAGGCAGTCTGCACAGCCAGGCGGCGAACACGCGCGTCCATGCGCCGGCATGGCAAGAAAAAACCCGCCTCTCGCTTGGCGATGGCGGGCTGCTGCCAGGCCTGGGGCGCAGAACCTTCCGGGGAAAGGGGCGGCGAATCGGAAGTCCGCACATCCCTAAAATAAGCCTCAGCCGCGCTTGCGCGGCTTCTTCGGCTCGCCCATCACATAGGTCTCCTCGACGGCGCGATCGTCGCCCAGCGTGACCAGCACGAAGAGCTCTTCGGCCAGGGTGGTCACCGTCTCCATGCGATGCGCCATGGCAGGGGTCGCCCTGGCGTCGAGTACCACGGCATCGCATTCATGGCCGGGCTCGAAACTGCCGATCAGATGATCGAGGCCGATGGCGATGGCGTTGCCGCGGGTCATGGCGTGGAACAGCGCCAGCGAATCCAGGCGCTGGCCCTGCAATTGCAGCGCCTTGTAGGCCTCGTTCATGGTCTGCAGCATGGAATAGGAGGTGCCGCCGCCGATATCGGTGGCAACGCCGATGCGCACCGGCCGCCTGGGGTCGCGCATCGCCTTCCAGTCGAACAGCCCCGAACCGAGAAAGAGGTTGGAGGTTGGGCAGAACACGGCGACCGCGTCGACATCCGCATAACGCTGGCGCTCGCTCTCGGACAGATGGATCGAATGCCCCATCAGCGATTTGCTGCCGAGCAGCCCATATTTCTCGTAGATCGCGGTATAGTCGGCACATTCGGGATAGAGCCGCTTGGCCGTGGCGACTTCTTCCAGATTTTCCGAAATATGGGTCTCGACCAGGCAGTCCGGATTTTCGCGCGACAGGGTCGCGGCGGCTTCGAGCTGCCCGGGCGTGGAGGTGATGGCAAAGCGCGGCGCGATCGCATAGAGCTGCCGGCCACGGCCGTGCCAGCGCCCGATCAGGGCCTTGCTGTCGTCATAGCCGGATTGGGCGGTGTCGGTGAGCGCGTCGGGTGCATAGCGATCCATCATCACCTTGCCGGCAGCCATGCGGGTGTTGCGCCGCTCGGATTCCGCGAAGAAGGCCTCGGCCGAGGCCGAATGCACCGAGCAGAAGGCGACCGCCGTGGTGGTGCCGTTGGACAGCAATTCGTCGAAGAAGAAGGCGGCGCCGCGGGCCGCATGGGCCGGATCGCCATATTTCTGTTCCTCGACGAAGGTATAAGTGTTGAGCCAGTCGAGCAGCTGGGCCGCCCAGGACGCCACCACCTGGGTCTGCGGCAGATGGATATGCGGATCGATGAAACCGGGCGTGATCAGCCGGCCCGAATGATCATGGATCACGGCGGCGGCGGGAAGCTGGGAACGCAGAACGGAGGTCTCGCCGACCGCCAGGATCTTGCCGCCGGCCAGGACCAGCAGGCCGTCCTCGATATAGCGCACGGCGCTCTCGCCATGCTCCTCGGGGCTATCAACGAACCAGAGCAGGCGGCCGCGCAAGGCCGTATCCGCCCGCGAGATATCCTTCGTCGTCACAACGTCACTTCCTTCTGGCTGGCGCACAGCGCGCGCGACTGGAGCGCTTTTGTCTGGTGAAGACGCCGTACCTTCAAGGCGGGCACGAGCGTGGGACCCGCGAATACGTCAGGATCCCATGGCATGGTTCACCGATCATGCCAGACATCATAACCATATCCCGACCGGGCGATTGTCACATTTTTTTGGGAAGTCCTTCATATGGGGCCTGTCTACCGCCGTGAGGTTCATCGGTAAATTATAAGTGCTACAAAGAGGCTCGAGCGCCTTGCGATCTGCCGGAAT
The DNA here is from genome assembly GCF_047605565.1 of Labrys sp. (in: a-proteobacteria). Lineage (NCBI taxonomy): Bacteria > Pseudomonadati > Pseudomonadota > Alphaproteobacteria > Hyphomicrobiales > Xanthobacteraceae > Labrys > Labrys sp. (in: a-proteobacteria). Next base: position 10,781 of record NZ_JASGFM010000035.1, read on the forward strand.
TCGGCACGAAGCGCAAAGACGCTCCTGCCAATCCGCTGGATTGGCTTGGAAACAACGAATTGAGGCAAGCATGCGTTCAGACTGAACGCGCCTTGCTTCGGAAGCGAGCCCGACGAGAAGATTTTGGGAGGGAACCGCCGGCGCAGGGAGACCGGATCGAGACCTCCAATCACATTCCGATCTTGTTCGAGATCGGCCGGGCCTCCAGCCCCGGTTCCAGTTCCTTGGCATGTTCGCCGCCGTGCACCCGTCCTCGGGTCGCCAGTCGCCGGGCATGCGTTGGTATGTTCGGGGCCGGGCATGCTTCTTGCCTGGCTCGCTTCAGTGCCTTCATCGACTATGCTGCGAGGTCGGCAAGCCGGGACAAGCCGGCCGACGGACCTCGCCAAACCACACGGATGATCATGCGCCGGACCGTAAGATTCCTACTCAACGATCGCCAGTTCTCGCTGGAGGGCTTCGACCCCACGCTGACGCTGCTGGACTGGCTGCGCAACGAGCGTCGGCTCATCGGTACCAAGGAAGGCTGCGCCGAGGGTGACTGCGGCGCCTGCACCGTGCTGGTCGGGCGGCTGCGCCAAGACGGCACGGGAAAGACCGAGCTGCGCTATGAAGCCATCAATGCCTGCATTCGTTTCGTGGCAACCCTCGATGCCTGCCACATCGTCACCGTCGAGCATTTGAAGAAGGCAAGCGGCGGCCTGCATCCCGTCCAGCAGGCCATGGTGGAGCTGCATGGCTCGCAATGCGGCTTCTGCACGCCCGGCATCGTGATGTCGTTGACCGCCCTGTGGCTGGGCGCCGCCGCAGCCCCCTCGCGCGAGCGCATCGAGGAAGCCCTCGCCGGCAATCTGTGCCGCTGCACCGGCTATGGTCCGATCATCTCGGCGCTCGACCGGGCCTACGAGATCGAGGCGTCCAGCGCCGATTCCCTGAATGTCGGCCGCGCCGAGATCGCCCGCAAGCTGGCCGGCCTCGCCGACCAGGACATCATCGAGATTTCCGAGGGCGGCCGCAAGCTGTTCGCCCCCGCCACCGCTGACCAGCTCGCCGAACTCACGGCCGCTCATCCCGATGCCACCCTGGTGGCCGGTGCCACCGATGTCGGCCTGTGGATCACCAAGATGCTGATGCGCCCGGCCACCGTGATCACCCTCGGCCGCGTCGGCGAACTCGACCGCATCGAGGACAAGGGCGACCACCTCGTCATCGGTGCCCTGGTCTCGCTCAGCGACGCGCGCGCCGCGCTCGGCGCCCTCGACCCGCAGATCGACGAACTCATCCGCCGCTTCGGTTCCGAGCAGGTACGCAATGCCGGCACCGTCGGCGGCAACGTCGCCAATGGCTCGCCCATCGGCGATTCCCCTCCGGTGCTGATCGCCCTCGGCGCCAGCGTGACGCTGCGGCGCGGCGGGGAGCGGCGCACCGTGCCGCTGGAACAGTTCTTCATCGCCTACAAGAAGCAGGACCGCCAGCCGGGCGATTTCGTCGAGGCCCTGATCGTGCCCAAGCCCAAGCCGGGCACGCTGTTCCACGTCTCCAAGATCTCCAAGCGCTTCGACGAGGACATTTCGGCCGTGTGCGCCGCCTTCCGCCTCGAGCGGGATGGGGCGGGCCTGACCACGAATGCCGTGCTGGCCTTCGGCGGCATGGCTGCCACGCCCAAGCGCGCCGCTGCCGCGGAGGCGGCCCTTGCCGGCCGGAGTTTCAACGCCGAGGCCGCAGAGGCCGCGGCCCTCGCTTTGGCCAGCGATTTCAAGCCGCTCGACGACTGGCGTGCCAGCGCGCGCTACCGCTCGACGGTAGCCGCCAATCTGATCCGCCGTTTCCAGGCCGAGACGGCCACCGGCTCCGTTCATCGGGTTGCCGGCATCCTCCGGAGTGACGCCCATGCATAAGCCCGTCTTCGCAGCCAATCGCGACCAGGTCTCCGGCGGCGTCTATCAATCCACCCGCCACGATTCCGGCCACAAGCACGTGGCCGGCGAGGCCCTCTATATCGACGACATGCCCGAACCGGCCGGTCTCCTGCACGCCGCCCTCGGCCTGTCGCACTGCGCCCATGGCCTGATCAAGGAGATCGACCTCTCGGCGGTGAAGGACAGCCCCGGCGTCGAGCTGGTGCTCACGGCGGCCGACATTCCCGGCGTCAACGATATCAGCCCCTCCAACCATCACGACGACCCGGTCTTCGCCGAGGGCAAGGTGATGTTCTACGGCCAGCCGATCTTCGCCGTGATTGCCCGCACCCGCAACGAGGCGCGCCTGGCTGCGGCCAAGGCCAAGATCACCTATGAGGAGCTGCCGGCGATTCTCGACATCGCCGCCGCCCGCAAGGACGGTAAGGATCTCGTCGCCGAACCGATGAGCCTCAACCGCGGCGATCTCGATGCGGCGATGACCGCCGCGCCCCGGCGCATCAAGGGCTCGATGTCACTCGGCGGCCAGGAGCATTTCTATCTGGAAAGCCACATCGCCCTGGCCGTGCCGGGCGAGGATGGTGACGTCACCCTCTATTCCTCCACCCAGCACCCCAGCGAGATCCAGCACGCGGTGGCGCATGTGCTTGATGTACCGAGCAACGCCATCACCTGCGAGATCCGCCGCATGGGCGGCGGCTTCGGCGGCAAGGAGACCCAGGGCAACATCTTCGCCGCCATCGCGGCCCTGGCGGCACGGCGCACCGGCCAGGCGGTCAAGCTCAGGCCCGACCGCGACGACGACATGGTCGCCACCGGCAAGCGCCACGATTTCGTGATCGACTACGAAGTCGGCTTCGACGACGAAGGCCATATCCTCGCCGTCGACATCCTGTTCGCCGCCCGCTGCGGCTTCTCGGCCGACCTCTCCGGCCCGGTGACCGACCGCGCGCTGTTCCATGCCGACAACGCCTATTTCTATCCGGCCGTGCGCCTCAACGCTCAGCCCTGGCGCACCCATACCGTCTCCAACACCGCCTTCCGCGGTTTCGGCGGCCCGCAGGGCGTGATCGGCGCCGAGCGCCTGATCGAGGAAGTGGCCTATGCCACCGGCAAGGATCCGCTCGATATCCGCAAGCTCAACTTCTATGGCGGACCGGGCCGCGATCTCACCCCCTATCACCAGACGGTGGAGGCGGACCTCTCGGCCGAGATCATCGCCAAGCTCGAGGCATCCAGCGACTACCAGGCCCGGCGCGCCGAAATTCGCGCCGAGAATATCAGGGAGAATGCCCGCGGCGGCACCTTCCGGCGCGGCATCGCGCTGACGCCGGTCAAGTTCGGCATCTCCTTCACCAATAGCTGGCAGAACCAGGCCGGCGCGCTGGTGAACGTCTATACCGATGGTTCGGTGAGCGTGAACCATGGCGGCACCGAAATGGGCCAGGGCCTCTACATCAAGGTCGCCCAGGTGGTGGCGCAGGCCTTCCAGATCGATCTCGACATGGTCAAGATCACGCCGACCACCACCGCCAAGGTGCCCAACACCTCGCCGACGGCGGCCTCCTCGGGCACCGATCTCAACGGCATGGCAGCGCTCAATGCCTGCAACAACATCAAGGAGCGCATGGTCGCCTACGCCGTGGAGAAGCACGGCGTCCCCGCCGACCAGGTCGAATTCCTGCCCGGCCGCGTGCGTGTCGGCAATCGCGAGATCGAGTGGGCGGATTTCGTCAAGGAGGTCTATAGCAACCGCATCCAGCTCTCCTCCTCCGGCTTCTATCGCACCCCGGACATCTATTGGGACCGCAAGGCCGGCCGCGGGCGCGCCTTCTACTATTATTCCTATGGCGCCGCCGCCTCGGAGGTCACCATCGACACGCTCACCGGCGAATACCGGGTCGAGCGGGTCGACATCCTGCACGACGTCGGCTCCTCGCTGAATCCGGCCATCGACATCGGCCAGATCGAGGGCGGTTTCGTGCAAGGCATGGGCTGGCTGACCACCGAGGAATTGTGGTGGGACAACAAGGGGCGCCTGCGCACCCATGCGCCCTCCACCTACAAGATCCCGGTGGCCTCGGACCGGCCGCGCGTCTTCAACATCAACCTGTTGAACAAGCCCAACCACATGCCCTCGATCCATCGCTCCAAGGCGGTGGGCGAGCCGCCTCTGGTGCTGCCGATCTCCGTCCTGCACGCCTTGTCGGACGCGGTGGCCTCGATCGGCGACTACAAGATCTTCCCTGATCTCGATGCGCCCGCCACGCCCGAGCGCGTCCTCTTCGCGGTCGAGGCGATGCACGCGAAGGTGCGGGAGAGGAGCGGGGGCCATGGTTGATCTGGAGATCGGCAGGCTCCTCGCCACGATCGAAGCCGATGGCAGCCAGGCCATCCTGGTCGAGATCGCGGCGGCACTGGGCTCGACGCCGCGCGGCGTCGATGCACTGATGCTGGTGACATCGGAAGCGGTTGCAGGCACCATCGGCGGCGGCCATCTCGAATTCCATGCCATCGACGTGGCACGTTCCATGCTGACCGAAGGCAAGGAAGGACGCGGACCCGCCTCCCAGAGCATGGACCTGCCGCTCGGCCCGATGATGGGCCAGTGCTGCGGCGGCCATGTCACTTTGCGCTTCGAGCCGGTGACCACGAAGGTCGCCGCCTGGCTCGGCGACCATGAGGCCAAGCTCCTGGATGCACGGCCGCCGGTGCTGGTGTTCGGGCTCGGCCATACCGGCCGGGCGCTGGCGAGCATGCTCTCGCTGCTGCCCTTCGCGGTGACGCTGGTGGACGATCGGGCCGAGATGTTCACCGGCCTGCCCGAGAATTGCCGCACGCTTCATCTCGAGGATCCGGCCGACGCCATCGCGGATGCCCCCGCCGGCGCCGCCTATATCATCCTCACCCACAGCCATGCGCTCGACTACCGCCTGACCGAGGCGGCCCTGGAACGCCGCGATGCCGCCTATGTCGGCATGATCGGCTCCAAGACCAAGCGCAAACGCTTCGAAAGCCAGTTCCTGCGCAACAGCGGCACCAACGCCATGCTCGGCGAACTGACCTGCCCGATCGGCGGCGCCGATGTCGACGACAAGCGCCCCGAAATCATCGCCAGCCTGACGGCGGCCGAGCTGGTGCGATGCTTCGCCCAGCGTGCTGCCCGGCTGCAACGGCCCGGCTGGGCTCCAGCCAAGGCCGGCTGACACCCGGCCGGCCCCCGTCAGAACCACCCCGGAAGACCGGCATCCTTCTCCCGCTCGCGGCGAGGATCGCCGTCGCATGCCCAAGCCCAAGCCCATGCCCATGCCACGGAACTGAACCTGCCCTCGTCACCCGGCCGAAGACCGGAGCGAGACCCAACGATCAGGAGGGGAAACGTCCCATGACGACGCTTGAACAGACCAACCCGGCGGCGAGCACCGCCTCGGCGCAAACCACGCGGGTGCATCCCGTCGACGAGGTGCTGCCCTTCGCCAAGCTGGCGACCTATGGCTTCCAGCATGTGCTCGCCTTCTACGCAGGTGCGGTGCTGGTGCCGATCATCGTGGCGAGCGCGCTCAAGCTCAGCCCTGAGCAACTGATCCACCTGATCAATGCCGACCTCTTCACCTGCGGCATCGCCTCGATCATCCAGGCGGTCGGCATCGGCAATATCGGCGTGCGGCTGCCGCTTCTGCAGGGCGTGACCTTCACCGCCGTGAGCCCGATGATCGCCATCGGCCTCGCCGTCGGCGGTGGCACCGAGGGCCTGCTTTCCATCTATGGCTCGGTGCTGGTGGCAGGCCTGTTCACCTTCGCCGTGGCCTCCTATTTCGCCAGGCTCACCCGCTTCTTCCCGCCGGTGGTGACGGGATCGGTGATCCTGATCATCGGCGTGGCGCTGCTGCCGGTTGCCGCCAACGACATCGTGGTTGGCAAGGGCCCGAACGCCATGCAGGACCCGGTCCTGCTCAAGAACCTGGCCTATGCCTTCGGCACGTTGGCGCTGATCGTCGGCATCCAGCGCGTGTTCACCGGCTTCATGCAGACGGTGGCGGTGCTCATCGGCCTGGTCGCCGGCACGCTGGTGGCCTGGGCCCTGGGCGATGCGCATTTCAGCGAAGTCGCCAATGCCGGCTGGGTCGGCTACACCTCGCCCTTCTATTTCGGCTGGCCGACCTTCTCGATCACCGCCATCCTGTCGATGATGGTGGTGATGATCATCACCATGGTCGAGACCACTGGGGACGTCTTCGCCACCGGCGAGATCGTCAAGAAGCGCATCGCGCCCGAGGATATCGGCCGCGCCATCCGGGCCGACGGCCTCGCCACCTTCATCGGCGGCGTGCTCAACTCCTTCCCCTATACCTGCTTTGCCGAGAATGTCGGCCTGGTCCGCCTCACCCAGGTCAAGAGCCGCTGGGTGATCGTCGCCGCCGGCGTGATCATGATCATCCTGGGCTCGCTGCCCAAGGCCGCCGCCATCGTCGCCGGTATCCCGCATCCGGTGCTCGGCGGCGCTGCGCTCGCCATGTTCGCGGCGGTGGCCGTGGTCGGCATCCAGACGCTCAGCAAGGTCGATTTCAACAACCACAACAACATCGTGATCGTCTCGACCAGCGTGGGCCTGGGCATGCTGGTGACGGCGCAGCCCTTCGTGGCCAACGCCTTCCCGGCCTGGGCCCAGATCATCTTCGGCTCGGGCATCACGCTCGGCGCCATTTCGGCCATCGCGCTCAACATCATCTTCAACCATGTCGGCAAGGTGCATAGCCCCGCCGTGGCCGGACGCCCCGGCCATACGCTGGTCACCCTCTCCGACGTCAACAGGATGGGCAGCGCCGAATTCGCCAAGACCTTCGGCGGCCTGGTCGAGGACACGCCCTGGGTGCTGGAGCGGGCCTACGCCTTGCGCCCCTTTGCCGACACCATCGCCCTGCGCTCGGCCTTTCACGATGCCCTGCTCACCGGTTCGGCCGAGGAACAGCTGCAATTGCTGAACTCCTTCGCCGATCTCGGCAGCGAAAGCGACGCCGGCAATGCCTATCTGCTCGACCACGCCGATGCCGGCATCGACAATGAGGACCTGGCCGAGGTGAACAGGCTGGCCGTGGCCTACCGCAAGCATTTCGGCTTCCCGCTGATCATCTGCGCGCATGAAGTCGAGCGCTATGAGCGGGTGCTGGCAACCGGCTGGTCGCGCATGGCCAACTCCCCGACCGTCGAGCGCTCCGCGGGCCTGATCGAGATCGCCAAGATCGCCAATCACCGCTTCGACAAGCTCGTCGCCAACGCCAATCCGATCGCCTCCTCCCATCTGGTGCAGTTGCAGGAGCGCTTCGCCTAGAGCGTTTTGTGATTTCTCGGAATCACCGAGAATCGCAAAGACGCGTCGAAACAAAGAGTTAGAGCAAACCAGCGTTCACGTGTGACCGCGCTTTGCTCTGGAGCGTCTTGCGCCAGACCAATCGCGAGGGAAGCCCCCGGCACACTCTGCCGGGGGCTTTCGGCATTTGTAATCTTTGCCTGGCACCTGCCCGATCCGAGCAGGGTTGTTTGTGACACCCCGATGACGCATGGTCTGCCCGATTCACAATCGAAGGACCGACACGTGGGTGACACCAAGAAGAAAATTTATGAATATTTGATCGAAGGAGCGACGTCCGGCCTCACCGACGAAGCTCTCTATACGTATATAGTCGGGCGCGTCTCGAAGGCCAACAGCAAGCGTATCGCAAGGGCAGGCTTTCTCGCTCTCAGCGATCCGACGTTGACTGATCGGAATGTACTGAACACCATTTATGCTTTGGCTATCAAGCATAGGCTTGCCGGCAGTGGCGCAGAGGAAGCCGAAGAAGCCGTGGAAGAAGGTTCCGACAAGGCCAAGGCCTCCGACTCCAAGGCGGCGAGCCTGCCGCTGCCGGAGAAGAAGCCGAGGAAATCCTGAGGCCGGGTAGCGAGAGCCACGGCGCTCGGAGGTGCCGGGAACGATAAGCTTGGCTGCCGGGCCGGCTCGAACTGGACCAGCGCCAAAGCGTTTTGCGATTTGGTGGAACCACCAGGAATCGCAAAGACGCCTTAGCCAATGCTTTGGATTGGCTTGGGAACAAGGAGTTGGAGCAAATGGGCGTTCGGGCTTGGGCGCGCTTTGCTCTATCGTTCGTCGAGTTTCAAAGCCTGCCGCAGCGCCGCCAGGCTCCGGGCGGCTCCCTCATCCTCGTCCCAATAGCGGGTATGGGTGAAGATCCGCCCGAGCAGGGGCACCCGCCCGCTTATTCTGACGGCGACGTCTCTGATGCCGGCGCCGAAATTGCCGCGGACCGGGCCGGAGATGACATCGCCGAGCAGCGCCCCCCGGGCCGGATCGTAGATATTGGTCCAGCGCACCAGCGAGAACGGGGCGGCGTGGTGGAGCCGCATCGCCGCCGAAGTCGGATCGGGCACCGGGTAGGCATAGTCGCCCGACGCCTCGGTGGCGGGCGGCGCGCTCGGCAGCCGGCGCGCCTCGACATCCTGCTGCAAGGCTTCGATATTGCGGGCGATCAGGAACTCGGCATGGGTGAGCGGGCAGCCGAGGGTGACGAGGTCCGAGACAAGCCAGCGCTTCCTCGTGTCCGAATGCGCTTCGCGCAGGCTTGTGAACAGCCCTTTCTGTTCGGTCTGATAAGCATCGAGCAGGCTCGGATCGTCCGGGTTGGCGTTCAAGCTTTCACCGGCCTTGCGTAGCTTCGCCAGGGCATCCGCCACTTTGCCCGCCGGTGCGAATGTCCGCGCCGCATATTCTTCCGCCCATAAGAGCCGCACCAAGTCATAGGCGATGACGCTGCCCAGGCTGTGGCCGACTAGGATGATGCGGTCATATTCGCCGCTCTTCGAGAGGGTCTGCAACAATTCGAGGCCACGTTTGCGGATCTCGCGGCGGGCCTGGATATTGGCCGGCTTAGCCCGGATGTAATGCGCCACGTCGCCGAAATAGGCGACGGCGAAAGCGATGAAGACGGCGCTGAGGGCCGTAAAGCCCCAAAGTGCCACCTTCACCCAGCTGTCCAGCTTCCAATCGAGGATCTGCGCCAGGCCCTGCAGGGAAACGAGGCCGATCGCCGCGATCGTCGCCGCCCAGAGCATCAGCCAGATGCCGATGACGTCGCCGGGAACCTGGCTTGGCCGACGCAGGAGCAGCGACATGAACCAATCGCGCAACTGGGCCGTGGTGGTGCTCGTGGTGAGGTCGGCCCAGTAGAATTCGAAGAAATCGATGCGCGGCGCCTCGGCCCCCTGACGATGACCGCCCGACCGCGTGGTGATGCGATAGAGTTCGTGGGAGCCATTGCGGGTGTCCGGCTTCCACCAGACCGGGTTGCCAAGCTCGGGCGGATCGTCCGGCCGACGCCCGTCGATGTCGGGATTGTGGACCCAGACGGCTTCGACGAAGCCGCGCAGGGTTGCCATCGGCATCTGCTCGCCCATGCCATGGGTGAGGATCACCGCACTCTTGCGACCCGGCATCGCCCCCTCCCCGCAAACGAGGTCTGCGGGGGACAGCAAACACGCAAGGTCGTGACGCCTTCGTGAACGAACCGGGCCTCAGGCCTGGTGGGTGATCCTGCCGTCGCAGATCGTCGCGACGGGGCGCAGCGTCGCCAGTTCGGCTGCGGGCGTGGCCTCGATATCGCCGGAAAGGACGACGATGTCGGCGAGATGGCCGGGCTTGAGCCGGCCCTTGCGGTCCTCCATGAACTCGACATAGGCTCCCTCGCTGGTATAGGCAGCGAGCGTTTCGGCCAGGCTCAGGCGCTGGTCCGGCATGCCCTCCTTCCAGGGCCGGCGGGTCATCGCATCCTGGATGCAGCTCAGCGGCGACAGCGGCGAGACCGGCCAGTCCGTGGCGAAGACGATGCGGGCGCCGGCATCCTTCAGGCTCCGCCAGGCGAAGGCGAGTGGCCAGCGCGCCTCGCCGATGCGGGTGAGATAGGGCTCCAGGGGCAGGCCCGCCGAACCCGGCGGATGGGTCGGCTGCATCGAGGCCACCGCGCCGAGCTCGGCAAAGCGCCCGACATCGTCGGGGTGGACGACCTCGACATGCTCGATGCGATGCCGGCTGTCACGCGGCCCGTTGGCCTTACGGGCAGCCTCGTAGCCATCGAGCACGATGCGCACGGCACCGTCGCCGATGGCATGCACGGCGACCTGCAGGCCGAGCCTGTCGGCCTCGACGGCGACCTTGGCGAAATGCTCGCGCGTGAACAGGGGATCGCCCTTCCAGCCCGGCTCGTCGGCATAGTCGTCCACCATCACGGCCGTGCCGGATTCGGTGACGCCGTCGACGAAGACCTTGACGAAGTCGCAGCGCAGCCTGTCGCTGTCGAAACGCCGGCGCCAGCCTGCCGCCTTGGCCTCGATCATATCAAGATCCATGAAGTTCTTCATGTGGAAGGGCATGCGCACGCGCACGGGCAGGCCATGCTCGCGCTCGATCTCGTCCAGGATCTCGAGCTGGTAGAGATTGCCGTCCATGGCCTGCACACTGGTGAGGCCGAGCTCGGCGCAATAAGCGAGGCCCCGGCGGATCAGCGCGAGATCGGAGGCCCGCTCCTCATGCGTGACATGGTCGGGATCCCCACCCGTGCCGATGCCGAGATGGTCACGCCCGGCGGTGACGCCCATTTCCGCCACCGGATCGATGGCATTGGTTTCCTTGAGTTCACCGGTGGCCAGGCCGTCCTCGCCCATGACGATCTCGTTGCCCACCCCGACGTCGCGCCCTTCGAGGATGCCGGCGGCCTTCAGTGCGGCCGTATTGGCCCAGGCAGTGTGGCGGTCGGGCGCCAGCATCATGAAGGGCCGGTCCGGCAGGATGGCATCGAGATGGTGGCGGGTGACCTTCTCGGTCTCGGACAGGATGGTGTAGTCGGCCGACAGGCCGACGAGCAGGCGCAGATCGGGATTGGCGGCCGCATAGGCGGTGACCGCCTGCTTGAGGGCCTCGAATCCCTTCACCCCGAACAGGGAAAGCTGGGTCAGCGACACCGAGCCGCCGAAGATGTGCATATGGGCTTCGTTGAGGCCGGGCAGCACGGTGCCGCCGCCGGCATCGATGCGCCTCGTGCCTTCTCCCGCCAGGGCCAGGATCTCGCTGTCGCTGCCGACGGCGAGCAGAAGGTTGCCTGCAACCGCCAGGGCCTGGGCCCGCGGCCGCGCCTCATCCATGGTGAGAATGCGGGCATTGTGGATGATGAGATCGGCCTGCGGCATGTGTGCCCCCGGAATGCTGCCTTTAAAGTTTGGCGCGCAACAGAGCCTATTCCGGCAGGCCGGGCAAGCCGGAGAGAGGCCGCCCGCCTGCCGCGTTTTGGCGCATGCCTCCCCTGCACGCATCGGGACGCAGGATGGTTGAGCGCCCTGGCCGATCCCTCTATTGGTAAGAGCATTCGCGCCGCTTTTCCGCATCGGCTGCCCGTTGTTTTTCCTCCATTGCGAAACGAACATCGTTTGACCGACAGATCTTTTGAGAAGCCGTTGCGGCCTTCCGCCGATGCCGAGGTCCTGCATCCGCCGCCGGGAGAGCCGCTGATCGACGTCGAGGAGGGCCCCGAGCTCGATGGGGCAAGCCTGGCGGCCCGTATCCTGCTCGGTGTCAGCCTGGTGCTGATCGCCGCCAATCTCAGGGCGGTCTTCTCGAGCCTGTCGACGGTGCTGCCGGAGATCGTGCGCGACGTCGGCCTCAACGCGTTCTGGTCGAGCGTGCTGACCACGCTGCCGGTGGTCTGCCTCGGGGTCTTCTCCTTCCCGGCTCCCAACCTGGCGCGGCGCTTCTCGGCCGAGCGCGTCATCCTGGCCTGCATGCTGGTGATCGCGCTGGGCACCGGCCTGCGTGGATTTGGAAACGCTCCTTTCCTATTTCTCGGCTCCTTCCTGGCCGGCGCCGGCATCGCCATGATCAACGTGCTGCTGCCCGGGCTGGTCAAGCGCGACTTCCCCAACCAGATCGCCCTGATGACGGGTCTCTACACCATGGCCCTGTGCGGCAGCGCCGCCGCCGCGGCCGCCTTCACCGTGCCGCTCGAAAAGGCGCTGCCGGGCGGCTGGCCTGCCGCCCTGGCGCTGTGGGGCGTGCCGGCGCTGGTGGCCGCCCTGATCTGGGCGCCGCAGGCCCTCAAGGCCGGCCATGACCATGCTGCCGCCAAGCCGGCCGTCAAGGGACTGTTCCGCGACAGGCTCGCCTGGAAGGTCACGCTGTTCATGGGCCTGCAATCGGCCATGGCCTATATCGTCTTCGGCTGGATGGCACCGATGCTGCGCGACCGCGGCATGGAAGGCACCAGCGCGGGCCTCCTGGTGTCGGGCTCCGTGGTGGTGCAGATGCTGGCCTGCCTGGCGACACCGCCCTTGGCCATGCGCGGGCGCGACCAGCGCCTGGTCTGCCTTGTCCTGCTCGCCTGCGGCGCCGTCGGTTTCGCCGGCTGCTACTGGCTGCCTCTGTCGCTCACCTGGATCGGCGCCATTTTCTGCGGCATCGGCCAGGGCGGCCTGATCGCCGTGGCGATGACGCTGATCATCCTGCGCTCGCCCGATGCGCATGTCGCCGCCCGCCTGTCCGGCATGGCGCAGGGCTTCGGCTATATCATCGCCGGCTTCGGCCCGCTGCTGGCTGGGCTGCTGCGCGGCATCACCGGCAGCTTCGCCGCGCCGACATTGCTGTTCATCGCCTGCGCGGCCGTGGCGGCCTGGAGTGCGCTGGAAGCCGGGCAGGACAAGGTGGTGCAGGTGAAGGCCGAGTGAGGACCTGTTCCCTTCTCCCGCAAGGGGAGAAGGTTGTCGCGCTCAAGCCTGCCCGCCCGCGATCAAGCCCGACAGCGGCCGGTTCTGGCGTTCGACCTGGGCCTTCAGCGCCTCCAGCGGCATCGCCTCGTCCTTGGCGAATTCGATGAACATCAGATTGAGATTGTTGAAGAACATCTCGCCGGCCGCCGCCGCATCGACATCGGCACGCACGGCGCCGTTTGCCTGCAGCCTCAGCACCAGGCTGGAGACCTGGCCTGAAAGCCGCCGGTCGAGCTCGGTGTAGCGCCGGCTGAACGGGCTGTCCGGCTGCTGGATCGACAGCGCCATGGCGACCCGCCACATCTCCTTGGACAGATAGACCAGGGAATGGTCGTAATATTGCTCGATCAGCGCCTGCAGGGCCGCCGCAACGGTCGGCGGCGGATTGGCCACGATCCGGCGGCCTGCCTCCAGCACCTCCTCCACCTCCATGGTGACCGCGGCAAGCAGGATGTCGCCCTTGTTCTGGTAGTAGTTGTAGAGCGTGCCGACCGAGACCTCGGCGCGTTCGGCGATGTCTTCGATCCGCGCACTGTCATAGCCCGCGTCCCGGAACAGGCTGGTGGCCGCCTCGAGGATGCGCCGGTTCCTGTCCGCCTTCTGCTTTGCGCGTAACCCCGCCATGTCACCTCTCTCGGTCGCATTCTCTGAACGTACTCTAAAATTGATATTGACTTAAAAAATGAACTCACTCAATTTCTTTATCAGAGCACCATCAAGACGTGCCGCCAGCCAGAGGTAAACCATGACACCGCCCGCAAGCCGCGCGCCCGCGCGCCGTCTCCTCCTCGCCACCATCCTTGCCGGCGTGGCCGGCCTTTCCGCCACCGCAACCGCCCGTGCCGCCGACGAGCTCAACGCTCTGGTCTGGTGCGACCACACCGACCCGGCCCTGATCGAGCCCTTCGAGAAGGCCAACAACGTCAAGGTCAACCTCAAGACCTATGAAGGCACCGGCGCGGGCCTTTCCATCATCGCCCAGTCCCGGCCGGGCGACTGGGACGTGCTGGTGATCGACGCCATCGACGTCAAGCGAGCCGTCGACCAGAACCTCCTGGCCGAGATGCCGGCCGAGGCCCTGCCGCTGGCCGACACCTTCCCGGAAGTGCGCATGGAGGCGCAGAATGCCAAGGACGGCAAGATCTACGCCGCCACCGAGAAGTTCGGCTACAACACCATCTCCTACGACAAGACCAAGGTCGACCCGAAGGACATGCAGGACCTCAGCGTGATGTGGTCCGACAAGTACAAGGGTCGCATCGCCATCTATGACTATTACCTGCCGGTCATGGGCCTGGTTCAGGTCGGCCTCGGCAAGAAGACGGCCGAGCTGTCGGAGGCCGACCTGCCGGCCATCCAGGACAAGCTCGCCGCCATGAAGAAGGTCTCCAAGCAGGTCAGCGAGGTCACCGCCTCGCAGACGGCGCTGGCCACCGGCGAAGTCGACATCCTGGTCGGTGGCGGCGAATGGATCACCGCCGCGCTCGCGGCCGAAAAGCCCAATCTCGACTGGACCGTGCCGGACCAGGGTGCCGTGCGCTGGGCGCAGTCGATCGGGGTGATGAAGGATGCAGCCCACAAGGACCTCGCCCTGAAATTCGTGCAGTACATCCTCAGCCCGGAAGGCCAGGCGCGTCTCGCCACCTCCTCCTGCTACTGGGCGATGCCCGCCAACAAGAAGGCCGGCGAGCATCTGACCGACGCCCAGAAGGCGGCTCTGCGCTGGAACGACCAGGCCGGCTATCTCGCCAAGGCCCAGCTCTATCCCGCGCCCAATGCCGAGCTCGACAAGAAGATGCAGGACGCCTGGACCGACATGATGCAGCAGTGAATTCTTTCCGGGTGCGCGAACGTCTCGTCCGCTCTTCCTACCCGCGAGCATAGCGCTTCCAAGAGCGGACGAGACGTCCGCGCACCCGGGATAAGGGATCGACCATGACCGCATCCAGCCTCGAAGCGGCCGAGCGCCGCAAGGCCTGGGGCTTCGTCCTGCCGGCGCTCGGCTGGACGCTGGCCTTCTTCGTCGTTCCCTTCGGCTTCATGGCGGCGATGAGCCTGTGGTCGCTGCAGGGCGGTCAGATCATCCAGAGCTGGGATCTGAACAACTACCTCGCCTTCTTCCAGAAGGAGTCCCTGCTCAAGGGCCTGGTCAATTCGCTGGAGATCACGGCGATGGTGACCGTGCTCTCCGTGCTGCTGGCCTATCCCCTCGCCTGGATCATCGCCGAGCGCGTGCCCAAGCGCTATCAGCGCCTCGCCCTCATCCTCGCCGTGCTGCCGTTCTGGACCTCCTATGTGGTGCGGTCCTATGCTTGGCTGCTGGTGCTCTCAAAGGCCGGCGTGATCAACCAGGCCCTGCTGGGACTCGGCGTGATCGCCGAGCCGCTCGATCTCGCCTCGACGCGCACCGCCACCGTGATCGGCTTCGTGCATTTCTTCGTGATGCTGCTGACGCTGACCATCTATGCCAATCTGATCCAGCTCTCGCCGAACTACCGGCGGGCCGCGGCCGATCTCGGCGCCAACGGCCTGCAGACCTTCTGGCACGTGGTGCTGCCCCTCACTTTGCCCGGCATCATGACGGGCGCCTTCCTCACCTTCGTGCTCTGCATCGGCGACTATGTCACCCCGCAGATCCTCGGCGGCAACAATGAGCTCGTACTGCCGCAGATCATCATGCTCCAGCTCGGGCGCCGGGCGGACCTGCCCATGGCCGCCACCCTGTCGATCATTCTGATGGTGGTGGTGACGGCGGCCTATGTCGCCTGCGCACGCTGGCTGAAGATCGAGAGGGCCTGAGCATGGCGCGCAAGACCCTCGCCGACATTCTCAGCAGCCTCTATGCGGTCGCGATCTTCGGCTTCATCTTCCTGCCGGTGGCGGTGCTGGTGCTGTTCTCCTTCCAGGACGGCCGCCTGCCGGTACCGCCCTTCAATGGTGCCTCGCTGCAATGGTACCGGGCGGTGTTCGCCGACGGCAAGCTGATGGGCGCCATGCTCAATTCGCTCCTGGTGGGCGTCGGCTCCTCGATCGTTGCCTGCCTGCTCGGCTTCCTCGCCGCCTATGCGCTGGCGCGCTACAGGCTGCCGGGCTCGGCGCTGCAGCGCGGCCTTTTGATCGCACCGATGACGGTGAGCTACCTCATCATCGCGCTCGGCCTGCTGACGGTGCTGAACGCCCTGCATCTGCCGCTCTCGCTGTGGACGGTGAGCATCGGCCATGTGGTGATCAATTTGCCGCTGTGCTTTGCCATCATCTATTCCTCGATGGGCGACCACCACATCAATATCGAGCGGGCGGCCCGCGACCTCGGCGCCAGTGATCTCAAGGTGATGGCACTGGTCACCGCGCCGATGCTCATGCCCTCGATCCTGGCCGCCTTCTTCCTGTCCGTCACCTTCAGCTGGGACGAGTTCATCATCGCCTTCCTGCTCTCGCGCTTCGACGTCACTTTGCCCGTCGAGATCTGGAACCTGCTGCGCTCGGGCCTCAATCCCAAGACCAACGCCATCGGCTCGCTGGTCTTCCTCATCTCGATCCTGGTGCTGGTCGTCGTCGAACTCGCCGTCTTCGGAAGGGCCAAGAAATCATGAAAGACCCGAAATCATGACCGCCTCGGTTTCCGTCCGCAACGCCAGCAAGACCTTCGGCGCCTTCACCGCCCTCGACGATGTCAGCCTCGAGATCGCGGCCGGCGAGTTCATCGTGCTGCTCGGCCCCTCCGGCTGCGGCAAGACCACGCTGCTCTCGATCCTGGGCGGCTTCCTGACGCCAAGTTCGGGGCAGGTGCTGATCGGCGGCAAGGACATGACGGATGTGCCGCCGGCGCGCCGGCCGACCACCACCATGTTCCAGGACTATGCGCTCTTCCCGCATATGCGCCTGATCGACAATGTCGGCTTCGGGCTGCGCATGCGCGGCATGGGCCGGGCGGAGCGCGACGAGAAGGCGCTCGGCTATCTCGCCCTGGTCGGCCTCGACAAGGCTGCCGCCAAGAAGCCGCATGAATTGTCGGGCGGCCAGCGCCAGCGCGTCGCCCTCGCCCGGGCTCTCGCCGTCGACCCCGACGTGCTGCTGCTCGACGAGCCGCTCGGGGCGCTCGACCTCAAGCTGCGGCGCCAGATGCAGGACGAATTGAAGGCGATCCAGAAGCGGGTGGGCACCACCTTCGTGCATGTCACCCACGACCAGGAGGAGGCGATGGCCATCGCCGACCGCATCGTGGTGATGAATTCAGGCCATATCGAGGATGTCGGCCCGCCCGCCACGGTCTATATGCGGCCGCGCTCGCTGTTCTCGGCCGGCTTCATGGGCGAGGCCAATTTCATTCCTGGCGAGGTCGCCGATCTCTCAGGCGATCATATCAGCATCGACACCGCCCTCGGCAGTATCGTGCTGCCCTGCGCCGGCTTCACCGCGGGCGAGCCCCGCAAGAAGGAAGCGGTGACACTGTGCATCCGGCCCGAGCATTTCCGCCCGGTGGCGGGCGAACAGGGCCCGACGGTCTCGCTGGGCGAGGCCAGGGTCACGGGCGGGGCCTTCTTCGGCACACATTACCGCTGCCACCTCCAGCCTGCCGCCGGGCCGGCCCTGGTAGCGCATCTGCCGCAATCGGCAAGCCTCAGGGAGGGCCAGTCCCTGGCGCTTGCGGTCAAGCCCGATGATGTGGTGATCTTGCCGTGACCGGAATTGGTTTTTGCTCCTTATTGTCAGGGTCGCGTAGCCCCTCACCCTAACCCCTAGTCAACTCAAGAGAGTTGACGACACCCCGTAAACGGGGCGAGGGGGACTTCAACCGTGCATTTCGAACCGAAACCGTCTTATCTCGCCCGACGGTTGGGCGAGATGAGCGACCTGAGGATCAATCGCGACACGTGCGCCTCCTCGCCCCGTTCTTACGGGGAGAGGTACGGTGAGGGGCAGCGTAACCCGGCAGGATGGGGTGCGCGGCGAAGCAAGTGACAGGAAAACGCCCGATGCAGCGGATCAGCGCCGACAAATGGTATGAAGTGCGTCGCCTCGCCGACGACGTCACGGCCATCGGCGAGCCCTATATCCAGGAATTCTATCGCTGCAACATCTGGCATGTCCGTGGGCGCGATCGCGACATGCTGGTCGATAGCGGCATGGGCGTGGTCTCCCTGCGCGAGTGGGTGCCTGTGGTCACCGAGCGCGACCTGATCGCGGTGGCCAGCCACACCCATTTCGACCATATCGGCTGCCATCACGAGTTCGAGTGCCGTGCGGTGCACGCCGCCGAGGCGGACCTCCTCGCCAATCCGACGCGGCAGAACACCCTGGCCGATCCCTATGTCACCGACGAGATCTTCGACGCCCTGCCGCCGGAGCCCTATTGCTCGGCCTGCTATGCCGTGAAGCGGGCGCCGGCCACCCGAATTCTGCAAGACGGCGACGTCATCGATCTCGGCGACCGCGTCTTCGAGGTCATCCACACGCCGGGCCATTCGCCGGGCGGCATCGCCCTATGGGAGGCGAAAACGGCGACGCTGTTTTCCGGCGACATCCTCTATGACGGGCCGCTGATCGAGGACACCTACCACGCCAATGCGCAGGACTATGTCGCCTCGATGGAACGGCTGCTGCGCCTGCCCGTCCGCATCGTGCATGGCGGGCATTTTCCAAGCTTCGACGGGGCACGCTACCGCCAGCTCATCCGCGCCTGGCTCGAAGGCAAGGGCAGGACTGTGCCGCCGGCCTGACGCTTCAGGCCACCCGCAGGATTCGGCCCGGGAAATCGGTGAACACGCCGGCAACGCCCAAAGCGAACAGCTCCCGCGCCCGCTCGGCGGTGTTGACCGTATAGGACAGCAGCGGGCGCCCCGTCGCCTTATAGGCGGCGATGCTCTCGGGCGTCTCTTGCTCATGGTCGAAATTGATGGAGGCGGCGGCCACCCTGTCGGCGATATCGGCCCAATCGGCCGGCCGCTCCCAGATCAGATAGCCGCGCGGCAGAAGCGGGGCGAGATCCCGGGCCGCTTCCAGGCTTTCGACCGAGAAGGACGAGAGAACCAGCGGCGCCCCGATCGGTCCAAAGGCATCGATCGTCTTCAAGGCGACCTCCGCAGTCCGGACATCGGTGCCGGGCGAGGGCTTGATCTCGACATTGAGGCCAAGCTGCAGCTCCTTGCACAGCGCAAGCACCGAAGTCAGGTCGGGAATGCGCTCACCGGTGAAAGGGCGGCCGAAGGGGGCACCGGCGTCGATGGCCTGGAGTTCCCGCCAGGTAAGATCGATGACCGGGCCACGACCGGTGGTGGTGCGTTCCAGCGTATCGTCATGAATGACGACGGGCACCTCGTCCCTGCTGAGCTGCACGTCGATCTCGACCATGGCAACGCCGAAGGCTGCGGCGCAGCGGATCGATTCGAGCGTGTTCTCAGGCGCATGCGCGGCAGCGCCGCGATGCCCGATGACACGGGGTAGGGTGAGGGGCATCGCCGGTCTCCAGAAGCGGATCGAAAGGATCACAAGCTCCATGGCCCGAAGTGCTGCCAATGGCAAGATCACGAACCCGGCTGCCCCCACTTCTTCACGCGAGGACAGGCCGGTTCATGCGCGCTGTCCCCGCATCCGGATGGAAGCGGGGACGCAATTTTGTTTTTTACAGATTTTCCGTGAGACGGTGCTTCAGACCGATCTCGGATCGGCTGGGTTTACCCCCCGGAAAACGCCAGCCTGAAATCTTTGGTCATGAGACGATTGAATGAACTGTAGCGACACCAGTTTTCGGTTCTCGGTCCGGCTCGCTATGTTGAACCGCCACGAAAAGCCTATGCTTCCTTGGGACGTCAGGCTCGTGAGGCGGTTCGGAAGGGAGGCTCAGCCGGTTATTCGCTGGGCAGGCCGAGTGCGGCCGCAACGCGACGCAGATGGGCGGGGCTGGCATTGTTGCCCAGTTCGAGGTCTTCTATCTCATCGACCGTGAGACCGCAGGTGACCGCGAGGTCTTCCCTGCTGTATCCCTTGGCCTCGCGGGCCTGCCTGAAGAGGTCCGTACCGACGGGCACCGAGGACGTGCAGGTCTGGGCAAGGGTATGATCGCTTCCGGTATGGGACATGTAAATCCTCCTTGTTGAGAACCGGGGAAATGGATTTGCTATTTGTCTCCCGTCCTGGATGGTGAAGGCGGCACAACATGCCTTCCAATTAACGATTTGCCAAGTATCGGCCTGCGCGACATGTGCATTGCGAGCACACAACTGCGCGAGGGACTACTTAAGTTACTGTTTCAGCTTTGCAATATCGATCAAACGCCGGAAAAGGCCTCGGGAGAACAGCCCTTTCCTTAGGTATTGCCTTTGATCAGTCTTGGTTGGATCAGGAGCGAATCAGGCTTTTTGACCGGCAGCAGGATTATGCCCCGCCTGCCATGGTTGCCCGGCGCGGATACTGACAGCTCATGCCCGCGAGATCAAGCCATCGTTTGCCCGCGCTGCCGTCGCCTCGGTGTGTTGCGGTTCGATGCCGTCACGTGAAATTACAAAAACCTTTCGAAACAAAGCGTTAGCGAGCGAAGCATCAGGCATGCGCGCGCCTTGCCCGGGTACCGAGATAGCGACGAATGGGAACATCGTAGCAGTAATGCGCCAGCAAGCTGGCGATGATCGCGACGACCGCAACGATGGGAGCCTCGACATAGAAATTCTGCGCCCCGAAGAAGGAACGATACAGGCCGTTGACCCAGCAGAAGATTGGGAAATGCAGACAATAGAGCGGGTAGGATACAGTGCCTGCCGCCGAACAGAATGAGGCAAGCCCACCCGAGCATTGGACCCTGGCGCCCACGGCGACCAGGGCGGGCGAAAGCAGCGCCACCCAGGTGAGTTGCACGACCCGCGGCAGTTCCGTCGGCCAGAAGAACAGGACGGCCATCGCGCCGGCCAGCAGCCAGAATGTCACGGTCCATCCCCGCCACGCCGGCAACCTGTCTCGCATCTGGTAGAGCACGACGCCGATGAAGAACGAGGCGCCGACACGCGGAAAACCGGAGAGGAACGTATTGGGGGTATCCCCGCCCAGACCGGTAACCATCAGGATGCACAGGCAGGCCAAGGCAAGGGCGGCCGCCACCTTCTCCAAATTGGTGTGTCGCAGGCGCCACCACACCAGATTCGCGGTGAGCTCCAGCAGGATGGTGTATTGCGGCGCGTTCAGCGGGAAGAAGCTGGGACCCCCGATCTCGGCGGGAGCGCTGAAATTCGGCAGGCTGAAGGTGGAGAGCATCAGCGCATTCAGCAATTCGGCATAGGGCACCGGTGCGCGCTCGAAAGCGCCGCGAGCGACCAGATAGCTGGCGCTGATGGCAAGGGCGAGCACCGTCAGCGGCAACAGGCGCAGCAGGCGGACGCGCAGAAATTCGAAACTGTCCATCGTACGGGCCTGGCCCATATAGGCGTAGGACAGCACATAACCGCTGAGGCAGAAGAACAGGTCGACCGCCAGATAGCTGTTTCTCGCGACCCACGGCACGGCCAGCCAGCTGCCGAGATGGATCAGCATCACGCAGAATGCAGCAAAGCCGCGCAAACCATCGAGCAGCAGGAAATGCGGTTTGGCAGCCTGATTGCCGGGGAACATGGAATGACGCTGCATCCTGACCTCGTCCTGTCCAGAACAATACGCGCTTGCGCCTGGACGCCTATTTGTTCCAACTCTTTGTTTCCACGCGTCTTTACGATGCGAGGTGCCTTCCGAGGCTCAAGAAGCATCCGCCCTGCCGGCAACGGCCGCAGAACTATGTAATGGCCCCGGCGCGACACCTGATCGCCGCCGGCTGCACCCGCCTCATCAGCCGGCCTCACTGCAGCCCGGCATTTCGTCCGCACCGCAATTTCATCATGACGCAGAGGAACATTTGCACATGAGCCCGGCAATTGCAACATGTCCCGCTATCTGTAAAATAACAAGCTTATATCGAATTGTCATTTTTCCTGTTCATATAAAAAGTAAATTCAAATCATCGAAAACAATATTCAATACACGTCGAAGGTTTCTTGTTTTCTTGAGGAAGGGCGCACGAAAATTTACTCAAGCTCACGGGCGTGCAACGTCGGCGTACCTGCAGGACGTTTGCTCCAGGGAAGGAGATCTTCGTTCCATCCCGTATCCTGCCAACAAGTAGTGCTGCCCCGGCTCCGCAACATAGGCGATAGTAATGCCTTCACCTCGCACGGAAGCACCGGCCCTGACGGGTTGGGAAGATGCCAGCAGGCCCCGCTTCCCGCTTCACCGGATCCGATGAAGCAGGCCTTTGAGATCACGTCACATTCGCCAAGAACCGGCGCCGGTCTTCCGGTACGATGATCTAGAAGTAACGGGCGAGATTGCGGCGGATGCGCTCCAGCGGATTCTCTGCCCCGGGTGGGATTTCGAAGGCTTGCCCGGTTATCGTCTCATAGGCCTGAATATAGACCTTCGAGGTTTCGGCGATCAACTCGGCGGGGATGGCGGGAATCGCTTCCTTATAGGGATCGCAGCGCGCGGCAACCCAGTTGCGCACGAAATCCTTGTCGAAGCTTTCGGGCTTCTCGCCGGCGGCGAAGCGGGCGGGATAGCTGGCGCCAAACCAGTATCGGCTGGAATCGGGCGTATGAATTTCATCCGCCAGGATGATGCGCCCCTCGCCGTCGGTGCCGAACTCATACTTCGTGTCGGCCAGGATCAGACCCTTCTCCTGCGCCAGGGCCTGGCCGCGGGCGAACAGCGCCAGGGCATAACCGGAGACTTCCTCCCATTGCCGCGGGCTGAGCAGGTCCTTGGCGATGATTTCATTGGCGGAAAGCGGCTCGTCATGCCCCCCGTCGAAAGCCTTGCTCGTGGGTGTGATGATCGCCTGCGGCAAGGCCTGGTTGTCGCGCAGTCCGTCGGGAAAACGCGCGCCATACATTTCGCGCTGGCCCTGCTTGTAGAGCGTGAGGATGGAAGTCCCCGTCGTGCCGGCAAGATAGCCGCGCACCACGATCTCAACCGGCAGGATGGTCAATCTCTGCCCGACCACGACATTGGGATCGGGATAGTCGAGCACATGGTTCGGGCAGATGTCGCCGGTATGCTCGAACCAGTAGCGGGCGGTCTGCGTCAGCACCTGCCCCTTGCCGGGGATGCTGGCGATCGCCCGGTCGAAGGCGCTCAGGCGGTCCGTGGCGATGATGATGCGGCGCCCATCGGCAAGATCATAGTTCTCCCTGACCTTGCCACGATAGTAATTCGGCAGTTCCGGGATGAAGGCATCTTGCAGGGCGGCAATATCTGGCATGGCGAAACCGTGTCGAGGCATGGGAAAATCGCTTATGGCACGGCCAGCCCGTCATGTCACACCCGCCGGCCGCCTCGCCCGGGAAGGTACCAGGCGATTCCAGCCCGGCGATTCCGGGCGGTGATTCCAGGGTTCAACTCGCCCCTGAGTTCTGCTATTATAGGTGGCAACGGATCATGGGGAACCGGATCCGTTTCGATGACTGAGCCCATAGACTCAGCCAAGGACAGGTCAAACCAGTCCATGAGGCCTCGGGCCTATCGAACGCCGGATGACTAGGCGCGACTTTGGCGGCTTCAGAGCAAACCGCCCCTTCCCTCCCTCTCCCCTGCCATCCCCGCATTCGCCTGGCTTGCCCGGATCAACGGTCCGTTCCCATGCCGGCGGTTCCTGCTCGTGCCGTCTGGAGCAAAGCGCGTTTACACGTAACCGCTGCTTTTCCCTAACTCATTGTTTTGACGCGTCTTTGCGATTCTTGGTGATTCCAGGAAATCACAAAACGCTATATCGCCCCGCAACCGGTCGCCCTCAATCCTTGGAGCCCGAGACGATGATCTCCGCCGCCTATTGCCGCCTCATGGCCCGCTACAACACCTGGCAGAACGCTTCCCTGGTCGCTGCTGCCGATGAACTCACGCCTGCGGATCGCTGGAAGGATCGGGGGGCT
The DNA here is from genome assembly GCF_047605565.1 of Labrys sp. (in: a-proteobacteria). Lineage (NCBI taxonomy): Bacteria > Pseudomonadati > Pseudomonadota > Alphaproteobacteria > Hyphomicrobiales > Xanthobacteraceae > Labrys > Labrys sp. (in: a-proteobacteria). The sequence continues at coordinate 34,446 of NZ_JASGFM010000035.1, forward strand.
TTCTTCCAGTCAATTGCGGCGACGCTGAACCATCTCTATTGGGCCGATGCCCTGATCCTGCAGCGCTTGAAAGGGAATGAGCGCCCGGAGGACCACATCAGGCACTCTCTCACGAGCCCGTCGGATTGGGATGATTTCAAGAGGCTTCGTTCACGGCGAAACGAAGAGATCGAAGAATGGGCAGCCAGGCTGCTCGACGCGGACCTCGATGGCATGGTCGGCTGGCGTCCCGGCGCAGGTTCAAACCGGATCGAGAAGCCCAAGGCCCTGTGCGTCGTTCAGCTCTTCAATCACCAGACCCATCACCGCGGCCAGATCCACGCGATGCTGACGGCGGCGGGAACGCAGCCAGGGCCGACCGACCTCGAAATGTTGCCATAGCCAGCCGCCCCCGTGGCGACCTTCAGGGCTTGCAGGCCCGAGGCGCGGTCCCGCTTCCTCGTGAAGCGGGACCGATTTCTCCGATGAATTATACCGGCTGGGAGCTCAGGCGTCGACCTGGGCCGTCAGCGCGTTGTCCTGAATGAACTCGCGGCGCGGCTCGACGATGTCACCCATCAGCTTGGTGAAGATGTCCTCGGCCTCGACCACTTCCTTGACCTGCACCTTGAGCAGGGAGCGGACATTGCGGTCGAGCGTCGTTTCCCAGAGCTGGTCGGGGTTCATCTCGCCCAGGCCCTTGTAGCGCTGCAGCGACAGGCCCTTGCGGGCAGCGTTGGTCAGCGTCTCGAACAGGGCCACGGGGCCATGGATCTCGATCTCCTCGCCGCGGCGGGTAAGGATGGCCGGCTTGCCATAGACCTCGCGTAGCGCCCGGGAACGATCATCGAGCAGGCGGGCATCGACGGTGGCGAGCAACTGGGCATCGAGCGTATGGGCTTCCTTGACGCCGCGCACCATGCGTTCGAAGACATAGCCACCCTTGTCGACATGGCCGGTCCAGCCACGCTCGAACTCCTCGGCGATAGCGTCGAGACGGCGGGCGGTTTCCTCGGCTGCCTGCTGGGCCAGCGCTGGGTCGGCGACCACGCCGATGTTCAGTGCGCCGGCGATGGCCGCCTGCTCCACCACGGTGCGGTCATAGCGACTGTGGAGCTGGCCGAGCAGGGTACGGATGGTACGTGCATCGGTGATGACGCTGCGCAGGTCCTGGCCGGCCCGCTCCTCGCCGCTGCCGAGCCGCAGCACCGAGCCTTCGACGCCGGTGTCGATCAGATAGTCCTCGAGTGCACGCTCGTCCTTGAGATATTGCTCGGACTTGCCACGGGAGACCTTATAGAGCGGCGGCTGTGCGATATAGACATGGCCGCGATCGATGATCTCGCGCATCTGGCGGAAGAAGAAGGTCAACAACAGCGTGCGGATATGGCTGCCGTCGACGTCGGCGTCCGTCATGATGATGATCTTGTGGTAGCGCAGCTTGTCGGGATTGAACTCCTCCGAGCCGATACCGGTGCCCAGCGCGGTGATCAGCGTGCCGATCTGTTCCGACGACAGCATCTTGTCGAAGCGGGCCCGCTCGACATTGAGGATCTTGCCGCGCAACGGCAGCACGGCCTGGTATTCGCGGGCACGGCCCTGCTTGGCCGAGCCGCCGGCCGAGTCACCCTCGACGATGAAGAGTTCGGCCTTGGCCGGATCGCGCTCCTGGCAATCGGCGAGCTTGCCGGGCAGGGAGGCGACGTCGAGCACGCCCTTGCGGCGGGTGAGTTCGCGGGCCCGGCGCGCGGCCTCGCGGGCAGCGGCGGCCTCGGCCACCTTGCCGACGATGGTCTTGGCCTCGGCAGGATGCTCCTCGAACCAGGTCGACAAGGCCTCGTTCATGGCGCTCTCGACCACCGGCCGCACCTCGGAGGACACCAGCTTGTCCTTGGTCTGGGACGAGAACTTGGGATCCGGCACCTTCACCGAGAGCACGCAGGTCAGACCCTCGCGGCAATCGTCGCCCGTCATCTCCACCTTCTCCTTCTTGGAGATGCCGGAGGACTGGGCGTAGGAGGTGACCTGGCGGGTCAGCGCGGCGCGCAGGCCGGCGAGATGGGTGCCGCCATCGCGCTGGGGGATGTTGTTGGTGAAGCACAGCACCGTCTCGTGATAGCTGTCGTTCCACCACATCGCCGCTTCCACGCCGATGCCGTCACGCTCGACCTTCACATAGATCGGCGCCGGCACCAGGGCGGTCTTGGAGCGGTCGAGATAGCGCACGAAGGCGTCGAGGCCGCCCTCATACATCAGCTCTTCGCTCTTTTCGCCGCCATGGCGGCGATCGGTCAGCACGATGCGCACGCCGGAATTGAGGAAGGCGAGCTCGCGCAGGCGCCGCTCCAGCGTGGCATAGTCGAATTCGGTCTTGGTGAAAGTCTCGGTCGAGGGCAGGAAGGTCACCTCGGTTCCGCGCTTGTCGCCGGCCGGCCCCACCATCTTGAGCGGTGCATCGGCATCGCCATGGCTGAAGCTCATGACATGCTCGCCGCCGTCGCGCCAGATGCGCAGCGTCAGCTTGGAGGAGAGCGCGTTGACCACGGACACGCCGACGCCATGCAGGCCGCCCGAGACCTTGTAGGAGTTCTGGTCGAACTTTCCGCCGGCATGGAGTTGCGTCATGATCACTTCGGCCGCCGACACGCCCTCTTCGGGGTGGATGGCGGTGGGGATGCCGCGGCCATTGTCGGTGACGGTGACCGAGCCGTCGGGGTTCAGCGTCACCGTGACGATGTCGGCATGGCCGGCCAGCGCCTCGTCGATGGCGTTGTCGACGACCTCATAGACCATGTGGTGCAGGCCCGAACCGTCATCCGTGTCGCCGATATACATGCCGGGGCGCTTGCGCACCGCGTCCAGGCCCTTGAGCACCTTGATGCTGTCGGCGCCATATTCGTTTTCGGGCGTTTCGGACAAAGCGGGTTCAGCCATTGAGCAACTCATTCCTTGATTCGGAAAGGAATATAGGGATTCCCGTGCCGAATTTCATGCCAAAACGGCACATTTTTGTGATTTATCAGATATTTATCGGTGGATGACGGCGATCTTTCATCGCGTTGCGATCGTCACGGCCGTGCCGGCGATCACGGTGCCGCAGCTCCTGGCCAGAAGCCGCATGGCGCGGGGGCTTGATAGCAGCGAGCGGGCCCGGCCGGCCAGCACGATGTAGAAGGCGAACACGGCGGTGAGCACCGCTTCGGTGACGATGGCAAGCTCGACGAAGCTGGCCGGCGAAAGGTGGCCGAGATCGATCAGGTTGGGCAGGAGCGCGGTGTAGAACACCATCACCTTGGGGTTGCCGAGGGTGATCGAGAGGCCGCCGAGAAAGCTGCGCCAGCCGTTCTCACGGCTTGTGTCGCGGTCGACGGCCTGGACGAGGTTCGCCGTCGTCCATAATTTCCAGGCCAGATAGAGCAGATAGGCGACGCCTGCATATTTGATCGCCAGGAAGACGCCCGAAAAGCTCTGCGCCAGCACGGCCAGGCCCGCTGCGGCGAAGCCGAGCCAGACCAGGTCGCCCAGGGCGATGCCGACGGCAAAGCCCAGGCTCTCGCGCGCACCCTTGCCGAGCACGCGCGCCACCAGCGCCGCGACGCCCGGCCCCGGCAGGGCCGCGGCCACGAACAGCGCGCCGGCATAGACGGCGAGGGCGGTGGGATCGAGCATGAAGAGGCTCCAGCGGGAGGCCTTTATAGCGGGTCGCGGCCGGAGTGGGAAGCTTTCCGGGACCGCCAGCCTCCCATCGGCGGTGCGATGAAATTAGTCCACCGCCGATTGCGCGATCTTGGCTTCGGCCTCTCCCACCGCTTCGGGCGTGCCGACATGGAGCCAGATACCGTCGAGGCGCCGGCCGAACAGCCTTCCCTTGGTCTCGGCCGCATCGAACAAGCGGTTCAGGGAGAAGATCTCGCGCGTGCCCTCGAACAGGTCCGGCTTGATCAGCAGCACCCCCGCATAGGCGAAGGGTGCGGTTTCGTTCTCGCGCCGGCGGGAGAGCAGGCCGGCGCTGTCGAGATGATAGTCGCCCCGGCCGTCGAAGCCGATGCTGGTCGCCGTCGCCGCCACCAGCATCAGGATGTCCATGCGTTCGGGATCCCAGGCCGCCTCGAGGGCCTCGAGATTGTTCTGCGGCCCCTCGATCCAGAAACTGTCGCAATTGCAGACGATGAAGGGCGCCTTGCCAAGCAAGGGCAGGGCCTTGCGCACGCCGCCGCCGGAATCGAGCAGGCCCGCGCGCTCGTCGGAGATCAGGATCTTCGGATGCCGCCGGCCGGAAAGATGGGCTTCCATCTGCTCGGCGAGATAGTGAACGTTCACGACCGCCTTTTCCACGCCCGATGCCGCGAGGCGGTCAAGCACGTGATCGATCAGCGGCTTGCCGGCGATCTCGATCAACGGCTTGGGCCTGACGTCGGTCAGGGGGCGCATGCGCTTGCCGAGCCCGGCGGCCAGCAGCATGGCGGTCGAAAAAGGGCGGGTCATGATACTCTGGCTTCTATCGCGAAGACGAAGGTCTCGAACCACTCCCTGAGATCGGCCAAGGTGTGATGGGCCAAAGCGCGGTCGAGATAGGCGCGGATGCGCGGAATGTGCCTGAGATAAGCGGGCTTGCCGTCGCGCTTGTCGAGGCGGGCAAACAAGCCGAGAAGCTTGGTGTTGCGCTGGGCCGCCATCACCGCATAGGCGCGCGCGAAGCCGGCCGGATCGAAGGCGGCGTCGGCGCCGCGGCGCGCCTTGACATAACGCGTCAGGAGCTGGAGCTCGAGCTCCTGGTCCACGTCCACCCGCGCATCGAGGCAGAGCGAGGCCACGTCATAGGCGGGCGGGCCGATCATCGCGTCCTGGAAGTCGAGCAGGCCGATACGCTTGATGCCCTCGCGCTGGGGCAGCCACATCAGGTTCGGCGAATGAACGTCACGCAGCAGCCAGCTCTGCTCGCCCTTGACGACGGGGGCGAGCGCCGAGCGCCAGAGCGCCGTGAAATGGTCGCGATTGCGCTGCGACAACTGCGGTGCGCCGATCATCGGCATGTACCATTCGATCAGCAGCTCGACCTCGATATCGAGGGCGCCGTGATCGAAGGGCGGGATCTTGTGGTTGATGGCGGAAGCGACCGGCAGCGTATCCGGCAGCTCCGTGCCATGCAGGTGGGCGAGCAGGTCGATGGCGACGCCATAGCGCTCGGCCACCGGCTTGCCGTCCTCGGCGATGAAGTCCGTGCCGAAATCCTCCAGCAGGAGCAGGCCGTGCAGCAGATCCTCCTTGAGGATCTGCGGGGCCGAGAAGCCGCGTTCCGCCAAGCCCCTGGCCATGGCCACGAAGGGCTTCACATCCTGGGAGATATGGGCGATCTGGCTGTAGGTCTTGCCATAGCGCACCGGCGTGCGGTCGGTCCGGGCCGGCGAGTTCATCAGGATCACCGTGTTCTGCCCGCGCCTCAGCCGGGCATAGGAACGGGTCGAGGCGTCGCCCTGGACATGTTCGCGTGCCGCATCCTGCCAGCCGGCATGGCGCAGGAAATCGCCGGTCTGGGAAAAGCGGCGCAGCCGGGCGGACCAGTCTCCCGTGCCCGTCAGCGTCGCGCGCCGCGCGGTCTCGCTGCGGCCGGCATGCACGAAACGGAGGTCGAGCCGGTCGGCGGGAAGCGTCTCGCCGGCCTTCTCGGGCCATTCCACCAGCACCAGCGCGCCGTCGGGCGCCTCGTCCCAGCCCAGTTCGTCCAGCTCGCTGGCATGGCCGATGCGATAGAGATCGGCATGCACGATCGGAAAGGCGGGCGTGTCGTAGAGCTGGATCAGCGTGAAGGTGGGGCTGGAGACTTCCAGCTCCGGATCCTCGGCGATCTCGCGGATCAGGGCGCGGGCAAAGGCAGTCTTGCCGGCACCGAGATCGCCCGAGAGGGTAATGAGATCGCCGGCCCGAAGCGTCGCCGCCAGGTCACGGGCCAGCAGCTCGGTCGCCGCTTCGCTCGGCAGGTCGACTGTCCATTGGTGGGTCAGGAGATCGGTCAATGGGCTGGGCCTTTAATGTCATCCCATGCGCATTGCGGCACGAAGTGGCGCGATGCAGACACGGGACCGCTCTGTAAGTGAGGCTCGTTTGTCTTGCGATCCCGTGTCAGCGTTGCAGCGCTACGCGCCGCAATGCGCACGGGATGACCTGATATCCTCATTCGGCCGCCTCCCTGTGGACGGAGGCGTCGACCGGGAAGCGGCAAGTGACGATGGTACCGCGGCCTTCCTCGGAGACCAGCTCGACCGTGCCGCCATGCAGCTCCACGAAGGAGCGCACGATGGACAGGCCGAGGCCGACGCCGCGATGGCCACTCGAGCCGCCATGCGATTCGAAACGGTCGAAGACCCGGTCGATCACCGCCTGGGAAATGCCACGGCCGCGGTCCTCGACCCGGAAGACGATCTCCTGGCCCTTGCGCAGGGCCGAGAGCGTCACGGTGCCGCCGGCCTGCGAGAAGCCGATGGCATTGGAGAGCAGGTTGAACAACACCTGGCGCACGCGCTGGCCGTCGGCCTCGAAATTGCCGATCGCCTGGCTCGCCTTCATCTCCAGCCGGACGCCGGTCTCGGCCAGACGCGGCTGCACCGCCTCGGCCACGCCCTGCATGGCTTCGCGGATATCGACCTTGCCGAGGTCGAGCGTCATGGCGCCGGCATCGATGGTCGCGAGGTCCAGGATGTTGTTGATGATGGCGTAGAGCGCGTCCGAGGAGGTCTTGATGTAGCCGGCATATTGGCGCTGCTTCTCGTTCAGCGGCCCGGCAGCACCATCGGCCATCAGTTGCACGAAGCCGATGATATTGGTCAGCGGCGAGCGCAGTTCGTAGGAAACGTGGTGGACGAAGTCGTTCTTGAGGCGGGCGGCTTCCTCCAGCGCCTCGTTCTTCTCGACCAAGGCGTTCTCGAAATTCACCGAATCGGTGACGTCTGTGAAGGTGGCCAGCGTGCCGCCATCCGGCAGCGGCACGGTGGCGACGTCGATGACCGTGCCATCGACCCGCATCATGCGCTGGTCGGTGGAATGGCGGGCATCGCCGAAGGAGGTGATCACGCCCTTGAGCGCCTGCCACACCGCCTCGTCGCGGAACAGCACCGAGCAGCGCGATACCACGTCGTCGATATGGGGGCGCTGCTCCAGCATCTCCTGAGGCAATCGCCAGATCGCGGCGAAGGCCGGGTTGGACAGACGCAGGCGGCCGTCGGAACCGAAGGCGGCGACGCCTTCCTTCAGATTCTCCAGCGTTTCGCCCTGGACGCGCGAGAGGGCCTTGTAGCGGGCCTCCAGGTCGATGCGCTCGGTGACGTCCTCGAACAGATAGGTGACGCCGCCGGCCGGGTTGGGCGTGGTGACCACGCGCGAGGTGCGGCCATCGGGCAGGTGCCACCAGTGTTCGGCAGGCTCGAAGGCGCGATAGGCCTCGTGCAGCTTCGATTTCCAGGCCCTGAAATCGGCCTGTTCCGGCAGGCGGCGCTGGGCACGCAGGCGGTCGAGGATCTCGCTGTCGGTCGGCCTGCCGTCGAGGAAGGCGGCATCGAGCTGCCAGAGAGCGGCAAAGGACGCGTTGTAGAAGGTGAGATGCTGGTCGGCGTCGAAGATCGCCACGGCGGTGGCGAGTTGGTCGAGCGTGCGTACATGCGCTTCGATCTGGCGGCCGATATCGGCCCGCATCGTCTCGACCTCCGACACGTCGATCGCCATGCCGGCCGAACCGCGCGAAGAAGGAATATCGATGACGTCGAGCGTGCGCCTGGCGCCGCCGACCACCGCCGGCACGCGTTTGAGGAAGGGCTTGCCGTCGTGACGCGCAGCGTTGGCCTCCTCGCGGGCCGGCCGGTCGAGCAGTTCGACGTCGCCGCTCAGCACGTCGTTCTCGTCCTGGGCGTCGACCGCCCTGGCATAGGCCTTGTTGACCCAGACCAGCTTGTCATTGGCATTGCGCAGCCAGAGCGGCACCGGCGCCTCGTCGAGCAGGGAGCGGATCGCCTCGATCTCCTCGCTGGCGCGGCGGTGCCGGTCGGCGAGACGGGCGAGTTCCAGGCGGTCGCCGGTGACGTCGCGCAATCGGAGCACGGCGCGCCCGCCAATGGCGCGGCCATCCGCCTCGATATAACCGCCATGGCGCGAGCGCGCCACCATGTGGAAGCTCTCGCCGCGCCCGCGCAGCGCCGCGATTTGCTCTTCCAGCGTGCGGGTATCGTGATAATCGAGCCACCCCGTGCCGATCAGGCCGCGACGGGAGGACGAGATGGTGACCCCCGGCAGTTCGCCCGAAAGCAGCGGCAGATCCTCGGTGCCCGACCAGACCGCGATCAACTGCGGCTCGGACATCAGCAGGGCCTCGGCGCGTTCGGCACGAGCGGCCAGCGCCTGCGCTTCGGCCTTGGCGGCGCGGTCGCGCTTGAGCCAGGCATTGCGGGCACGCAGATAGAACACGGCCAGGCCCGTCGCCAGGATCAGCAGGCCGGCGAACAGGGCCAGCATGGCAAGGATGCGGCGATCGGCGCTGGAAAGATTGCCGAACAGGCCCGATGCCGCCGGCACGGTATCGGCAGCCAGGGCCGCGGACACCGGCAGCATGATCGTCAGGAAAATGCCGGCGCGTAGGAAGGCCGAGAACCGGGACCACCCCGACAATCCCGTTCCTTCGTGCCTGCCTTGCCGTCTGTCCTGTCGCATCTTGCTTCGACGAATCCCTTCGGTACCGGACAGGCGCCGGCGAATGACGTTCCGCTCACCCTGAAACGCAACGCGACGTTGGCAGGACCGCGGCGGCCTCGCCCGTCCTTCGGGCGGAAACCACCAGGCTGCTGCGACCCCGTCTGCCAAGGGCGCAGGCACCGACGTGCCCTGCCCTCGCACATTTGCGGGCACCGCGGACCGAATGGAGACCGGCCCTGCCCGCAAAGGGAACCGGCTGCCATTGCGAATGACGTCCGGCCTTGCGCGGAAGCACGGCCTCCCGGTCTGCATGACCGTGAACCCGTCCCCCGAATCAGTTCACTTTACCCTCCCCTTGACTCCCGCCGGAAGAGGCCATTCGGCGGCTATGCAAGGAAATTTGAAGGTGCAGGTCCCCGATGAGGGAACCAGACATGACGAAGCGACCCGTCATCTTGGCACCGATCATGGTTACCACGGGCTTAACAAACCCCGAGACCCCGGCGAAATCGCCGAGGGAACAGGGATCGGCACCCCAACAAAAAAACCGCCCCGGCAAGCGGGGCGGCGCACAATATCGCTTCACTATGATTGAGTGGAAAAGAACGTCTTTCTACGCCTAGGTGATGAAACGTCCGGCGCGAGCGGGCTCAGTAGGCCTCGCTATTGCGCAAGCGACGGGTGCCGTGCCGGACGGCGTGGACCTTGCGGGGCTGGGCGGTGCTATCGTTCACGCTGGTTTGGCGATCATTCTCGCCTGTCTGCTGAACCATCGCGGGTGCACCATAGAGTTCTGGCCCGGTAACGAGACGGCCATGGGCATTGGCAGCCGTAGCGGCAATGACAATACCAAACGCTGCAATCGTAGAAATCGTAAAGATCTTCATGATCTTCTCCTTGAAAAACCCACAGGAGGACGAACAAGCAATGACCTGAATCTACGACACACTGTCCTTCCTCGCAATTCACGAGCGAGATATGATGCGTGAACTATTCGTGATAGCGAATTTACCGGGAGAAATAGACCGGAAACAATCCAGCAATACTTATGGCAATTCCGCGATCAGCAAAAATGCGATCGTTCCGGCAGCGGCTGCTTCAAAAATCGGAAGCGATGCCCTTCACTTCCCAGTCGCCATAGCGCACGGGTTCGGGACCGTCGCGGCCATTGATCTCGCGCGGGCGCTCGGCCGGCTTCTCCGCTTTGCGGCGCTCGGCCGCCTCCGCGAGCGCGCGCTTGGCCGCTTCGCTCAAGGTCTTGCTTGGCGCGGCATGGGGAGGCGTGTCGGAGTCGGGAGCGGACATGGGTTCTCCATCGCAAATATGGTATGTTCGATCAAGCACTTCTATGAAAACTGGCCTGGTTATATGGGCGACGCCGACGCGTGCGCCGCCCGTGGGTAACGCGCCACGAGACTTGACCTTTGGGAACCAAAGTTCACGATGGCGGGCTGGCAGGTCCGCATTGCAGGCTTCCCATAGATGGGAGCCCGGATCAAAAAAACGAAGAGCCGACTTGTCATGGCGGCAGGTGAGATTATAGTCAGGAAATAAATATTATCCGCAGTGAAGTCTGCGGGACTTGGATTGCATGTCGACGGGCATCTCCCATCCGGCGTCATGCGGGCAGGTTCCCTCAGACCAACGGCGGCCAAGTCGTGCTACGGCGGCTTCGGAGGAGGCTGGCGGAGCGCCAATAAGTACAGAAATCCAGACGCTCAAACCAACCGCCATATCGGCAGAGGGGAAGAATATATGACAAGAGTAGCCGTCATCGGCGCCGGTCCCTCGGGCTTGGCGCAGCTCCGCGCCTTCCAATCGGCCGCCCGCAAGGGTGCTGCCATTCCCGAAATCGTCTGCTTCGAAAAGCAGTCGGACTGGGGTGGGCTGTGGAACTACACCTGGCGCACGGGCCTCGACGAACATGGCGAGCCGGTGCATGGCAGCATGTACCGCTATCTTTGGTCGAACGGCCCCAAGGAATGCCTGGAATTCGCCGACTACTCTTTCGAGGAACATTTCGGCAAGCCGATCCCGTCCTACCCGCCGCGCGCGGTGCTGTGGGACTACATCAAGGGCCGCGTCGAGAAGGCGGACGTGCGCAAATGGGTGCGCTTCAACACACCAGTACGCATGGTGCGTTTCGACGAGGCCACCAAGAAGTTCACGGTGACCGCCCATGAGCGCACCGAAGACCGCATGTATGATGAGGAGTTCGACTATGTCGTGGTGGCTTCCGGCCACTTCTCCACGCCGAACGTGCCCTATTTCGAGGGCGTGAAGAGCTTCAACGGCCGCGTGCTGCATGCGCACGACTTCCGTGACGCCCTGGAATTCAAGGGCAAGGACATCCTGATCGTCGGGCGCAGCTATTCGGCCGAAGACATCGGCTCGCAGTGCTGGAAATACGGCGCCAAGTCGGTGACCACCAGCTATCGTTCCAAGCCGATGGGCTTCAAATGGCCGGCCAATTTCGAAGAGCGCCCGCTGCTGCAGCGCCTGGAGAACCGCACGGCCTATTTCGCCGACGGCTCCAGCAAGGAGGTCGACGCGCTGATCCTGTGCACCGGCTACCAGCACCACTTCCCGTTCCTGCCGGACGATCTGCGCCTGAAGACCGCTAACCGGCTCTGGGCGGACCATCTCTACAAGGGTGTGATCTTCGACGGCAATCCGCAGCTCTTCTATATCGGCATGCAGGACCAGTTCTACACCTTCAACATGTTCGACGTGCAGGCCTGGTGGGCCCGTGACGTGATGATGGGCCGTATCAAGCTGCCGCCCGAAGCCGAACTCAAGGCCAATTTCGACAAATGGCGCGCCCGCGAGGAAACCCTCGAGGATGCCGAGCAGATGATCTGGTACCAGGGCGACTATGTGAAGGAGCTGCTGGCCGAGACCGACTATCCGCAGTTCGACATCGAGGCCACCAACAAGACCTTCATGGAGTGGGAACACCACAAGATGGAGGACATCATGGGCTTCCGCGACCATGGCTATCGCTCGCTGATGACCGGCACCATGGCGCCCAAGCACCACACCAAATGGGTCGAGGCGCTCGACGACAGCCTGGAGACCTATCTGCGCACCGAACCGGCGGCGGCCACCAAGGTCGCCTAGGGTATCCGTGACCGGAATTCAGGACGCCGGCCCCGACGAGCGCGGGGCCGGCGTTTGCGTTTCCTGGGACCGTCGGCTTCCAGCCGGCTCTTCACTACCAGCAAACGGCGCGGTTCCAAGAGCCGGCTGGAAGCCGGCGGTCCCAGGGATTCAGTGCCCCGGCCCTCCGATTCTTTCAGCCAGGAAATCCACGAAGGCGCGGATACGAGCCGCCAGATGGTCGTGGCCGACGAAGACGGCGTGGATCAGCTCAACGTCGAGGGCGTTGTAGTCCTCCAGCACCGGCACCAGCAGCCCGGCATCGATATCCGGCTGGACATGAAAGCGGCCGAGGCGCACCAGGCCGAGGCCATCCATGCAGAGCTTGCGCATGGTCGGCCCATTATTGGCCTTGAGATTACCGGCAACCTGCACGCGCCGCACGGATATCGAACCGGGATCGCGGAAGGGCCAGGTGTCGAGGCCACGCCGGAAGTTGAACAGCAGGCAGTTATGCCCTTCGAGTTCCTCGGGCGTGGCGGGCACGCCATGCCGCGCGACATAGGCCGGCGAAGCAGTGATCACGCGCTTGCTCTCCAGGATCTTGCGCGCCTTCAGCGCCGAATCGCGCAGGGGTCCCGAGCGGATGGCGATATCGGCCTTCTCCTCAACGAGGTCGATGACGTCGTCGGTGAGCGAGAGATCGAGCTCCACCTTGGGATAGCGGGCCAGGAAATCGGGCAGCACCGGCACGACGCAGCGCGCCCCGAATCCCACCGAGGCGCTGACGCGTAGCCGCCCGGCTGGCACGACCTCGCCACCGCTCGAGATCATTCGCTCCGTCTCGGCGATGTCGGCGAGAATGGCCTGGGCGCGGCCAAGATAGGTCTCCCCTTCCGGCGTGAGCTGCAGGGTTCGCGTCGTGCGCACCAGCAGGCGGGCTCCGAGCCGGTCCTCGATGCGAGTGACGAGCTTGCTCACCGCCGAGGGCGAGAGATGCAACTTGCGTCCGGCTGCCGAGAAACTGCGCAACTCGGCCGCGGTGACGAACACCTCCATCTCCCCGGCCCGGTTATCCATGACTATCCCTTATGAATTCAATTCAAAGCTATTCACTCATTATGCCCGATTATCATGGCAATGCGTAGCGATCATATTCGCCCCGACACTCATTCACCCTTGTTGGGACCACTCTCATGCCCCTCGCCCTCCTTGCCCTCACGATCGCGGCCTATGCGATCGGCACCACGGAGTTCGTGATCGTCGGCCTGCTGCCGACGGTCGCTTCCGATCTCGGCATCACCCTGCCGCTCGCCGGACTGATCGTCAGCGTCTACGCTCTTGGCGTGACTTTCGGCGCCCCCATCCTCACCGCCCTCACCGGACGCCTCGGCCGCAAGGGCCTGCTGCTCGGCCTGATGGCACTCTTCGTCGTCGGCAACAGCGCGGCCGCACTCAGCCCAAGTTATGAATTGCTACTGGTCGCCCGCGTGATCTCCGCCTTCGCCCATGGCGTGTTCTTTTCGGTCGGCGCTACCATCGCGGCCGATCTTGTCGCGCCCGATCGTCGCGCCTCGGCCATCGCCATGATGTTCATGGGCCTGACGGTGGCGATCGTCACCGGCGTGCCGCTCGGCACCTTCATCGGCCAGAGCTTCGGCTGGCGCGCCACCTTCTGGGGCGTCGCAGGCCTCGGCCTGATCGCTTTCATTGCCATCGCCGTGCTGCTGCCGGCCACGCTGCGCAGGGCGCCGCCGGCCAGGTTGATCGACCAGATCCGGGTTCTCGGCAGTGGCCGCCTGCTGCTGGTCTTCGCCATGACGGCGCTCGGCTATGGCGGCACCTTCGTCGCCTTCACCTATCTTGCCTCGATCCTGGAGAAGATCACCGGATTTGCCGCCGGCAGCGTCAGCCTGATCCTGGTGCTCTATGGCGCGGCGATCGCCGTGGGCAATCTCGTGGGCGGCCGCATCGCCGACCGCAATCCCGCCAAGGCGCTGATCGGCCTGTTCGCCCTGCAGGCTGCCGTGCTGGCTGCCTTTGCCTTCACCGCCACCTCGCCGGTGCTGACCCTGGTGACGCTGGCCGCCCTCGGTTTCCTGTCCTTCGCCAACGTGCCCGGCCTGCAGCTCTATGTGGTGCAGCTTGCCAAGGTCCATCGCCCGGCCGCCGTCGATGTCGCCTCGGCCCTCAACATCGCCGCCTTCAACCTCGGCATCGCCCTGGGCGCCTGGGTCGGCGGGCTGGTGGTGGCCTCACCGCTCGGCCTCGGCCTGACGCCCCTGGTCGGCGCCGCCCTGGTCGCCATCGCCCTGGTGCTGACGCTGTGGAGCGCCGCGCTCGACCGCCAGCCCGAACCCCAAAAGCGTTTTGCGATTTGAAGGGTTCCCCTCGAACCGCAAAGACGCGTCGAAACAAAGGATTTGAGCAAACAAGCGTTCAGCCAAGAACGCGCCTTGCTCCGGGCCAGTCAGCCTGAATCCGCTCTGCCTTTTGGAAAGGACATCACCATGGACTATCGTCGTCTCGGCGCATCCGGCCTGAAAGTGCCGGTCCTCAGCTTCGGTGCCGGCACGTTCGGCGGCTCGGGACCCCTGTTCGGCGCCTGGGGCACCACGGACGAGAAGGAGGCGCGCCGCCTTCTCGACATCTGCCTGGAAGCCGGCGTGAACCTGTTCGACACCGCGGACGTCTATTCGAACGGCGCATCCGAAGAGGTTCTCGGCGCCGCCATCAAGGGCCGCCGCAGCGAGGTGCTGATCTCGACCAAGACCGCCCTGCCGATGGGCGACGGGCCCAATGACTACGGCACGTCGCGCGAGCGCCTGATCCGTGCCGTCGAGGCGGCGCTCCGCCGTCTCGGCACCGACCATATCGACCTCCTGCAGCTGCATGCCTTCGATGCGGGGACGCCGATCGAGGAGGTGCTCTCGACGCTGGACGGCCTCGTTCGTGCCGGCAAGGTGCGTTATCTCGGCGTCTCCAACTTCTCGGGCTGGCAGATCATGAAGTCGCTCGCCATCGCCGACCGGCATGGCTGGACGCGTTATGTCGCCAACCAGGCCTATTATTCCCTGATCGGACGCGACTATGAGTGGGAGCTGATGCCTCTCGGCCTCGACCAGGGCGTCGGCGCGCTGGTCTGGAGCCCGCTCGGCTGGGGCCGGCTTACCGGCAAGCTGCAGCGCGGCCAGGCACTGCCGGCCGGCAGCCGGCTGCACCAGACCGCCGATTTCGGCCCGCCGGTGGATGACGAACGCCTCTTCCGCGTCATCGACGCCCTGAACGACGTGGCCGAGGAAACCGGCAAGACCGTGCCGCAGATCGCCATCAACTGGCTCACCAGCCGCCCCACCGTCTCCTCGGTGATCATCGGCGCCCGCAACGAGGACCAGCTGAGGCAAAATCTCGGCGCCATCGGCTGGAGCCTGACGCCGGAACAGCGCCAGAAGCTCGACGCGGCCAGCGCGGTGGAAGCGGCCTATCCCTATTTCCCCTATCGCCGCCAGGAAGGCTTTGCGCGCCTGAACCCGCCGGCGGTGTGAGGGGCAGAGGGACGTCGGTGTTCGGCTAGGACCATAGATATTTGCCGAGCACCACCCCAATCTCAGCCTCGGTGGCAAAGTCCCCACGGTTGGCGTCGGCAAGGCCGGCTTCGATCTCCACACGCCACGGCTCACGCGAAGGGTTGGCTGTCTCGGCTGGCATGCGGGATGGGACGGCAGTGGCAGCAGTCGCGCCGCTGACGTCTCCCTCGCCCTGCGAAGCGGAGAGAGGGGGCGGGTGAGAGGCTGCGCTGTGTCTCGCCTTACCCTTAATATTCGACATCTCGGTTACCCCTTCACCCGCTCCATTTTCGGGTCGTAGAGCGGCTCCAGGAACACCTCAGCCTTCACCCGTTCCGTCGCGACTTCCAGCTCATAGCTGCCGGAAAGCACATAGTCGGCGTCGACGCCGGCGGGATCGCGGACATAGCCGTAGCCGATGTTCTTACCCACCGTGTAGCCATAGCCGGCCGAGGCCAGCCAGCCGCAGCGCTTGCCGTTGCGATAGATGGTCTCGCGGCCGAGCAGGATCACCTTGGGGTCATCGACGGTAAAGCCGGCCAGCAGGCGCGGCAGCGGCTTGGCCGCCTGGTCGAGCAGGGCCTCGCGGCCGAGGAAGGGGATGTCCTTCTTCAGCTTCGCCGCCCAGCCGAGGCCGGCCATCAGGGGCGAATGATCCGGCCCGATCTCGCCGCCCCAGGCCCGGTAGCCCTTTTCCAGCCGCAGCGATTCGATGGCGCGATAGCCGGCATTGACGAGACCGAGCGGCGTGCCGGCCGCCATCAGCGCATCATAGACCGTCAGCGCGAACTCCATCGGCACATGCAGCTCCCAGCCGAGTTCGCCGACATAGGTGACGCGCAGGGCCAGGATGCGCGCGCCGGCAATGTGCAGCGGCCGGGCGCTGCCGAAGGGCGCGGCGGCATTGGAAAGATCCTCAGCCGTGAGCGCTCCCAGGATCTCGCGCGCCTTGGGGCCCATCAGCACCAGCACGGAAAATTGCGAGGTGACGTCCTCGACCTCGACATCGAGCCCGTCCGGGATGTTGCGCCGGATCCAGTCGAGGTCATGGGTGGCAAAGCCGGTGCCGGTGACGAGGTAGTAGCTGCCGTCGCCGAGCCTGGCCACGGTGAGATCGGTCTCGATGCCGCCCTTGCGGTTGAGCATCTGGGTATAGGTCAGGCTGCCCGGCTTCTTGACCACGTCGTTGGCGCAGAGCCATGACAGCGCCTCGTTGGCGTCGCTCCCCCTCACGGTGAACTTGGCAAAGGAGGTCTGGTCGAACACCACGGCCGCCTCGCGGCAAGCCTTGTGCTCGCGGCCGACAGCTTCGAACCAGTTCTGGCGGCCATAGCTATAGACGTCCCTGGCCTCCTCGCCCGTTGCGGCGAACCAGTTGGGCCGCTCCCAGCCGAGCTTCTCGCCGAACACGGCGCCCTGCGCCTTGAGCCGGTCATAGAGCGGGGAACGACGCAGCGGACGGCCGGACTGATACTCCTCGAAGGGCCAGGCCATGGTGTAGTGCTTGGCATAGGCCTCCATGGTGCGCTGGCGCACCCAGCCGGTGTCGAGCGTGTTCTTGCCGAAGCGACGGATGTCGACGGCCCACAGATCATAGGGCGGCTCGCCCTTGGCCACCCATTCGGCCAGGGCCATGCCGGCGCCCCCGCCTGAGGCGATGCCGAAGGCGTTGAAGCCGCAGCCGACATAGACGCCCTTGGTTTCCGGTGCCGCGCCGAGAATGAAATTGCCGTCGGGCGTGAAGCTCTCGGGCCCGTTGATGAACTGCTTGACGCCGACATTTTCCATGGCGGGCACGCGGCCGATGGCAAGCTCCATCAGCGGCTCGAAATGGTCGAGATCGTTCTCCAGCAGCTGGAACTCGAACTTTTCGGTGGCGCCTGTATTGGCCCAGGGCTTGGGGTTGGGCTCGTAGCCGCCCATCACCAGGCCGCCGACCTCCTCCTTCCAATAGGTAAGGCGGTCGGGATCGCGCAAGGTCGGCAGGTTGGAGGTGACGCCCTCGATCCGCTCGGTGATCAGATATTGATGCTGCATCGACACCAGGGGGATGTTGACCCCGGCCATGCGGCCGATCTCGCGCGACCATTGGCCGGCGCAGATCACGATCTTCTCGGCCTGGATACGGCCCTGGTCGGTCAAGACAGCCTTGGCGACGCCGCCCTCGACCTCGATGCCGGTGACGATGACGCCTTCGCGGAAAGTCACGCCGCCCATGCGCGCGCCCCTGGCGAGCGACTGGGTGATATCGGAGGGCGAGGCCTGCCCATCCGTCGGGAGGAAGGCGGCGCCAACCACGTCGTCCACCTGCATCAGCGGCCACAGATCCTGGGCTTCCTTGGGGCTGAGCAGCTGCATTTCCAGGCCGAAGGAGGTCGCCGTGGTGGCCTGGCGCTTCACCTCGGTCCAGCGTTCCTGGTTGCAGGCGAGCCTGAGGCCGCCATTGCGCTTCCAGCCGGTGGCCAGGCCCGTTTCCTGCTCCAGCCGGTCATAGAGGGCGACGGAATAGCCGAGCAGCTGGGTGATATTGGCATTGGTCCTGAGCTGGCCGACCAGGCCGGCCGCATGCCAGGTCGAGCCCGAAGTGAGCTTGCCGCGCTCGAGCACCAGCACGTCCGTCAGCCCCATCTTGGCGAGATGATAGGCGGTGGAACAGCCGATGATGCCGCCACCGATGATGACGATCTTGGCGGAAGTGGGCAGGTCGGACATGGAGATCTCCTGGGAGCGCGGACTTCCGGTCCGCTCTTGGAAACGCTGCGCTTAAGGGGAAGAGCGGATATCGCGACATGCAAACATGCCGCTGAGAAGTCCGCGCTCCAGGCTACCCATCCCGCCAGGCGGCATACGTCACCTCGTAGCGCCTGAGATTTTCGGCGGTATAGGCGACATAGTCGAAATCGAGGGCGGAATGGATTTCCGACACCATGCTCCACATGGCCTCACGGAGCAGGGAGGCCGCGGTCATGGCGGCCAGACGCCGGCGCAATCCATCATCGAGGGGCCGCTCGAAATAGGCCTCCGTCAGACTGTCACGCGCGGCGACGTCGAGCTCGGAATTGGAGGCAAGGCCGCCAAGATCGAACAGAGGCGAGTTGAAGCCGGCATAGTCCCAGTCGACCAGCCAGAGGCGCTTGCCGTCGTCGAGGAAATTGGCGGCGAGCAGATCGTTGTGACCGAAGACGATGTCGACCGGGCCGACGCCTTCCTCCAGCCGCTCGCTCTCGGCGAGCAGGCGCGGCAGCAGCGGCAGATGCCGGCTGGAGCCTTCCCTCAGCGTATGGCCATAGTCACGCAGGACCTGAAACACCCAGAAAATCGCGGCCGGGCCCCGGAAGAAACGGGGCATCTCGCGATGGCAGCGTCGCACCAGTTCGATCATGGCCTGGTGGTTGCGGGGATCGCGCACATCCTCGGGCGTAAAGGTGCGCCCCTCGATGAAGCGCAGCACCAGCGCGCCCGGTTCGTGATGCACCACTTCCGGCGAGATGCCGGCGGCGAAGGCCGCCTTGCTGGCGGCCAGTTCGTTGGCGCGGCTGATCTGGTGCAGGGGAATGTCGTCACCGATCCGCACGACATATTTGCCGTCGCCGTTCACCACAGTGAAGTTGGTGTTGGTGATGCCGCCACCGAGCGGCTGCGGATCGACCCTGCCGCGCCAGCAGGCCAGGGTCGTCGCCCTCTCCCGGGGGCTGTGAAGCGGCACCTTGGGCATGGCGGCTCCGGATGGTTTGTTCAAGGTTGGGGCAGCCTAACCCGATCGGTATCAAATCGTCCAGACGGCGCGCCCGATAATGGTCGGGGGCACGAAGCCCCTCGGGCGTCGCCGAAGTCGGCACCTCGTCAATTCTAATACCGTCTAAGCCTTGGCTTTTCGTGCAGCATGCGACAAAAGGGGATCGGAAGCGGCGTATTGCAGCAAATGCAGTCGTCCGCGCACGAACGTTTGGAAAGAGCCGTTCGGGCTCAAGACATCGGAGTTACGGTCGGCCCGAAGGGAGACTTCAGGGAAGATTCGTCGTCTCCATTGGCGGAATGCCGCTACGGTAAGGCCGGAGTTCTTTTGTGATTCGAGTGCAACGGTAACATGGCGACCGGGCGGACAGATCGGGTGATCACCCCGACGACGCGAAGTGCCACCCAGATCATGGAGTGCCACGACTGCGGGCTGCTGCACGACGTGCCGCCGCTTCAGGACGGCATGCGCGCGCGCTGCTCGCGTTGCGGCGCCACCATGGAGCATTACCGCGCCATCTCGCTGAGCCATGCCTATGCCTATAGCCTGGCCGGCGCCGCCTGCTTTGCCATGGCCAATTTCCTGCCTTTCATCAAGCTGGAGATCTCAGGGCGGATACAGGTCGCCGGGCTCGTCACCGGCATCAAGTCGCTCTACGACCAGGGCCTGTGGGAACTGGCGATCGTCGTCGGCATCACCATGCTGGTGGCGCCAGGCCTGCAGATTCTCGCCCGCCTCGCGGTCCTGACCGGGCTGAGGATGCGGCGTCCGCCGCGCTGGCTGCCTCTGGTTCATCGCGGCTCCAGTTTCGTCGGCCGCTGGGCGATGATCGAGGTCTACATATTCGGCCTGATCGTCGCCTATGTGAAGCTGATCGAGCTCGCCAGCATCGAACTCGGTCCCGCTGTATTCGCGGTAGCGGCACTGATGCTGGTGACGGTAGCGACCAGCGCCCTGCTCGACGACGAGACCATCTGGCGCAGCTTCGAGCGCAAGGGCCTGGTGCCGCCGCCGCCGGTGGTGAACCCCAGGCGACCCGTGGCGCTGTGCGAAGCCTGCGGGCTTGCCTCCAACCTGCCCGATTCGGGCCACGGCAACTGTCCGCGCTGCAAGGCGGCGCTACATCTGCGCAAGCCCGACAGCATCAACCGCACCTGGGCCCTGCTGATCACCGCCACCATCCTCTACATCCCCGCCAACATCTACCCGATCATGGCGGTCTATATGCTGGGGCGCGGAGATCCCTCCACCATCATCGGCGGCATCATCCAGCTGGCGGATGCCGGCATGTGGCCGGTGGCGGCGGTGGTCTTCATCGCCTCGATCCTGGTGCCCACGCTCAAGCTGGCGGGCTTGGCGACCTTGCTGATCACCACCCAGCGCGGCTCGACCTGGCGCCTGCGGGACCGCACCGTCGCCTATCGCCTTATCGAATTCATCGGGCGCTGGTCGATGGTCGACATCTTCATGATCTCGATCCTGGTGGCGCTGGTGCAATTGGGCGGGGTGGCCAGCATCCAGCCCGGCGTCGGCGCCATCGCCTTCGCCGCCGTGGTGATCATCACCATGATCGCGTCCGAATGTTTCGATCCCCGCCTGATGTGGGACAATCTCGACCGCCAGAAGGGAAAGCCAAGCCATTGACCGATTCCGATGCCCCCAAAAATGGCGCTTTCGAGCACGGCGACGGCCCGGCCACACCCGAGATCGGCAAGCCGCGCCGGCGCCTGCCCCTGATCTGGCTGGTGCCGCTGGCCGCGATCGGGATCGGGCTCTATCTGGCCTGGGTGACGCTGTCGGAGAAGGGTCCCGAGATCACTATCTCCTTCCGCACCGCCGAAGGGCTGGAACCGGGCAAGACCCAGCTGCGCTACAAGGCCATCGTATTCGGCACGGTGAAGAGCGTGACGCTGGCGCCCGACGGCAGCCACGTCATCGCCACGGCCGAGATGTCCAAGCAGGCTGCTCCCCTGATGCGCCGGGACTCGCTGTTCTGGGTGGTGCGCCCGCGCCTGTCGGCGAGTTCGGGCGTGTCGGGCCTGTCGACCCTGCTGTCCGGCGTCTATATCGAGTTCGATCCGGCCAAGTCCGGCGAGACGACCGACAGCTTCACCGGTCTGGAGGTACCGCCCGTCATCCCCACCGACGCTCCGGGCACCGAATTCGCCCTCAAAGCCACCAAGATCGGCTCGGTCGGCGTCGGCTCGCCGATCTTCTATCGCGGCCTCGAAGTCGGCCAGGTCCTGGGCTACGATTCCTCCAATGCCTCGGCCGGTATCACCATCCGCGCCTTCGTCCGCGACCCCTATGACAGGGAAGTGCTGACCTCCAGTAATTTCTGGAGCGCTTCGGGCGTTTCGCTCACCACGGGTCCGCAAGGCTTCCGGCTGCAGCTCGATTCCCTCCAGGCCCTGCTCGCAGGTGGCATCGCCTTCGATACGCCGACGGGCGTGCCGGCGGGCGAGCGGGCTCCCCCCAAGACGGCTTTCACCCTCTACAGCGACCAGGCCAGCGCCGACGAGGCCAGATACACCATACGCCTGCGCTATCTGGTCTATTTCGACTCGTCGGTCGGCGGTCTCGTTCCCGGCTCCAATGTGGAGTGGCATGGCCTCAAGATCGGCCAGGTCGTCGACGTCAACCTGCAATATGACGTCACCAAGAATGCGCCGCGCGCACCGGTGCTGATCGAGATCGAACCGCAGCGCGTCCAGGTGGTCGGCGCCACCGGCCCGATCGATCCCGAAACCGTGCTGAAGTCGCTGGTCGCCAAGGGTCTGCGCGCCGAGATCAAGACCAGCAACTATCTCACCGGCCAGAGCGTGGTGTCGTTGGATATCGATCCCAAGGCTGCACCGGCCCAATTGGGAACCGGCGACGCCTATCCGGTGATCCCGACCAATCCGAACCAGTTCGATTCGGCCTTGCGCTCGGTCAACGACATTCTCGACCGCATTTCGAAGCTGCCGCTGGACAAGCTGGTGCTCCAGGCCAACGACACCATGAAGTCGTTCCAGGACCTGGCCGCCGGGCCGGAAATCAAGGAATCGCTGCGCTCGCTCGCCGGCGCCCTCACTTCCGCACGGGAGCTGATCGACAAGGCCAAGACGGACCTTGCGCCGGCCATGCAGAGGCTGCAGCCGGTGCTCGACACCGCCCAGCAGTCGATGAAGCGCATCAATTCCACCCTGGGCTCCTTCGACCAGGGCTATGGCGGCTCGTCCAGCTTCAAGCGCGACCTCACGCGCCTGATGTCGCAGGTCGACGATGCCGTGCGCTCCATCCGCGTGCTCACCGACTATATGCAGCAGCACCCCGAATCCCTGATCCGGGGCAAGACCAGAGGAAGCAACTGATGCCGTTCTCCTCCGCCCGCCGTTCTGGACGCATTGCAGCCCTTGCAGGCCTGGGCCTGGCTCTCGCTTTGCTCGCGGCCTGCGCCTCGCCGGACGCCAAGATCTACACCTTGGCTGCCCAGGGCGGGCAAAGGGTTGCGGGCCGGCCGGTCTCGGTGTCGATCGAAACGGTGGACGTGGCGAAATATCTCGACCGCCCGCAGCTGGTGCGCCGCTCCGGTGACGTCCAGCTCGGGGTCTCCGAGTTCGAGCGCTGGGGCGAGCCGCTGGGCTCCATGGTGCAGCGCGTGCTGGCCGAGGATTTGCGCCGGCGCCTGCCCGCCGGCTCGCTGGTGACCACCAGCCAGACGGTATCCGGCAAGGAATCGGCGACGCTGGAGCTCTCGGTGAGCCGCTTCGACACCAATGCAGAAGGCGTCGTGCTGCTGCAGGCACAATGGCGTCTGCATTACCGCAATGGCGGCCGCAGCGCGGCGGCCCAGGCCAATATCGCCGTGCCCCCGGCCGATGCGGGAGCGCCCGCCCAAGTCGAGGCGATGAGCTCGGCCCTCGACCAGCTCGCCGGGCATATCGCCGCCAAGCTGCGCTGACGAGAGCACGCCACTTCTCGAGTCCGCCATAAGCGCGGACCGCCCATACATGTCATTGTGAGCCGCCAAACACCGGATCAACGTAACGCCGGTTCTTTCCCAACGTAGTGGTTGCGAGGAACGCGCATCAGCGCGCCTTCGAAATCACTATGCCAAAAAGGAAAGAAGTGACCCACATGAATACAGTCTTCCACATCTCGGAAAACGGAAGCGGCTCCTATCGTTTTCTGGCGATTCTCCGCTGGGTCATGGTGATAATCTTCGTGTCGTTCGGCATGCAGAAATTCACATTGCAGTCGGCCCAGGGCATTGCCCAATTCATTACCAACAGCCCCTTCATCTCATGGTTGTCGCTGCTCGGCCTGCGGGGTGAAGCGTATTTCCTCGGTGTTGCCGAGTTCGCCATTGCGGCGCTGCTTGCGGCAGGGGCGTTCAGCCCGATCCTGTCGGCTGCCGGTTCGCTGATGGGCATCGTCACCTTCGCGATCACCTGGTCGTTCTTCTTCACCACACCCGGGGTGGTGCAATGGAGCCTGTCGAGCGATCCGATGGCCTGGAATCTGACCGGGGAGTTCCTGTTCAAGGACATCGTCCTGCTTTGTGTCTGCGTTGTCCTGTTCCTGGCCTCCTTGCCACGGTCTCTTGCAGGCTCGCGAGCAGGCTGAAACCCTTTCCGGGAGGGCCTGTCGGCAGCCGGGCTAAATAAACTTTTTAAAACAAATAGTTATGGCAGGCTGAAATCCACCCGGATCGCAGTTTGCGCTCGCATCGAGGCGCCTATTCCAGAATCTGGCTCAAAAAATTTCGCCTCCATGTCACAGCGGCGGAGGCCGGCTCGTCATGTCCGTGCAAACCGATCAAGAGGACATGATCATGAAAGCCAGACTGAACCCCTTCGCCGCCTCGCCCGCCATCATGAAGCAGTGGCTCGATTTTTCGACCGGCATCGATGGCCTCGAGGTGAGCCTGATGGAACTGGTCAAGATGCGCGCTTCCCAGATCAATGGCTGCGGCTTCTGCCTGCATATGCACGCCCTCGATGCGCGCAAGCTTGGCGAGAGCGAGGAACGGCTCTATCTGCTCGACGCCTGGCGCGAATCGCCGCTCTATAACGAGCGCGAACGCGCAGCCCTGGCCTGGACGGAAGCCCTCACTTTGGTCGCCGACAAGCGCGCGCCCGACGATGTCTATGAGCAGGTGAAGGCGCAGTTCACCGAGGAGGAACAGGTGAAGCTCACTTTGCTGATCGTCGCCATCAATGGCTGGAACCGGGTCAATGTCGGCTTCAATGCCGTGCATTCGGTGCGCGCGAAAGCGGCGGCCTGATGGCGGGCGCTCTCCAGAGCGATGCGGCCGCAAGCTTCGACCCCTTGCGGCCGCGCCTGATCCGTATCGCCTATCGCATGCTGGGATCGGTCGCCGATGCCGAGGACGTGGTGCAGGATGCCTTCCTGCGCTGGCTCGACGCGGATCGCAGCGAGGTGCGCGTGCCCTTGGCCTTCCTCACCCGTACCGTCACCCGGCTCTGCCTCGACGTGCTCAAATCGGCCCGGCGCCAGCGCGAGACCTATATCGGTCCCTGGCTGCCCGAGCCGGTGATCGAGGAGGGTGGTGACGAGGTCGAGGACGTCACCCTGCCCCTGCTGCTGGCGCTCGAGCGGCTCTCCCCGCTGGAACGCGCCGCCTTCCTGCTTCACGACGTCTTTGGCGTTTCTTTCGACGAGATCGCCGAGACGATCGGACGCGATGCCGCCGCCTGCCGCCAGCTCGCCAGCCGGGCACGCACCCATGTTCGTGCCTCCAGGCCGCGTTTCGACATGCCGAAGGAGCGGGGCCTGGAGATCGCCCACGCCTTCTTCGCGGCCTCGCGCAGCGGCGACATGACGGCGCTCCAGGCTTTGCTGGCCGCCGATGTCGCCGTGCATTCCGACGGTGGTGGCAAGAAGCCGGCCGCGATGAAGCCGATCTTCGGCATCGAGGACGTGATGAAGCTGCAGGCGGGCCTGGCGCATTACTTCGCCGAGACCATGTCGAAGCTGGTGCGCTTCACCTATATCAACGGCCTGCCGGGCTTCATCACCATCGAACGCGACGACACGCTGCAGACCACCGCCCTCGACATCCGCGATGGCCGGATCGTCGGCATCTACGTCACCCGCAATCCCGACAAGCTCAAACATATCGAGGAGGCGACCCTGCATTGAAGGGAAGGCGGCAGCAAGCTTGGTTTGAGGGGCGGCGCGACCTTTTCTATTGAAAAATAGTCCTTTTCACCCCCGCGTCGGGATCTTCAGCCCGCCAAACATCACATTGCGTGTCAGCGGACGATTGAGGAAGTCGTGCGGGAAGCCGAGTTCGATGGCGCTGGCCGCCTCCAGCCGGCTGCGCTGCTCGTCCGAGAACGTCACCTCGAGCGCACCAAGATTGTCCTCGAGCTGGGCCAGG
The DNA here is from genome assembly GCF_047605565.1 of Labrys sp. (in: a-proteobacteria). Taxonomy (NCBI): domain Bacteria; kingdom Pseudomonadati; phylum Pseudomonadota; class Alphaproteobacteria; order Hyphomicrobiales; family Xanthobacteraceae; genus Labrys; species Labrys sp. (in: a-proteobacteria). The sequence continues at coordinate 59,893 of NZ_JASGFM010000035.1, forward strand.
GTGCGCGCGCCGACGAGGGGCGAGGCGACCGCCGGATTGGTCAGGGTCCAGGCCAGGGCCACCTGCGAGGGCGTATGCCCGGTCTCGCCGGCAACCGCCTTGACCACGTCGGCGATATCGAGACCGCGTACGGTGAGCGCCCCATTGCCGAGCGCGACGTTGCGGCGGGTGCCGGAAGCTTCGGCCGAGCCGCCGCTGTCGTCGAGATCGGCCCGGCTGTATTTGCCGGCGAGCACGCCGCTGGCCAGCGGCGACCAGGGAATGACGCCGAGGCCCAGATCGCGGGCCATCGGCACCAGCTCACGCTCGATCGTGCGCTCGATCAGATTGTATTCGACCTGCAGGGCGATCAGCGGCGCCCAGCCGCGGAGATCGGCGATGGTCTGCATGCGGGCGATCTGCCAGGCCGGAGCATCCGAAATGCCGGCATAGACGATCTTGCCCGAGCGCACGAGGTCGTCGAGGCCGCGCAATACTTCCTCCACCGGCGTGGTGAAGTCCCAGGCGTGCAGATAGAGCAGGTCGATATAATCGGTGCGGAGCCGCTTCAGACTGTCCTCGACCGAACGCACCATGCTCCTTCGGTGGTTGCCGCCGGAATTGGGATCGCCCGGGCGGGAGGGCAGCGTGTATTTGGTGGCGATCACCAGCCGGTCGCGGCGGTCGGCGGCGAAGGTGCCGACGAAGCGCTCGGACGTACCGTTGGTATATTGGTTGGCGGTGTCGATGAAATTGCCGCCGCGATCGACATAGGTATCGAAGATGCGGCGGGCTTCCGCCTCATCGGCACCCCAGCCCCAATCCGTGCCGAAGGTCATCGTGCCCAGCGACAGCGGGGATATTCTGAGGCCCGAGCGGCCGAGCAGGCGGTAGTCATCCAAAGCGAGCGTCATGGGGGTCATCCTCCGTTGCGACGTTGCCGGCAAGATGCTCCCTGGAGACTGCTTCGTTAATGCTATAGAATACGCATAGCTTATGAAGAAGGGCGTATAGAATGCGAGGCAGCGAACATGTGGAACTGCGGGCTTTCGTCGCCGTGGTCGAGCATGGCAGCTTCGCGCGAGCGGCCGCTCATCTCGGGCTTTCCCCCTCCGCCCTGAGCCAGACCATCCGTTTGCTAGAGGAGAGGCTCGGCGTTCGCCTCCTCAACCGCACCACCCGCAGCGTGGCACCGAGCCAGGCCGGCGAGCGCTTCCTCGCCCGGTTGCGCCCGGCGCTGTCTGATCTCGACGCCGCCGTCGCCGACGTCAGGAGCCTGCGCGACAGCCCTGCCGGCCTCCTGCGCATCAACGCCACCCGCATCGCCGCCATCCATGTCATCGGGCCGCTGATCGGCCCTTTCCTCGACGCCTATCCCGACATCACGCTGGATCTCGTCAGCGAGGACCGGCTAATCGACATCGTGGCCAATCGCTTCGATGCCGGCGTGCGGCTCGGCGAGATGGTGGAAAAGGACATGATCGCCGTGCGGCTCGGGGGCGAACTCCGGCTGATGGCCGTGGCCGCCCCGGCCTATCTCGCCCGCCACGGCACACCCGTGACCCCGCACGACCTCGCCCGGCACCGCTGCATCAATTTCCGCTGGCCGACCGATCTCAGCCTCTATCATTGGGAGTTCGAGCGTGAAGGCCGCCCCCTCGAAGCCGCCGTCGAAGGTCCCCTGATCGTCAACGAACCGGAGGTCGCCTGCCTGGCGGCGCTCGCCGGCGTCGGCATCGCCTATCTGTTCGAGCACCAGATCCGCGCCGGGCTCGACTCCGGCCGGCTCGTCCATGTCCTGGCTGACTGGTCGCCGCCCTTTCCGGGCTTCCACCTCTATTATCCCAGCCGCCGCCAGATGGCCCCGCCGCTGCGGGCCTTCCTCGACTTCGTTGCGGCGAAGCAGGGCAAGGGTCCGAAAAACTGAGGATCATCCGTCAACAAACGAACCGAATTGGCTCGGCCTTTGTCACTGCCGGGCTCGACCCGGCAATCCAGTTCCTGCTCTCAGATGTCGAAGGCAAGGCCCCTGGATGCCCGGGTCAAGCCCGGGCATGACAAAGGTGGTGCTTCCGTTATTTCCGGACGATGCCTAATCCAGGCGCATATGCAGCAGCGGATAGGGGCGTCCGTCGCCATCGAGCGGGGAGCGGCCCGTCTCGATGAAGCCGAGGTGGCGGTAGAAGCCGACGGCCTGCGTGTTCTGCTCGTTGACGTCGACGCTCAACGAGCCCTCGCCTTGCTCCTTGGCATGGCGAACCAGCAAGGTGCCGATACCCTGGCCGCGGCTGTCGGGGTCGATGAACAGCGAATCGATATGGCGATCCGATATGCCCATGAAGGCGAGCAGCCGGTCGTCGCCATCGGCGGCAACATGCAGGGGCGCGGCCGGCAGATAATCATTGGCGACTAGCTTCTCGATCGCCTCGAAATCACCGGGCAGCAGGAAATCATGGGTCGCCCTCACCGACCTGCGCCAGATCTCAAGCAGGAAGGGCACGTCCGCCGGGCGGGAGGTGCGAAGAGTAATCATGACAAGCAAGTCCAATAAAGTGACGTTCACGCCGGCAGGATGGCGAGCAGGCGGCGGAGATCCGTGATGGTGATGGCCTCCCGCCCCGCCGGCCCGACGCCGCGGCGATCGAGATGCAGCGCCTGCAGTCCGGCCCGCGTTGCGCCTTGATAGTCGCTTCGCCAGCTATCGCCAACCATCAGGATTTCCTGCGGCTCACAGTCCAGCTGCCGGCATAGCGCCCGGTAGAAAGGGGCGTCGGGCTTGGCTGCACCGATCTCGAAGGATAGGCAAGCAACGTCCAGCAGGTCGCCATAGCAAGCCCGGATCGGGGTCTCGTAGGGCAAAGCAAGGTTGGAAGCGACAGCGACACGATAGCCGGCGCGATGCAGGGCGGTCAGCACATCCCGACCTTCTTCGAAGGGGCGAATGGACTTCAGCTCCGCTGCAAGATCAGACTGCCATTGCGCATTGAGCACAAGGCCGCAACGATCGGCGAAGGCGATCAGATCAAGCTCCTGGGTGATGGGCGAGACGAGGGGATTAATCGTTCTCGCCCGAGCAACGCGCTCGTACGGGCGACGCTTATCGGTGATCTCCACCAGCGTGCCATAGGCGTCGAAGGCAACAGCTCGGATGACATGAGAGTCGATCATCGGGCCGCCCCGTCCACCGAATTCAGCCCTTGTAGCCGCCCATCGCACAGACGAGCTGCCATTCTTCGTCCGTCACGGGCTGCACGGAGAGGCGCGACAGCTTCACCAGCGCCATGTTGGCGAGCCTCGGCTCGGCCTTGACGTCGGCCAAGGTCACCGGCTTGGGGAAGGGCGCCACCGCCTTGAAGTCGACCAGCACCCAGGGCTGGCCGGGCGTGGCCGGGTCCGGATAGTGCTCGCGTGCCACTTCGGCGACGCCGACGACGGCCTTGCCCTCGTTGGAATGGTAGAAGAAGGCCTTGTCGCCCTTCTTCATCGCCATGAGATTGAGCTTGGCGGCATGGTTGCGCACGCCGTCCCAGGGCGTGCCCTTGGCGCCGGCGGCGACCTGCTGGTCCCAGCTCCATACTTCCGGTTCGGACTTGATCAGCCAATGGGCCATGATGGTCTGCTCCTGCCCGGATCAGAGGCCGGCCGGGGGCTTGATGCCCCAGCGCCAGCGGCGGATGCTGGTGGAGGCGAACAGGCCGGCCTTGGCATAGGGATCGTTCTCGGCAAAGGTCCGGGCCTCGGCCTCGCTGGGGAAATCAACGATGAGGAGCGAGCCTACCATCTTCTCCTCGGCATCCAGGAAGGGGCCGGCGCCGAGAATATGGGCGTCCTGCGTCTTCAGATAATCGAGATGCGCCGGGCGCGTCGCCTGCCTGAGTTCGAGACCATTGGGAATGTCTTCGCATTGGATGACGAATAGCATGGCGGCGCCTTTCCTGATGTTTTCAATCCCCGCGTAGCGATTTCGCGAGAGGATGTCGAGAGACAAGCCGGGCCCGCTTCCCGCACACGTCTATGGCCTGCGATCGGCAGCGCCACGGTTGCGCCCATGCAGCATGCCGCCGAGGGTGCCGTCACGCAGCACGACCGCGTGGAACAAGACCGCCAGCACATGGACGACGACGAGGGCGACGAGCGCCCAGGTCAGCTGGGCATGCAGACTCAGCATCGTGCGCGGTGACACGCCCTCCAGCCCCGTCAGTACGGGCATGGGCAGCAGGTCGAAGGCGAGCGGCGGCGGCATGAACGGCGCCGGGCGATAGCCGAGCCAGCCCGTGAGCGGCACGAGCAGGAGCAAGGCATAGAGACCGGCGTGAGCGAGACCCGCCACGATCGCGGCAAGCGGAGAGCGAACGTGGCGCGGCGCATGGTCGAACAGCCGGGAGACGAGCCGAAGCGGGGTCAGCGCCAGGAGGACCAGGCCGAGCGAGAGATGGGCCGTCAGCCAGGCATTGCCCGCCATGGCCATGCCGCCGAGCAGGAAGAGGCCGATGATCCATTGCGCGGTGATCGCGATCGCCGTGATCCAGTGAAACAGCCGGGCTCTCGGGCTCCACCCCATCGCAGCCAGCCTAGACGATGCGATAGGGCACGATTTCGCGCCGGTCATGATTCACCGCCAGATGCGCCTTCAGGGGCGGCACGGCGCGCTGGTGGCAGTGCTGGCGCTCGCAGATGCGGCAGGAGATGCCGATCGGATCGAAACCCGCCTGGTTGGAAAGATCGAGACCGTCGGCATAGACGAAGTCCCGGGCATAGGCGATCTCGCAGCCGAGCGTGATGGCATAGCGACGCTGGGCCGCGTTGAAGCCGCCGCCGCCCTTGGCGATCTCGGTGGCGACGCTGAGATAGCGCTCGCCGTCCGGCGTCTCGGCGAGCTGGCGGATGATGCGGCCCGGCGCCTCGAAGGCCTGGTGCACGTTCCAGAGCGGGCAGGCGGAACCGAAGCGGGCGAATTGCAGCTTGGCCGCGCTGTGGCGCTTGGTGATGTTGCCGGCCCGGTCGATGCGCGCGAAGAACACCGGCACGCCCTTGAAGCCCGGCCGCTGCAGGGTGGAGAGGCGATGGGCCACCTGCTCGAGGCTGGCGCCGAAACGCGCCGCGAGGAGTTCGAGGTCGTGGCGCAACTCCCGGGCCGCAGCGAGAAAAGCCCGGTAGGGCAGGGTCAGCGCGCCGGCGAAATAATTGGTGAGGCCGATGCGGGCGATCTCCACTGCCTCGGCGCTGCGCCAGTCGGCTCCGGCCAGGATGGACGCAATCTCGGCTTCCGCTTCCAAGGCGGCGATCTGGAAAGCGAGCTGGAAATGACGGGTGGCGGCAGGGGAATAGGGATGCAGGCGCAGCACCCGCGCCTCCTTGTCGAAGCCGCGGATGATGCCTTCCTCGGCCGGCGCCTGCATCACCCTGACCCGGTGGCGGCTTTCGAGATGAGCGGTGAAGGCGGCGCCGGGCTCGCGGCGGGGCAGCCCCAGGCGCTCGGCCAGGGCTTCGGCGGCGGTGTCGAGCTCATGCACGTAATTGTCGAGGAAGTGGAAGAAATCGCGCACTTCCTCATAGGGCGTCGGCTCGGACAGGCCGCCCGCCAACCGTCCGTCCAGGCTCGCCAATTGCTCGGAATTGCGCCTGTAGGCCTGGTGCGCGGTGATCAGGGCATGGGCAAAGCCCGGCGCGTTCTGGGTGACCAGCTTCAATTCCTGCAGGCTCGGCGCCAAAGCGTCGAAGAGCGGATCGGCCAGGGCCTCGTTCAGGGCCGAGAGCAGGCGGTCGCCGTCACTCTGGGCGATGGTGGCGATATCGATGTCGAAACGCTCGGCCAGCGCCAGCAGCACCGCGGCCGAGAGGGGGCGCTGGTTGTTCTCCATCTGGTTGAGATAGGAGGTGGAGATGCCGAGCCGCTGAGCGAACGCCGCCTGGGTGGCGTGGGCGGCCTCGCGGATGGCCCTGAGGCGGGCGCCGATGAAGAGTTTGCCGGCCATATTCGCAATTTCGCAATTTGCAATCCAATTTAGCATAAATCATGCATTCGCACTCTTTCAAGCAAGAACAAAGAGCGCAGAAAAGCTAATGGTTCCTCCCGTGAAGGATCGAATTGCCTAGACGCTTGTCATTGCCGGGCTTGACCCGGCAATCCAACCCCTTTCGAGACAATGAAACGGGAGCCGCTGGATGCCCGGGTCAAGCCCGGGCATGACAAGGACAGCGTTTCATGCCTCCGTGGGCCGTGCTGGGCAGCGAGAGATGTCGATCCAGGCAATGTCGAACCGTGTGGAGCAAGCCCGATGCGCGCCGTCCTCGAACAGTTGGAAAGCCGCCGCGAGGAGGCGAGGCTCGGCGGCGGCCTCAGGCGCATCGAAGCCCAGCATGCCAAGGGCAAACTGACAGCCCGGGAACGCCTGGAAGTCCTGCTCGACGAGGGCTCCTTCGAGGAGTTCGACATGTATGTCACCCATCGTGCCGTGGATTTCGGCATGGCGAACCAGAAGGTCGCCGGCGATGGCGTGGTCACCGGCTGGGGCACGATCAACGGACGCCTCGTCTATGTGTTCAGCCAGGATTTCACCGTGCTCGGCGGCTCGCTGTCCGAGACCCATGCCCAGAAGATCTGCAAGATCATGGACATGGCCCTGCGCAACGGCGCGCCGGTGATCGGCCTCAACGATTCGGGCGGCGCCCGCATCCAGGAAGGCGTCGCTTCGCTGGCCGGCTATGCCGATGTGTTCAAGCGCAATGTCGAGGCCTCCGGCGTGGTGCCGCAGATCTCGGTGATCATGGGCCCCTGTGCCGGCGGCGCGGTCTATTCACCGGCGATGACCGACTTCATCTTCATGGTGCGCGACACTTCCTACATGTTCGTCACCGGCCCCGACGTGGTGAAGACCGTCACCAACGAGGTGGTCAGCGCCGAGGAACTCGGCGGCGCCCGCACCCATACCCAGAAATCCTCGGTGGCGGACGGCGCCTTCGACAATGACGTCGAGGCGCTGGAGGAGATCCGGCGCCTGTTCGACTTCCTGCCGCTCAACAACCGCGACAAGCCGCCGGTGCGGCCCTTCCACGACGACCCGTCGCGGCTGGAGATGCGCCTGGACACTTTGGTGCCCGACAGCTCCACTAGGCCCTACGACATGAAGGAGCTGATCCTGGCCGTCGCCGACGAGGGCGATTTCTTCGAGGTGGGCGAAGCCTTCGCCCGCAACCTCGTCACCGGTTTCATCCGCATCGAGGGCCAGACCGTCGGCGTGGTCGCCAACCAGCCTTTGGTGCTGGCCGGTTGCCTCGACATCGATTCCTCGCGCAAGGGCGCGCGCTTCGTGCGCTTCTGCGACGCCTTCTCCATCCCGATCCTGACTTTGGTCGACGTGCCCGGCTTCCTGCCGGGCACCGGCCAGGAATATGGCGGAGTGATCAAGCACGGCGCCAAGCTGCTCTTCGCCTATTCCCAAGCCACCGTGCCGATGGTGACGCTGATCACGCGCAAGGCCTATGGCGGCGCCTATGACGTCATGGCGTCCAAGCATATCGGCGCCGACGTCAACTATGCCTGGCCCACGGCCGAGATCGCCGTGATGGGCGCCAAGGGCGCGGCCGAGATCCTGCATCGGGCCGAGCTCGGCGATGCCGCCAAGATCGCCGAGCGCGCCCGGGACTACGAGGCCCGCTTCGCCAATCCCTTCATCGCGGCCGAGCGCGGCTTCATCGACGAGGTGATCCTGCCGCACACCTCGCGCAAGCGCATCGCCCGCGCCTTCGCCGCCCTGCGCCGCAAAACGGTGGAGACGCGCTGGCGCAAGCACGACACCATGCCGCTGTGAGGATCGACACCGTGACCACGCCCGTTTTGTTCAAGAAGATCCTCATCGCCAATCGCGGCGAGATCGCCTGCCGCGTCATCCGCAGTGCGCGCAAGCTCGGCATCGCCACCGTCGCCGTCTATTCCGACGCCGACCACGATGCCGTGCATGTGCGCGAGGCCGACGAGGCCGTGCGCATCGGCCCGTCGGCTTCGGCGCAGTCCTATCTCAAGATCGACGCCATACTCGCTGCGATCCGTGAGACGGGTGCCGATGCGGTGCATCCGGGTTATGGCTTCCTGTCGGAGAACGCCGCCTTCGCCAACGCGCTCGCCGAGGAGGGCGTCGCCTTCATCGGCCCGCCGCCCAAGGCGATCGAGGCGATGGGCGACAAGATCACCTCCAAGAAGCTCGCAGCCGAAGCCGGCGTGTCGACGGTTCCAGGCCATATGGGCCTGATCGAGGACGCGTCCGAGGCCGCCCGTATCGCCGCCGAGATCGGCTATCCCGTGATGATCAAGGCCTCCGCCGGCGGCGGCGGCAAGGGCATGCGCATCGCCTGGAACGACGCCGAGGCCCGCGAAGGTTTCCGCGCCTCGCGCTCGGAGGCCAAGTCCTCCTTCGGCGACGACCGCATCTTCGTCGAGAAATTCGTCACCGAGCCGCGCCATATCGAGATCCAGGTGCTGGGCGACCAGCATGGCAATCTGATCTATCTGGGCGAGCGCGAATGCTCGATCCAGCGCCGCAACCAGAAGGTCATCGAGGAAGCGCCCTCCTCCTTCCTCGACGAGACGACAAGGCGCGCCATGGGCGAGCAGGCCGTGGCCCTCTCCCGCGCCGTCGGCTACCACTCCGCCGGCACGGTGGAGTTCATCGTCGACAAGGACCGCAATTTCTACTTCCTGGAGATGAACACCCGCCTGCAGGTCGAGCATCCGGTGACCGAACTGGTCACCGGCCTCGATCTGGTGGAGGCGATGATCCGCGTCGCCGCCGGCGAGCGCCTGCCCCTCAGCCAGGACGAGGTCCGCCTCACCGGCTGGGCCATGGAGGCGCGCGTCTATGCCGAGGACCCCTATCGCAACTTCCTGCCTTCGATCGGACGCCTGAGCCGCTATCGCCCGCCCGCCGAAGGACCGGATGGCGAGGGCGGCCTGGTGCGGGTCGATGCCGGCGTGCAGGAAGGTGGCGAGATCTCGATCCATTACGATCCGATGATCGCCAAGCTGTGCGCCTATGCCCCGACCCGCCTGGAGGCGATCGATGCCCTCGCCCGTGCCCTCGACCAGTTCGAGCTGGAGGGCATCGGCCATAACCTGCCTTTCCTCGCGGCCCTGGCCGATCATGAGCGTTTCCGCGCCGGAAGGCTGACCACCGCCTTCATCGCCGAGGAATATGAGGGGGGCTTTACCGGCGTCGAGCCTGGAGACGCCGACCTGCCGCGCTTGGCAGCCGTGGCCGCGGTGATCAGCCATATCCGCCAGCACCGCGACAGCGCCATCACCGGCGCCATGGACAATCACCGGCGCGCCATCGGCCGCGACTTCGTCGCCACTCTGGCAGGCCGGGCCCTGCCCTTCACCATCGATGCGGTCGACGGCGGCTATCATGTCGTCTTCGAAGGCGGCCTGTTGCTGGCCGTCACCAGCCGCTGGACGCCCGGCCAGGCGCTCGGCCAGTTCAGCGTCGGTGGCGAGGCCATGGCGGTGAAGGTCGGCATCACCGCCGGCGGGCTGCGCCTGCGCTGGCATGGCCGCGACGTCCTGGTGCAGGTGCGCAGTCCCCGCGTCGCCGAGCTTGCCCGCCTGATGCGCGAGAAAATTCCGCCCGATACCTCCAAGCTGCTGCTCTGCCCGATGCCAGGCGTGGTCGCGGCCATCACCGTCAGCGAAGGCGAAGCGGTGGAAGCGGGCCAGGCGCTCGCCACCATCGAGGCGATGAAGATGGAGAACGTGTTGCGCGCCGAGAAGGCCGGCACGATCAGCCGCATCGCCGTGGCCGAAGGCGCCAGTCTCGCCGTCGACGAACTCATCCTCGAATTCGAATGAGGCCAGCCATGTCAGGATCCGCCATGTCTGCACCGACTTCCACAGCCGACACCGCGCTCGAAGATTGGCGCGCACTCGCCAGGAAGGAGGTCAAGGCCGATCCCGACAGCCTGACCTGGCAGACCCCGGAGGGCATCGCGGTCAAGCCGCTCTATACCGAGGCCGATCTCGCCGGCGTCGGCCATCTCGGTTCCCTGCCGGGACAGCAGCCTTACCTGCGCGGCCCGCGCGCAACCATGTATGCCGGCCGGCCCTGGACCATCCGCCAATATGCCGGCTTCTCCACGGCAGAGGCCTCCAACGCCTTCTACCGCAAGGCGCTCGCCGCCGGGCAGAAGGGTCTCTCCGTCGCCTTCGACCTCGCCACCCATCGCGGCTATGATTCCGACCATCCGCGCGTGGAGGGCGATGTCGGCAAGGCCGGCGTCGCCATCGACAGCGTCGAGGACATGAAGATCCTGTTCGACGCCATCCCACTCGAGGAGATGTCGGTCTCCATGACCATGAACGGGGCGGTACTGCCGGTGCTGGCCTTCTTCATCGTGGCCGGCGAGGAACAGGGCGTATCGCGCGCGAAACTATCGGGCACGATTCAAAACGACATCCTCAAGGAATTCATCACCCGCAACACCTATATCTACCCGCCCGCCGCCTCGATGCGCATCGTCGCCGACATCATCACCTATACCGCCAAGGAGATGCCGCGCTTCAACTCGATCTCGATTTCCGGCTACCACATGCAGGAGGCGGGAGCGACTTTGGTGCAGGAGCTCGCCTTCACCCTGGCCGATGGCCGCGACTATGTGCGGGCGGCGCTGGCCAAGGGGCTCGACGTCGACGCCTTCGCCGGGCGGCTCTCCTTCTTCTTCGCCATCGGCATGAATTTCTTCATGGAGGTGGCCAAGCTACGCGCGGCCCGGCTGCTGTGGTCGCGTATCATGACCGAGTTCGGCCCCAAGGATCCGCAATCGCTGATGCTGCGCACCCATTGCCAGACCTCGGGCGTCTCGCTGGCCGAGCGCGATCCCTACAACAACATCGTGCGCACCGCCTATGAGGCGATGGCGGCGGCCCTCGGCGGCACGCAATCGCTGCACACCAATTCCTTCGACGAGGCGATCGCGCTGCCGACGGAATTCTCGGCCCGCATCGCCCGCAACACCCAGCTCATCCTGCAGCACGAGACCGGCGTGACCAAGGTGGTCGATCCCCTGGCCGGTTCCTATTATCTCGAAAGCCTCACCCATGATCTGGCCAGCCAGGCCTGGGCGCTGATCGAGGAGGTCGAGGCGATGGGCGGCATGACGGCGGCGGTGGCGGCCGGCCTGCCCAAGCGCCTGATCGAGGAGGCCGCAACCAAGCGGCAGGCGGCCGTCGACCGCGGCGACGAGGTGGTGGTCGGCGTCAACCGCTACCAGCTCGAGGACGAGCCCGCGATCGACAGCCTCGACATCGACAATCATGCCGTGCGCGCCGCGCAGATTCGGCGCCTGGCGGATGTCCGGCGCCGGCGCGACCCGCAGGCGCTGGCCAAGGCCCTTGCCGTCCTCACCGAGGTGGCCCGTTCAGGCACCGGCAATCTCCTGGAGGCGGCCGTCGAAGCGGCTCGCCACCGCGCCACGGTGGGCGAGATTTCCGACGCGCTCAGGGCCGAATTCGGCGACCACAGCGCCCGTCCCAAGGTGGTGGCGGACATTTATCGCCCTGCTTTCGGCGAAGGGCCGGAAGTGGAAATCCTTGCCGGCCGCATCGCCAATTTCACGGCACAACGCGGGGCCAAGCCGCGCATCCTGGTGGCCAAGCTTGGCCAGGACGGCCATGACCGCGGCGCCCGGGTGGTCGCCTCGGCCTTCACCGACATGGGTTTCGAGGTGGTCGCCGGCCCGCTGTTCCAGACCCCGGACGAGGCTGTCGACCTGGCCCTGGCCGAGAAGGTCGACGTCGTCGGCGTCTCCTCGCTCGCGGCCGGCCACAAGACGCTGCTGCCCCAGCTGATCGAAAAGCTGAAGGCGCGCGGCCGGGCCGATATCGCCGTGGTCTGCGGCGGCGTCATTCCACGCCAGGACTATGATTTCCTGCGCGAGGCCGGGGTCTCGGCCGTGTTCGGCCCGGGCACGCCGGTGCTCGACGCGGCGCGCACCGTGCTCGATCTGCTGGAGGGGCGGCTGAGCAATGAGCTTCGATAAGCCTTCTCCCCTTGCGGGAGAAGGTGCCCCGAAGGGGCGGATGAGGGGAGAAACACGACCACTGCAGGGATGCGCTAACACCCCTCATCCGTCCTCGCTGTGCTCGGCCACCTTCTCCCGCAAGGGGAGAAGGTTTTTGGCGCTTACCCCTTCACTCTGGCTTCCGCCGCCACGATGGTGTTGTGCAGCAGGCAGGCGACGGTCATCTTGCCGACGCCGCCGGGAACCGGGGTGATGTGGGAGGCCTTGCCCATGGCTTCCTTGGTGGCGACGTCGCCGACGATGCGGCCCTTGCCATCCTCGGTGGGCACGCGGTTGATGCCGACATCGATGACCACGGCGCCATCCTTGATCCAGTCGCCCTTGACCATTTCGGGCCGGCCGACGGCGGCGACCAGGATATCGGCCTCGCGGCAGACGGCGGGCAGGTCCTTGGTGCGCGAATGGGCTGTCGTCACCGTGCAATCATAGGCGAGCAGGAGCGCACCCATCGGCTTGCCGACGATGTTGGAGCGGCCGACGACCACGGCCTTCTTGCCGGAAAGCCCTTCCTTGCCCACGGTGTCGAGCAGCATCAGCAGCGAGCCGAGCGGGGTGCAGGGGATCAGCATCGCTTCCGGGTCGATCCTGGACGCGGTGAAGAGCTTGCCGACATTCATCGGATGGAAGCCGTCGACATCCTTGGCCGGATGGATGGCATCGATCATCATCTGGCCGTCGAGATGGTCGGGCAGCGGCAGCTGCACCAGGATGCCGTCGACGCCCTCATCGGCGTTGAGGCCCGCGATCACGCCGAGCAGCTCTTCCTTGGAAACGGTTTCGGGCAATTCGATCAGACGGCCGTCGATCGCCGTCTCATGCGCCATCTTGGCCTTGGTGTTCACATAGGCCCGGCTCGCCGGATTGTTGCCGACGATCACCACGTCGAGGCGCGGCTTGCGGCCATGGGCGGCGGCAAAGGCCTCCGCGCGTACCTTGGTGCGGGCGCGGACATTGGCCGCATGGACGTTGCCGTCGATCAATTCGGTCATGGCGAGCTTTCGATGGTTTACGGACAGTGGAATTTCTTTCTTCAGAATAAATTATAGCGCAGCCACGTCTTGTGCAACAAGCCTATCTCGTCCTGTTCTGTCTTGTTTTTCCCTCAGATGCGCGGCCAGCTCGGGGGCAAGATGCGGACGGGACGTCCAGGCGGGAGGATAGGGGTTGGGCGAGATGACCGGACGCCGAAAAGGCTCAACACTTGCGCCCCCTCGCCCCGTTTACGGGGAGAGGATAGAGGTGAGGGGCTACGCAATGCCTTCAATTTACGAGGTCGAGCTGCCCCTCATCCTTACCTTCTCCCCGTAAGAACGGGGCGAAGGGGTGACCAGCGTCGCGTTCCCGGCCCCGAGCGTGCACCCTGTGTAGTTGGAATGTGTCACTCCGGAATCGTTGACAGGACCCGCTTTTGCCTCCCGAGTAGCGTCCTGACAAGGTCGACCGATGGCGCTGCGATTCGCAGGTGTCTGCATCGGCCGGCCAGCTTGAGGAGACAGGCCATGGCGGATGGCAGCACGCGCCAATTTTCGATCCCGCGCGAAAAGGACCTCCAGCTCAGGACCATTCGAAACAGCGGCGGCCTCAGCGTCTCCTTCGTGGAGAACGGCACGGTCTTCGCCATCGAGCATGACGACGGCAAGGACCGGGTCACGCTCAACCAAGTGCTGGGATCGCCCGTCCATGGTGGCATCGGCCGGCTCTATCTGCGCGCCGGCGGCCCAAATCCCTTCGTCCAGGAACTGGTCGGCCCCGGTGCCAAGGGCCGGTTCGCGGCGTCTGGCTCCAGCGCGGTCTGGCAAAGCGAGGCCGGCGGCATCGCCTATCGGGTAAGGCTCGCACTCCATCCCAGCGAGGCGCTCTGGTTCTGGCAGGTCGAACTGTCGGGCTCGGGGCCGGCCCAGCCCTGCGACCTCGTCCTCATCCAGGATGTCGGCCTCGGCAGCCGCGGCTTCCTGATGAACAGCGAGGCCTATGTCTCGCAATATCTCGACCACCATGTCGAGCATCACGAAACCCTCGGCCCGGTGCTGATGAGCCGGCAGAACCTGTCGCAGGGCGGCAAATTCCCCTGGCTGGTGCAGGGCTGCGTCAGCGGCGCGAAGGCCTTCGCCACCGACGCGATCCAGGTCCTGGGGCCGGATTACCGCGTCACCGGCGCGTTCGCCGCCGCCTTCAGCACCGACCTGCCTTCGCAGCGCCGCCAGCACGAGGTCGGTTGCATCGCCCTGCAGTCCAATCCCGTCAGTGTCGGGCAGGGTGCGAAGGCCGATATCACCTTCTTCGCGTCGTTCACGCCCGATCATCGCGCCGCTTCCGGCCCGACCGACCTGCCCGCGGCTATCGCCGCGGCCGCCCAGGCCGGGGAAGTCGGCACGGATGCCCCCTCGCCAACCGAGCCCGCCCGCAGCCTCGTGCAGGACGCCGCCCCGCTGGCCGTGCTCCCGCTCGAAGCCGGAGACGTCGCGGCCCGCTACCCCGAGCGCCTGGCGGAGGAAGTCCAGAACGGCACATTGCTGTCCTTCTTCGTGCCGGAGGGCGAGCAGAATCGGCATGTCGTGCTCGCTGCCAAGGAAGCCCAGGTGCCGCGCCGCCATGGCGCCCTCCTGCGCAGCGGCACCAGCATGCGGCTCGACGATGCAACCCTGTGCTCCACCGCCTGGATGCATGGCGTGTTCGGGGCGCAGCTCACCATCGGCAACACCTCCTTCCACAAGCTGTTCTCGGTCTCGCGCGATCCCTACAACATCACGCGCGGCAGCGGCCTGCGCATCCTGATGGACACGGGCGAGGGCTGGAAACTGCTGGCCGTGCCGAGCGCCTTCGACATCGGGCTCAACGACGCCAAATGGATCTATCGCCTGCCCGGGCGCACCGTCACCGTGCATGCCATTGCCGCCGGCGACGCACCCGCCATGCAATGGCGTGTCACCGTCGAAGGGGCGCCCTGTCGTTTCCTGGTGTTCGGCCATGTGGTGATGGGCGAGCGCGACTATGAGCAGACCGGCACCATCAGCGTCGATGCCAGGGACAAGCGCATCAACCTGTCGCCCGGCTCGGACTGGCTGTGGGGGCAGACTTACAGGCAAGCGGCCTATCACCTCGTCACCTCGACGCCATCTGCGGTCGAGACCGTGGGCGGTGACGAGCTCCTCTATGTCGACGGCAAGGCGCGCGACGGCGCCTATGTCGCCCTGCGCTCCCACGCCACCAACGAACTCGTCTTCGCCGTCACCGGCTCGATGACATCGACCGCCGAGGGAGAACAGCTGGCTGCGCGCTTTGCCGCCGGCCCGGATGCCGAGAGCCTGCTCGCCCCGGCGCGCCAATTCTGGAGCCTGCTCACCCGCGACCTGCGCCTGAAAGGCAGCGGCCCCGATGTCGAGGCCCAGGATCTGATGCTGCCCTGGCTCGCCCATGACGCCATGATGCATCTCACCGTGCCGCACGGCCTGGAGCAATATACCGGCGCCGCCTGGGGCACCCGCGACGTCTGCCAGGGCCCGATCGAGCTGATGCTCGCCCTCGAGCACGATGCCGAGGTGCGCCACATTCTCCTCACCCTCTTCGGCGAACAGTCGCAGAGCCGGGGGGACTGGCCGCAATGGTTCATGCTCGACCCCTATCCCTATATCCGGGCCGGCGACAGCCATGGCGACGTCATCGTCTGGCCGCTGAAGGCGCTGTGCGACTATGTCGAGGCCACCGGCGACCTCGCCGTGCTGGAGGCGCAGGCGCCCTGGCGCGACGACAAGAATGCAGCGACCGCGACGCGGTCGACGCTCGCTGCCCATGTCGACAAGCTTCTGGAGACGGTTACGGCGAGCTTCATCCCCGGCACGCACCTGGTGCGCTATGGCGAGGGCGACTGGAACGATTCGCTCCAGCCCGCCGATCCGCATCTGCGCGACTGGATGGTGTCGAGCTGGACGGTGGCACTGCTCTACGAGCAGATCGTGCGCTATTCTGCCATCCTCAAGCGCCGCGGCGAGACGGCCCGCAGCACCGAGCTTTCCGACCTCGCCGCCCGGATGCGCGGCGATTTCAACCAGCACCTGATCCGCGACGGCGTGGTGGCCGGCTATGGCCTGTTCGATCCCGAGATCTTCGGTGCGGCGGAGGCGGCTCCCGGCGAGACCGACACAGCCCCGGTCGATGCGAAGCAGGGCGGCGTCGAACTGCTGCTGCATCCCAGCGACACCAGGACGGGCCTGTCCTATTCGCTGATCTCGATGACGCAGCCCATCATCGGCGGCCTGTTCACGCACGACCAGGCCCGCCACCACCTCAAGCTGATCGAGGAACATCTGTTGCTGCCGGACGGCGCCCATCTGATGGATCGGCCCGTCGTCTACAATGGCGGCCCGGAAAAGCTGTTCCGCCGCGCCGAATCCTCGTCCTTCTTCGGGCGCGAGATCGGCCTGATGTATGTGCACGCCCATCTGCGCTATTGCGAGGCCCTGGCCAAGCATGGCGAGGCGAAGAAGGTCTGGGATGGCCTGGCCTTGATCAACCCGATCGCGGTGACGCAGCGCCTGCCCAATGCCTCGCGGCGCCAGCGCAACACCTATTTCTCTTCCTCCGACGCCGCCTTCCCCGACCGCTATGTCGCCAGCGCCGAATGGGGCCGGGTCAGGGCCGGGACCGTCGATGTCGACGGCGGCTGGCGCATCTATTCGAGCGGCCCGGGCCTCTATACCCGCGCCATCGTCGAGCAGGTCCTCGGCAAGCGCCGGCGTTTCGGCGTGAGGGAAGAGAACCCGCTGACCGTAGCGGCGCTGGAGGGCAGCCGGTCGGATCTGGGATGATCCTGGGATCGCCGGCTTCTAGAGCAAAGCGCGTTCAAGTGTGAACGCTTGTTTGCTCTAACTCTTTGGTTCGACGCGTCTTTGCGATTCTTGGTGATTCCACCAAA
>NZ_JASGFM010000036.1:0-75994 GCF_047605565.1 Labrys sp. (in: a-proteobacteria)
CGCGAACTACTTCCAGGCAGCGGGCTATGAACCAACTTAAACAAGATACGCTCTAAGATCGGCGCTCACTTTTCGCTGCGATGCCCCAGGATGTTGATGCAGGCGGCAAATCCCATGATGAAAGCGGCTATCCGGCGAGGTGCCTTCCTGCCTTCGGCAAAGCTGCGATATCCCGGCCTGGAGCGCTGGCGACCGCTCTTGGCGAAAACCACCCTGTTGGCGATCGTCGGAGCATGCTGGGTTCAATCGGTCTGCGCCGATCAGCCGCCGCAGAGGACCATGATCTGTCGCGAGGGTGACAATGCCATGGAGTTCGTCCTTGATGGCAAAGGCACCGCAAAGCTGAAAAAAACCACAGGCCTCGCCCTTCTGCTCTTTCCGGATCTGCGCGAAGAGGATTGGACGGTCAAGGTCGTGCTGGAGCAAGGTGTATATGGGCTGCAAGTCGCCAATTCCCGCGGTGCACTGCTTTCGATCCCCTCCATCGCAGCGAAGACGATTGGGCGGATGACGTGGAACCACCCCGAAAACTCGAAGGTGGACCTTCTCTGCGATATCAACGTCAGACGGTGATCGGCCCGATAGCGGTGCTGCCGGAAGCATATTCCGGGTATGGCTAGGTTCCATTCGCGGGAACTTGCCCCGAATCCGCTGTCTTTCTACAAGAAGGCCTCTCTCCCACGGTTTTGGACATGCCAGAGCTTTCTTTTTCGCGCGCAGGCGCCTTCCGTCACGGCGGTTTCGCGCGCTATTGGCTGGCGCGCTTCCTCGGTAGTTTTTCGGCCCAGATCATCGGCGTTTCCGTCGGCTGGCAGGTCTATGACCTCACGCGCGATCCCTTCGATCTCGGCATCGTCGGCCTGGTGCAGTTCCTGCCGGCCTTCCTCCTGGTGCTGGTCACCGGCGCAGTGGCCGATCGCTTCAACCGCGTCAGGATCATGGCGCTCTGCCTCGCAGGCGAAGCACTGTGCGCCCTGGCCTTGATGCTGTTCGGCCTGTGGGGCAGCCAGACGGCCGTGCCGATCTTCGTCACATTGGTGGTGTTCGGCACGCTCAGGGCCTTCTTCGGCCCGGCCCAGCAGTCGCTGATGCCCAATCTGGTGCCGGCGGAGGATTTGGCCAGCGCCATCGCCTGGAGCACCTCGTCCTGGCAGATCGCTACCGTGGTCGGCCCGGTCGCGGGTGGCCTGCTCTACGGCCTGTCGGCCAATATCGCCTATGGCACGGCGCTGGTGCTGCTCGGCTTCGCTGCCCTGCTCACCATCACCATCGCGCCACCGCCGCAATTGAAGGCAGCCAAGGAGAAGCCGAGCTTCGAGACGCTGGTGGCGGGCTTCCGCTATATCTGGCACGAGAAGATCGTGCTCGGCGCCATCTCCTTCGATCTGTTCGCCGTTCTGCTCGGTGGCGCTTCGGCGCTGCTACCGGTTTATGCCCGCGACATCCTCGATGTCGGGCCCTGGGGGCTCGGCATGCTCAGGGCGGCGCCCGGCGTCGGTGCCATCGTGGTGGCGGCCCTGCTGTTGCGCCACCCGATCAAGGACCACGCCGGCGTGGTGATGTTCGTCTGCGTAGCGCTGTTCGGGCTGTTTACCGCTGTGTTCGGCGCCTCCACCGTGGTCTGGCTTTCCATCCTCGCCATGGCGCTGATGGGGGGCTTTGACATGGTGAGCGTCTATGTGCGCGAGACCCTGATCCAGCTCTGGACCCCCGATGCGGTGCGCGGCCGGGTGAACGCTGTCAACCAGGTCTTTGTCGGTGCCTCCAACGAACTGGGCGAATTCCGCGCCGGCATCTCTGCCGGACTGATCGGTGCGGTGCCCGCCGTGATCTTCGGCGGCGTCGCCACCATCGCCGTGGCCGGCCTGTGGTGGCACTGGTTCCCAGAACTGCGCAAGGCGCGGCATCTGAGCGGGCGGGTGTGATCGGGGGGAGGTCCGAAGACCAGCCCCCTACAGCACTGCCTCGATCAATCTCGGTCCGCGCTGTCCCATCGCCGCCTTGAAGGCGGCGGCAAGGGCGGCATGGCTTTCCGCCCGTACCGCCTCCACGCCCATGCCCTCGGCAAGCTTCACCCAATCGAGATCGGGATTGCCGATGTCGAACATCGATTGACCCCTGGGACCGACACTGCCGAGGCCGACGCCCGCCACCTCGTCCATCAGCACCTTGTAGGCCCGGTTGGCGTAGATGACGGTGGTGACGTCGAGCTTTTCGCGCGCCTGCGTCCACAGCGACTGCAGCGTGTACATGGCGCTGCCGTCGGCCTGCAGCGACACAACCTTGCGGTCGGGGCAGGCGATGGCGGCGCCGGTGGCCACCGGCATGCCGTCGCCGATCGCCCCGCCGGAGAGCTGCAGGCTGTCATGGGGGGCGGCCGTCTCGTTGAGCGGGTAGAAGGGAAAGCCTGAGGAGATCGTCTCGTCGGAAATGATGGCGTTCTCGGGCAGGAAATGGCCGGCGATGCGCATGATGCCCTCCGCCGTGATAGGACCATCGGCAGGCAAGGCAGGCGGGGCGTGCGCGGAGGCCTTGCCGGGCGTGGCGGCGCCGATCGCCTCGGCGAGGGCCTCGAGGGCGCCAGTGCCGTCCTCGTGCGGAAAGGCGAGCACGAGAGGCCGGCAGCCGGTTGGCGTCAATTCGCTCGGCTGTCCCGGATAGGCGAAGAAGGCGATCGGCGCCTGTGCCCCGACCAGGATCAGGGTCTGGGTGCCCTCGAGGAATTCGAGGGCGGGGCCGGGGCGATAGGGCAGCCTTTCCACGCGAATGCGCCCCGCGCCGCGTTCGACGCGCGGCACGAAGGTGTCGCAGATCAGCCGCGCTCCGGTCTTGGCGGCGATACGGCCGGCGGCTGCGAGTGCACGGCCGCGCAGGGCCTCGCCGCGCAGCAGGAAGGCGACGGGGCCGCCAGCCTTGAGGGCCGCCACCGATTGCGCCACGGCGTTGTCGGAGACGGGTGCGGGACCGAGGACGGGCAGCGGCGCGGCCGGCCTGTCGGCGGCGAGCCAGGCGGTGTCGGCCGGCAGGATCAGGCTGGCGATCTGGCCGGGCGCGTTGCGGGCGGCCTGCACGGCACGGGCAGCATCGGCGGCGACGCTGCGGGCGTTGGGCGAGGAATGCACCCAATGCGAGACCGGGCGGGCAAAGGCGGCGACATCCGAGGTCAGCGGCGCATCGAACCCCTGATGCGCCGAGGCATGGTCGCCGATGATGTTGACCATCGGCACCGGCACCTTGCGGGCATTGTGGAGATTGGCCAGGCCATTGGCGAGGCCTGGTCCGAGATGCAGCAATGTCGCGGCCGGCTTGTCGGTCATGCGGGCATAGCCATCCGCCGCGCCGGTGACCACGCCCTCGAACAGGCCGAGCACCGGCCGCATGCCCTCGATACGGTCGAGCGCGCCGACGAAGTGCATTTCCGACGTGCCGGGATTGGCAAAGCAGACCTCGACGCCGCTATCGACCAGCGTGCGCACCAGGCTTTCGGCGCCGTTCATGCTGTTGGTGGCGGGGAGGGGCTGATGCATGATAGGCGTCCATGAGCTGAGAAATATGCGGTCCCCCACCCTTAGAGCAAAGCGCGTTTAGACGGAAACGCTGCATTGCTCTAACTCTTTGGTTCGACGCGTCTTTGCGATTCTTGGTGATCCCACCAAATCGCAAAACGCTCTGGGCGCAAAGGACCGGGCATCTCAAGCTTGATGGCGCAAGGCTCAGCCGCAATCCTTGGCGATCAGCGGCGAAAAGGCCCAGCCATGGACGCCCTTGCTGAAGCCATCCTGTTCCAGGCGCGAATCGCCGCGCCACCAGGTGACCTCGACCCATTTGCCTTGCCGGCCCTGGCCATATTGCACTTCGTCCTCGGGCTTCATGCGGGCGATTAGGCGATGCTGCGGGCCGGGGCCGGCCCGCAAGGCGACGAAGCCATCCGGCGTCTTGCGCAGATGGCACAGTTCCATGGCGGAGCCTGCGGCCGGCCAGAGACAAGCGAGGCAGACGGCGAGCAGCGGGGGACGAAGGGAGCGATTCATGGCGGAGTCCGGTGCGTGACTATGGCGTAAGAGCCACAGGCAGCGGGATACCGCCGTGACGGTGCGCACAAGGCGAGATCCTTCCTTCTCCCCTTGCGGGAGAAGGTGCCGGCAGGCGGATGAGGGGTTTCGCAACCTATCTAGGTCGTGCTTGCGAGTGAGCATCAGAAAAGCCAGGTCATAAGACCCCTCATCCGGCGCTTCGCGCCACCTTCTCCCGCAAGGGGAGAAGGGAATAGCTCGGCTGGCGATCAGCCTCGGCGACAGGATTTCCCTCGACGTCGTTTTCTGGCCATGTCCCGGCCCATATGCGACATCGTTCCGGCGCGTCTTCTATAGAGCTAGTCGGCAACGGGATGGCATCGGTGCCGCGTCCTGCGGTGATGGTCGCACGGGTTTGCGAGATGGTCGCACCCAGGCAGCAACCGCGGCGGCGAAGGCGCTAAGGTCGCCCGCAACGCATCCGGAGTCGCAGGCAAATGGCAGTGTTTCCAAAAAAGGCGAAGGTCGTCATCGTCGGGTTGGGCGGGATCGTCGGCGCATCGATCGCCCATCATTTGATCGAGCGGGGCTGGGACGACATCGTCGGCATCGACAAGTCGGGCATCCCGACCGATATCGGCTCGACCGCCCACGCCTCCGACTTCTGCTATGCCACCAGCCATGACTTCCTGTCCTGCTGGACCACACTCTATTCCATCGATTTCTACGAGAAGATGGGCCATTACGCCCGCGTCGGCGGCCTTGAAGTGGCGCGTGTGGGCGACGATGCCCGCATGGACGAGATCAAGCGCAAGGTCGCCTCCGGCAAGGCCTTCGGCACCCGTGCCCGCCTGATCGAGCCGGCCGAGATCAAGGAGAAGTTCCCGCTGATCGAGGAGCATCTGGTGCAGGGCGGCCTGTGGGATCCGGATGCCGGCCTGGTCATCCCGCGCTCGCAGACGGTGGCGGGCAAACTCGTCGACCAGGGCGAGGCCGCCGGCAAGCTCCAGGCCTTTGCCAACACGCCGGCCACCTCGCTCATCATCGAGAACGGCCGCATCAAGGGCGTGGTCACCAGCCGTGGCACCATCGAGGCCGATCATGTCGTGGTTTGTGCCGGCCTGTGGGGCCGCCTGATCGCCGAGATGGCGGGCGAGGACCTGCCGGTGATGCCGGTCGACCATCCGCTGACCTTCTTCGGGCCCTATAACGAGTTCGCCGGCACCGGCAAGGAGATCGGCTGGCCGCTGATGCGCGACCAGGGCAACTCCGCCTATATGCGCGACACCGGCGATCCGACCACCGCCGAAGGCGGCCAGATCGAGTGGGGCTATTACGAGGAGACCAATCCGCGCTTGTGCCATCCGCGTGACCTCTTGGAAAAGCACGAGGCGCGCCTGTCGCCCTCGCAGCGTGACCTCGACATGGAGCAGATCATCGGCCCGCTCGAACGCGCCATGGAGCTGACGCCGATCCTCGGCGAACTCGGCTACAATGAGGGCCATTCCTTCAACGGCCTCTTGCAGGTCACCACCGATGGCGGCCCCTCGATGGGCGAAAGCCAGAAGGTGCGGGGCCTGTGGTATGCCGTCGCCATCTGGGTCAAGGACGGCCCCGGCATGGGCAAGCTGATTGCCGATTGGATGACCGACGGTCGCACGCCGATCGACCACAACAAGATCGACTATGCCCGCTTCTCCCCGCATATGCTGGAGGAAGGCTTCATCGAGGGGCGTTGCGGCGAGGCGGCCCGCAAGATCTACAATCCGGCCGTGCATCCGCGCGAGCCCTATGACACCGGCCGCAACATCCGGCGCTCGCCCTTCTACGAGCGTGAGAAGGAGCTCGGCGGCTATTTCATGGAGCTCGGCGGCTGGGAACGAGCCCATGGCTACGCCGCCAACGAGCATCTGCTCGAAAAATACGGCAACCGCGTGCCGGTGCGCGAGAACGAGTGGGACAATCGCCATTTCTGGCGTGTCTCCAATGCCGAACAGCTCGCCATGAGCGAGGATTGCGGCATCATCAACCTCTCGCACTTCGCCATGATCGACGTCGAGGGCCCCGACCATGTCGCGTTGATGGAATGGGTCTGCGCCGCCAAGATCGGCGGTGACGCCAATGTCGGCAAGGGCATCTACACCCATTTCCTCGACGAGGACGGCATGGTGCGCGCCGACCTCACCGTGTTCCGCATGGCCGACCGTTGCCGCGTGGTCGACGGCGCCGATGCCGGCCCGCGCGATCTCAACTATCTGCGCCGCGTCGCCCAGGACAAGGGCTTCGACGTCACCGTCACCGATACATCCGAGAAATACGTCACCATCGGCATCTGGGGCCCGAATGCCCGCGTCAACCTCAAGAAGGTGGTGGAGAATCCGGCCGGGCTCGATCCCGAGAACTTCCCCTTCGCCGCCATCAAGCCGCTCCGCATCGGCGGCAAAGACGTTTCCGCCTTCCGCATTTCCTATGTCGGCGAGCAGGGCTGGGAACTGCATATGCGCTATGAGGACGGCCTCGCCGTCTGGGACGCGCTGCGCTCCACCGGCGTGATGGCGGTCGGCGTCGAGACCTACGCCAATTCCCGCCGCATGGAAAAGAGCCTGCGCCTGCAGAATGCCGAGCTCAACACCGAGTACAATCTGATCGAAACCGACCTCCAGCGCCCGAAGGTCAAGGAGGCCGATTTCTGCGGCAAGGCCAAGCATCTGGAGCACCGCGCCCGCGCCCACCAGCCGGCCATGCTCTGCACGCTGGTGATCACCGACAATGTCGATGCCAAGGGTGTCGCACGCTATCCCGTAGGCATCCTGCCGGTGATGGATCCGGAGACGGGCGAGACGCTGGTCGACGAACTCGGCCGGCGTTCCTACACCTATTCGATCGCCTATGGTCCGACCATCGGCAAGAACATCGCGCTTGCCTATCTGCCGCGTGCCTATGCGCAGGAAGGCCGCAAGTTCCAGGTCGAGTATTTTGGCGAGACCTATCCGGTCGAGGTGGTCGGCGTCGGCTACAAGCCGCTCTACGACCCCGAGAACACCAAGCCGCGGAGCTGAAGCAGATTTCCCCTTCCTCCTTCCAGGGGAGGGGGAGCCCCCGAGTTCTCCACGTCACAATTGCCCGCTCTTGTTGACGTTTGGGGCCGGCACGCGGAAGTAAGGGATCTCAATCCCCAGCCCTCTCCCGGTGTGGGAGAGGGAGCCCGCCATGCCCAAGAAACCGATAGCCAAACCCATCGCCAAGAAGAAGATCGAGCGCTTTCCCGAGCCGCCCAGCATGCCGCCCGAGACCTCCGTCATCGCCATCGGCGATATCCACGGGCGGCTCGATCTGCTGGAGCCGCTGCTCGTGCGCATCGAGAGGCGCGCCTCGCTGCTTCCGGGCCTCAGGCATATCGTGGTCAGCGTCGGCGATCTCATCGACCGCGGCCCCGATTCCGCCGGGGTGATCGAGCGTCTGATGAATGGCGTGCGGGGCTGCGAACTCATTGTGCTGCTCGGCAATCACGAGGACGCTCTGCTCGGCTTTCTGGACGATAAGCCGATCGGCGACGCCTGGCGCAGCTTCTTCGGGGCCGATGCCTTCCTGCAGAGCTACGGCATTGCCAGCCGGCAGAACTACAAGGTCGAGAAGACGCCGGACCGCCTGCGCCAGGACATGCTTGCGGCCATACCGCAGGCCCATCTCGATTTCCTGCGTGCCCTGCCCACCTCTTACGGCATCGGCGACTATTTCTTCGCCCATGCCGGCGTGCGCCCCGGCGTGCCGCTGGCCGAGCAGGATGACCGCGACCTCGTCTGGATCCGCGAGGAATTCCTGCATTCCAAGCAGCGTTTCGAGAAGAAGATCGTCCACGGCCACACCCCTGTGCGCAAGCCGGACTTCAACCGCAATCGCATCAATCTGGACACCAAGGCCTATGCCTCGGGCATCCTGACGGCCGTGCGGTTCGAGGGCATCGAGGCCGTGGTGTTCTGACCTCCTTGGAGCGCGGACTTCCAGTCCGCTTCTTCTTATTTGCTAGCGCTGTGTTTCCAAGAGCGGACAAGATGTCCGCGCTTCCGGCCCCTTGCAGCCCGGCCCGCGCCCCCCTTATTGTGTCGCATGGAGGGAGCGCATCATGGGGCCATTCCATCTGCCCGCTATCCCCGACGATGTCAGCGTCATCGCCTTCGGCGACGTGCATGGCTGTTACGACAAGCTGGAGATTCTGCTTGAGCAGATCGAGGAACGCCTGGCCTCCATGCCCGAGCGGCGGCACATCGTCGTCTCCGTCGGCGATCTCGTCGATCGCGGCCCGGATTCGGCCCGTGTGGTCGAACGGCTTGCGGCCGGCTTGCCGGGCTGCGAACTCGTGGTGCTCAAGGGCAACCACGAGGCCATGATGCTCGACTTCATCCGCGGCGGCGAGGACGCCGAGGCCTGGCTGCACAATGGCGGCCTGCGCACACTGGCGAGCTATGGCATCGATCTGGAGCGGACCCTGGCCGAGGGCCCGACGCTTCATGGCCTGCGCCGCGCCTTTCTCGACGCGATACCGGAACATCATCTCGCCTTCCTGGCAAAGATGCCGCTCAGCTATGGCTGCGGCGATTATTTCTTCGTGCATGCCGGCGTTCGCCCGGGCCGTCCGCCCGACCGTCAGGACGAGGAGGACCTCTTGTGGATCCGCAACGAGTTTCTCGACTGGGACGGTGATTTCGGCAAGCGCATCGTGCACGGCCATACGCCGGTCGATATCGCCACCTTTCGGCACAACCGCATCAATCTCGACACCGGTGCTTGTTTTGGCGGCCCGCTGACCGCGGTGCTGCTGGAAGGGACGGAGGCGACGATTTTCTGAGGCGCCTCCGTCGCTTCGCCTGTTGAAACCTCTGGTCAAAAGCTGCCGATTGCTTGCCCCAGCCGGGCGCAACTGCGAGTCTCCGCACCAGATAGCAGCTTTGCCACCAGGAGAAACCGATCGTGCCGCCAGAGACCGGCAACCTCGTCACCGCCGACCTGATCGCCGTGCTCGTGGCGGTCACCGCGGGGCGGCCGCGGGTGATGACGGTGCGCGAGGGCGGGGGGCTGCCTTCGGGGCCTTTCGAAGCCGGACATCGCTCGCTGCAAACGGGGCTGCGCGCCTGGGTCGAGGGGCAGACCGGCCATCCGCTGGGCTATGTCGAGCAGCTCTATACCTTCGCCGACAAGGACCGCGACGCCGAGGGCCTGCAGCGGGCGATCTCGATCTCCTATCTCGGCCTGACGCGGGAAAATGCCGCCGGAAGCGAAGAGACCGGTTGGCGCGACTGGTACGAGTTTTTCCCCTGGGAGGACCATCGTTCCGGCCTGCCGGCCTTCTTCCAGGCCGGGATCGTCGCTCCTCTCAACGCCTGGGCCGGGGGGGGTGAGACTGCGGGCCTGCGTGAGATCCGGTCACAGCGGGTCGCCATCACCTTCGGGCTGGCGGGCTTTGCCTGGAACGAGGAACTCGTGCTGCAGCGCTACGAGTTGCTCTACGAGGCCGGGCTGGTGCCGGAAGCGGCGACTGGTGATGCCCAGACGGTGCCGGGGCGCCCGATGCTCGCCGATCATCGCCGCATCCTCGCCACCGGCATTGCGCGACTGAGAGCCAAGATCAAATATCGTCCCGTGGTGTTCGAGTTGCTGCCGGCCACCTTCACCCTGCTGCAACTCCAGCGCAGTGTCGAGGCCCTGGCCGGGCGGCTGGTGCACAAGCAGAATTTTCGCCGCCTGATCGAGCAGCAGGAACTGGTGGAGGAAACCGGCGAAATCGCCGCCGAGACTCTCGGCCGTCCGGCCAAGCTGTTCCGCTTCCGCCAGGCCGTGCTCGCCGAACGTGTTGCCGCCGGCACCAAACTCCCACTGGCGCGGGGGTAGGGGCTCGCCTCCCCGAGTTTGGCACGGTTCCCTTCTCCCCTTGCGGGTGTCGTCAACTCCCTTGAGTTGACTAGAGGTGCCCCACAGGGGCGGATGAGAGGTCTCGCACTCCGTCCAGAAACGACGCTTCGAGCGAACGCCAAGGCTGGCAAGGTCGAGAGACCCCTCATCCGGCGTTTCACGCCACCTTCTTCCGCAAGGGGAGAAGGGGAGTCGCGGTTCGCTCTCTCGATTTTGCTTCGATCTCTTATGCTCTAAGTGAACATAATTAGCTTGACATCGCTTATGCTCAGGTTAAGCATATGCCCGATATATGCTCAATAGGAGTATAAATATGGGCCCCGATACTGCCGTCCTCACCCGCACCGCGCCGCTCTATGAGCGGGTCAGGCGTGTCATTCCCGCGATGGAATGGCCTGTCTTCGCCGACGACGTCGACGCCATCCTGGCGCTGAAGCGCGAGCGCAACGCCGTCATCCTGGCGCACAACTACCAGACGCCGGAGATCTTCCACTGCGTCGCCGACGTGGTGGGCGACAGCCTGGCGCTCGCCCGCAAGGCTGTCGCTACCGACGCCGACATCATCGTGCTGGCGGGCGTGCATTTCATGGCCGAGACCGCCAAGCTGCTCAATCCCGACAAGACGGTGCTGATCCCCGATCTCGGCGCCGGCTGCTCGCTGGCCGATTCGATCACGCCGGAAGATGTGCGCCTGATGCGGGCGAGCTATCCGGGCGTGCCCATCGTCACCTATGTCAACACCTCGGCAGCCGTGAAGGCCGAATCCGACGTCTGCTGCACTTCGGGCAATGCCAGGCGCATCGTCGAAAAGCTCGGCGTGCCCCGGGTGATCATGCTTCCCGACGAATATCTTGCCCGCAACATCGCCGCCGAGACCGATGTCGAGATCATCGCCTGGAAGGGCCATTGCGAGGTGCATGAGCGCTTTTCGCCGGCCGAAGTGCGCCAGCTCCGGGAAGACCATCCGGGCGTTGTCGTGCTCGCCCATCCCGAATGCCCGCCGGAAGTGGTGGCGGAAGCCGATTTCTCCGGCTCGACCGCGCTGATGTCCGACTATGTCGCCGAGCACAGGCCCGCCCGCGTGGTGCTGCTGACCGAATGCTCGATGAGCGACAATGTGGCCGTGCAGCACCCCACCGTCGATTTCGTGCGCCCCTGCAATCTCTGCCCGCATATGAAGCGCATCACGCTCGCCAATATTCGCAAGGCGCTGGAGACCGGCCAGCACGAAGTCACCATCGATCCCGCCGTGGCGGCTCCCGCACGCCGGGCTGTCGAAAGGATGCTCGAGCTATGACCGATCATCCCCAGCTCTATCGCGACCGGCCGGTGGTGGTCGGGGCCGGCCTCGCCGGACTGATGACGGCGCTTTCGCTTGCGCCCGAGCCGGTGGTGCTGCTCTCCCATGCACCGCTCGGTGCGGAGACTTCGACCGGCTGGGCGCAGGGCGGACTTGCCGCGAGCCTGGCCGATGACGACACGCCCAGCCTCCACCTCGACGACACGCTGGCCGCCGGCGCCGGCCTGGTGGATGCGGCCGCTGCCCGCGCCATCCTGGAGGCGGCCCCCGAGGCGGTGCGCCGGCTCGCCGCACTCGGTGTCGTTTTCGACAGGAACGGCGAAGGCTTCCAGCTTGGCCTCGAAGCCGCCCATGGCCGCCGCCGCATCGTGCATGCCCATGGCGACGCCACCGGGCGGGAGATCGTACGGGCCCTGGCTGCCGCCGTGCGCGCCACGCCCTCGATCGCCGTGCTGGAGGGCGTCGAGGCACGGCGCCTGATCGTCGAGGACGGCGCCGTTGCCGGCATCGTCTGCGTCGGCCCGAACGGCGAGGCGATGACGATTCCGACCGCCCGCGTGGTGCTGGCCACCGGGGGCATCGGTGGCCTCTTCTGCGACAGTACAAATCCTCGGGGCAGCCAGGGGCAGGGGCTCGCTTTGGCCGCTCGCGCCGGCGCCTTGCTCGCCAACCTCGAATTCGTGCAATTCCATCCGACGGCGCTCGATACCGCGGCGCGGCCGATGGCGCTGGTCAGCGAGGCCGTACGGGGCGAGGGCGCCGTGCTGATCGACGAGACCGGCGAACGCTTCCTTCGCCACCTGCCGGGCGCCGAGCTCGCCCCGCGCGACGAAGTCGCCCGCGGCATCTGGCAGCATCTGGTTGCGGGCCACCGCGTCTATCTCGATGCCCGCCATCAACCCGGCGCGGGGTTCGCGCGCCGTTTCCCCGGTATCGATCGGCTCTGCCGGGACGCGGGCTTCGATCCTGCCTTGCAGCCGCTGCCAGTGCGCCCGGCCCAGCACTACCACATGGGCGGCATTGCGGTGGACGGACAAGGCAGGAGTTCCGTAGCAGGGCTGTGGGCCTGCGGCGAGGTGGCCTGTACCGGGCTGCATGGCGCCAATCGCCTGGCCAGCAATTCCCTGGCCGAGGCCGCGGTCTGTGCCGCCTGGGTCGCCGACAGCGTGGGGAATGCGCCGGCAACGAGCCGCCTTCTCGCAGGAGCGCCCGTCGCCGCGAAGGTCGCCGACCTGCGCACCGGGGACGCCGAGCAAACGCGTCCGATCTTGTCGCGCGCGCTCGGCTTGGTCCGGGATCGTGCCGCGCTGGAGGTGGCGGTCGCGCAGCTCCTGCCGCTGGCCACCAGCGCGCGGCCTGCTGCGGGACCGGCTTTGGTCGGCCTGATGCTGGCCGTCTCCGCCCTCAACCGGCAGGAAAGCCGGGGCGCGCATTGGCGGGCGGATTTCCCGTCCAGCCGTTCCGAGGCGGTGCCCTCGCTGCTCTCGCTCGACCAGACCCTTGCCATCGCCCGCGAGGTCGCCCTCTCCCTTTGTTTCGCGGAAAGTGCCTGACATGTCCCTTTCTCCTCTCTCTCCCCTGTTGTTCGAGCCCATCGTCCGCGCGGCCCTGGTCGAGGATCTCGGCCGGGCCGGCGATCTCACCACCGATGCCATCGTGCCCGCCGATCTCAAGGCGACCACCGTGCTGGCGGCGCGCCAGGACGGCGTGGTCGCCGGCCTCGACATCGCCGCAGCCACTTTCCGCCTGCTCGACCCCTCCGCCGTGATCGCGGTGGAGCGTGGCGACGGAGCCAGAGTGTCGTCGGGGTCAACCATCGCCACCGTCACCGGCTCGGCCCGGGCCCTGCTGACGGGCGAGCGCACGGCTCTCAACATCCTCTGCCGCCTCAGCGGCATTGCCAGCGCGACGGCCTCGGTGGTGGAGGCGGTGAAGGGGCACAGGGCCACCATCGTGTGCACCCGCAAGACCACGCCCGGTCTGCGTGCCCTGGAGAAATATGCGGTGCGGGCCGGCGGTGGCGGCAATCACCGCTTCGGGCTCGACGATGCCATCCTGATCAAGGACAACCATGTCGCCATCGCCGGCGGCATCCGCCCGGCGCTCGAGCGGGCCAAGGCCGCGGCAGGGCACATGGTCAAGATCGAGCTGGAGGTCGATACGCTTGCCCAGCTCGAGGAGGCGCTGGCCGTCGGCGTGGATGCCGTGCTGCTCGACAATATGAGCCCGGACCAGCTGCGCGAGGCGGTGGCCATGGTCGGCGGGCGGGCGCTTACCGAGGCCTCTGGTCGGGTCACGGCAGCAACGGCGCCGGCGATCGCGGCCTCCGGCGTCGATCTCATCTCCGTGGGCTGGCTCACCCACAGCGCGCCGATCCTCGACATCGGCCTGGACTATCGGGCCTGAGCGGCCTGGCCGCATTGCCGCATCCCCTTGCTGCCGGATGCGCGGCTGTTATGCTGCCGCCATGCAGAATCGTACGGTACCCTTTCCCATCCCGCCGCGCGCGCCGGCGGGGACGACCATCATTGCCTTCGGCGACGTCCACGGCCATCTCACCCTGATGGAAGAGATCCTGGCCAAGGCGCAGGCCCGGGCCCGGACCAAGCCGGACCGGCGCCACATCGTCATCAGCCTCGGCGATCTCGTCGATCGCGGCCCCGACTCCCGCGGTGTCGTGGCCCGGCTGATGGGCAGCCTGCCGGGCTGTGAGCTCCATGTGCTCAGGGGCAATCATGAAACCTTGCTGATGTCCTTCCTGGCCGGCGACCCGGATGCCGATGTCTGGCTCAAATGGGGCGGCATGGCCACCGTCGGCAGCTATGGCGTCGACATCGAGGGAGCCGACCCGCATTCGAAGCGGGATGTCGAGCGTATCAGGGCCGAGTTCCGCGCCAGGATGCTGCCCGACCATTTCGACTTCATGCGTACGCGACCTTTGAGTCTCACCTTCGGTGACTATTTTTTCGTGCATGCCGGCGTGCGGCCGGACGTGCCGCTGGCCAAGCAGAAGGAATATGACCTGATCTGGATCCGCGACGAGTTCCTGCCGTCGGGCCAGCTCTTCGAGAAGAAGATCGTGCATGGCCACACCTCGGTGGAGGAGCCGGATTTCCGCACCAACCGCATCAATCTCGACACCGGCGCCTGCTATGGCGGCAAGCTGACGGCGGCGATCTTCGAGGATGACGTAGCCGAGGTGTTCGCCTCCATCCCCGCGCCGCCCGGTACGCATTTTCCCTGAGCGGGTCGGGGAGCTGACGGGCAGCGCGACTTCGACGATCAGACCTGACGCGACAGCGTCAAACACCCTGAAAGGTGCGCCATGCAGAGCCTTCCGCCCTCAATGCGTGACCAGCCACTCCATCGGGTGGTCTTCGTTGCGGGGGGCGTAGAGTGGCGGCACCGGGTTAGGGATCTCTTCGAAGCGCGGCTTGACGCCGAGCAGCGGCCCGACACGTTCCAGGATCTTGCCGGTGGTGACGCCGGCATTCCAGGCGGCCGATGAATAGCCATAGGTCTCGGGCAGGCCCTTGGGCTCGTCATAGAGCACGAGCACCAGATATTTCGGCTTGTCGAAGGGAAACACCGCCATGAAGGTGGTGAAGTTGAGCTTCTTCGAATAACGACCGTTGATGACCTTTTCGGCCGTACCGGTCTTGGCGCCGACGCCGAGGCCGGGAACATTGGCCTTTTTGCCGGAGCCGTCGGTGGCGTTGAGGCGCATGATGTAGCGCATCACGTCCGAGGTGTGTTTCTTCAGGACCAGCTTGGATCCCGCCAGGGCATCGCTTTCGCTGCGCGCCAGGAATGTCGGCCTCATCAGATGGCCGCCATTCATCATCGCTCCCACCGCCATCATCGCCTGCAGCGGCGCCACGGCCATGCCGTGGCCGAAGGCGATGGTGATGGTGTTGATCTCGCTCCAGCGCCTGGGCAGGATCGGCATGGCATTCTCGGGCAATTCCGTGATCAGCCGCGTGGTCTGGCCCATCATCTTGAGAAAGGCCTTGTGGGCATCGACGCCGAGGGCGAGGGCCATTTTGGCCGAGCCGATATTGGACGAATAGGTGAACACCTCCGGCAGGCTCAGCATGCGCCGGCGGGCATGGTCGTCGTGGATGGTGAAACGGCCATATTTGAGCGTGGTACGGGCATCGAGCATGGAGGCGGTGGTGAACTTGCCCGATTCGATGGCCATGGCGGAGGTCAGGGCCTTGAAGGTCGAACCCATCTCGAACACGCCGACATTGATGCGGTTGATCCGGTTGGGATCGAGCGCTTCGGCGGGGTTGTTGGGATCGAAATCGGGCAGGGACACCAGCGAGATCATCTCGCCGGTATTGACGTCCATGATGGCGCCGGCCGCCGCCTTGGCCTGGTAGTGCTCCATCCCGGCGACGAGTTCATCGCGCATCACCGCCTGGGCCCTCAGATCGATCGACAGGCGGACCGGCTTGAGGTCATGCGGGTCCGAGGCATAGCCGAGCGCCTGCAATTCGGAGAGGCCACGCTTTCTGTCGATATAGCGCTCGATGCCGGCGATGCCCTGATTGTCGATGTTCACAGCGCCGAGCACATGGCTCACCGTCGGCCCGTTGGGGTAGATGCGCTTGGCCTCGTTGAGGAAGCCGATGCCCGGCAGGCCGAGCGCGTAGATGCGGTTGCGTTGCTCGGGCGTGATCTCTCGCTTGAGCCAGATGAAGCCCTTGCCCGAGGAGAGTTTCGCTCTCAGGTCGCGCGCGTCGAATTCGGGCATCTGGGCGGTGAGCAGTTCGGTCGCCTCGTCGACATCGATGATCTTCCTGGGCTCGGCATAGAGCGAGGGCACCTGCACGTCGGTCGCCAGGATCTTTCCGTTGCGGTCGAGAATGTCAGGGCGGGATGCCGCCAACTGGTCGGCCGCCGAGCGGCGCGCGTCATATTGCTCGTCCGGCGCGATGCCGAACTGCACCAGCCGGGCCAGGATCGCCACATAGATGCAGACGAACCCCACCACGATGAGCGTGATGCGCCCGGCGCTCTTCTGCAGCTTGGTGGGGGCTATCGGTCGCCGCCTGCGCCTTTCGGCCGGCATGGTGGGCTCGCTCGCCCGGGTGTCACGAGGCGGACTATCGATCGCAAGGGACGGATGGCCCGCTATTGCCTCCTGGTCCTGATCTGCCTCGTCGACGGTGGGCGTCTGCATCGCCGCTTTCCCCCAATGCCTTGCAGGCAGCCGCGATCCGTCCGGGCCAGGACCCGACGGTTCGTGCTGCATCTCGATCTGACGTTGACGACACGGGGCGCCCGTGGATTTCGCCCGCTATCCAAAATGGAGTTGGTGTCTAAAAATGGTTCGCTCTATTCATGGAATAGCAATAAAGCCGCTGAAAATGCGGGTAAAGAGTATCAATTCATTAACAATTCGTACGGTTATCGAGGTCTTAACGTAGAGGTAAAAGCTGGCGCCAGCCTGTGTTTAGTGGGGGTAAGTATCAGACATCGGCCAAGCGGGTCTCGTATTGCCGTGCCTGGGCTTGACCTGCTCATTCCCCGTTCAGGTATTTTCCGCTCGCGAAGGGCCGGCGGGCCCGGCAATGACTAGGTCGCGCCGGCTCAGGCGGCCTGGCCTGGATGGCTTTCCACGGGGTGCAACAGGTCGCGGATCATGCCGCGGGCGATTTCTTCTTCGCCCATCAGGATCACGTCAGCCCCGAGCCCCTTGAGATAGTCGACGGCCTCTTCGCTGTGAGCCCGGGCGAGAATGCGGATGGACGGATTGAGCTTGCGGGCCTGTTCCACCAGATGGCCGGCTTCGAAGGCGTCGGGAATGGCGACGACCAGCCATTTCGCGCCGGCCAGATTCTGCAGTTCCAGCGTCTCGTAGTCGCCGGCCGGCCCGGAATAAACCTCGATGCCCGCGGCTTTGAGCTTTTCGACCTCGTTCTGCGATTCTTCGATCACCACCAACGGTATACCGGACTCATGCAGGGCCTTGGCCACCCGGCTGCCGACGCGGCCATGGCCGACCAGGATGGCGTGCTCGCTGAGCTTGGTCGGCTGGACGACCTCGATGTCGTCCTCCTCAGGCAAAGGTGCGGGAGCGGCTTCCGCTACGGGCGCGCCAGGCTGGGCCTCGGGCTGAGCCGGCGCCTCAGGCTCGGCCTCCGGTCTGGTCTCAGCTTTAGGTGCCGCAGCCGGCTGGCGTTCGGGGCGCAAGACGAAACGGTCGAGCGCCATGAACAGGATCGGGTTGATCACGATGGAGATGAGCGCGCCCGCCACCACCAGATCGCGTGCCGTACCCGGGATGATCTGCAGCTTGACGCCGAGCACCGCCAGGATGAACGAGAACTCGCCGATCTGGGCCAGGCTCGCGGAGATGGTCAGGGCCACGCCCTTGGAATAGCCGAAGCCGCGCACGATCAGGAAGGCGGCGATCGACTTGCCGACCACGATGATCAGGAAGGTGGCGAGCACGGCAAGCGGATGCTGGAGCAGGATCGCCGGGTTGAACAGCATGCCCACCGAGACGAAGAACAGCACCGCGAAGGCGTCGCGCAGCGGCAGCGTCTCATTGGCGGCCTGCTTGCTGAGCGGCGATTCGGCCAGCACCATGCCGGCGAAGAAGGCGCCCAGCGCGAAGGAGACGCCGAAGAGCACGGCGGCGCCATAGGCGACCCCCAGCGAAATCGCCAGCACGGCCAGGCGGAAGAGCTCACGCGAGCCGGTATGGGCGACGAAATGCAGGACCCAGGGGATGACCTTGCGCCCGACTACCAGCATCAGCGCCACGAAGGCGGCGACCTTGACGGCGGTGACCATCAGGGTGGCTGCGATCGAATTGAGGCCGAGATTGGCGGCAAGGCCGGAGGGGGCGACCTCACCCGGTGCATGGCCGCCGAGTAGGCCGGCCAGAGGGGGAATCAGCACCAGGGTGATCACCATCACCAGATCTTCGACGATCAGCCAGCCGACGGCGATGCGCCCGCGTTCGGTCTCGATCAGCTTGCGTTCCTGCATGGCGCGCAGCAGCACCACGGTACTGGCGACCGAGAGGGCGAGGCCGAAGACCAGGCCCGTGCCGAGCCCCCAGCCCATGATCCAGGCAAAGCCCATGCCGAGCAGTGTCGCCACCGCGATCTGGCCCAGCGCCCCGGGAATGGCGATGGCGCGGACGGAAAGCAGGTCCTTCAGCGAAAAATGCAGGCCGACGCCGAACATCAGCAGGATGACGCCGAGTTCGGCCAGTTCGTTGGCGAGATTCTGGTCGGCCACGAAACCGGGCGTGAAGGGGCCGATCACCACACCGCCGAGCAGATAGGCCACGATCGGCGACAGCCGCAATCGCTGCGCGGCGAGCGCGAAGATGAATGCCAGTCCCAAACCCGCCACGATCGTTGCAATCAACGGTGTCTCGTGCGGCATGGAACCTCCCTTCGCGGTCGTAACGAGCCTTCGACGTGCTTACAGCACCCCAGATCTGTTTGATGATTGCCTTGCGGCCGCTTCACCATAGGAGAGTTCCGTAGTGAGCGCTCGTTAACAATCGGAAAGGTCGCCATCAAACCACGCCGAAAGCGCGGAATGAAGCTGTCGCGACGCGTAAAGCATGCCCCGGTGGATGAAGCCGATCAAGGCTCCAGTTCGGTATCCCAATAGAGATAGTCGAGCCAGCTTTCATGCAGATAGTTCGGCGGGAAATGCCGGCCGTTCTGGTGCAGGTCGCTGAGGGAAGGGGCGTAGGGCTTCTGGTTGGGATGCATGCCGGCCTCGGCGGGCATGGCGCCGCCCTTTTTCAGATTGCAGGGCGAGCAGGCGGCGACGACGTTTTCCCAGGTGGTCTGTCCGCCCCGGGAACGGGGGATGACGTGGTCGAAGGTCAGATCCGAGCGCGTGCCGCAATATTGGCAGGTGAAACAGTCGCGCAGGAAGACGTTGAAGCGGGTGAAGGCTGGGTTCCGGCTGGGTTTGACGTAGGTCTTGAGACACACCACCGAGGGTAATCGGAACTCGAAGGTGGGACTTCGCACCACCTTGTCATATTCGGAGATGATGTTGACCCTGTCGAGGAAGACCGCCTTCACCGTATCCTGCCAGGACCATAGCGACAGCGGATAATAGGACAGCGGCCGGTAATCGGCGTTCAGCACGAGGGCGGGGCACGCCTCGGGCGAGACCGGCGGATGAAACACAGCAGGCGAAACATGCGCTGTCACGAAGCGCTCCCGTCACCATCAGTCCAGCCGAAAAGGCCGATTCGGCTGTTCGTCCAACACAATGTAGGATTAACGTGTCGGTCTTGTGAAGGGGGTAGGTCCACCGGCCGGCCTCCCATGCCGCCGCATCATCCCCGCAACTGGTGCGAGAGCCAGGCCAGCGTACGGTCGGGGATGCCGAGTTCGTCGAGGTGGTCGTGGGTGGCCAGCACGTAGTCGGGATTGGCGCCTGAAAGTCCGACGCCGCCGCGCACCACCTCCAGAAGCTGGCGATCTGGCAGCTTGCCGCAATATTGATGATGCGCCCGGTCGGCCCGGTAGGCCAGTGCCCGGACATGGCGCCCGTCCTCGAGCCGGGCCTCGTGCAAAATCTCGATATAGACGCTGGTGGCCTGCTCGCGACGACGCAGATAATCCACCGTCGTATCCCAATTTTCGGAGGCAACGCGG
This sequence comes from Labrys sp. (in: a-proteobacteria), assembly GCF_047605565.1. Taxonomy (NCBI): domain Bacteria; kingdom Pseudomonadati; phylum Pseudomonadota; class Alphaproteobacteria; order Hyphomicrobiales; family Xanthobacteraceae; genus Labrys; species Labrys sp. (in: a-proteobacteria). Next base: position 19,872 of record NZ_JASGFM010000036.1, read on the forward strand.
AAGGCAACGCCCCGGCAGGAACCGCCCCGGTCGAGGCCGAGCACCAGGCCGGGCTTTTCGGGTGTGCCGCGATGAACATGCGACCAGATGCACAAGGCCCGGTGCAGGCCGCGAATCAACGCGTTCTGCCGTTCCTCATAGGCAAAACCGGGATTCCACATCAGGGATCCGTAACCGAAAACCCAATTGGCTTCAGGGGCGGGCAGAACGGGCTGGTTCACTCGGCGGCCAGATGGAATGCATCGAGATAGTGGAAGGGCAGGCCAGCGAGCGTGTCGCGCAGCACGGTGAGGTCCTGCTTCAGGCGATCGAAGGCCGGCAGCAGGGAGAAGGTCTGCTCGTTCATATAGATCGAGCGATTGATCTCGATCTGGATGACATGGAAGCCAGCGCCGGGATTGCCATAGTGCTCGGTGATGTAGCCGCCAGCATAGGGTTTGTTGCGTGCGACCGAATAGCCGAGATTGCGCAGCGCCTCATCGGCGCAATCCATGATCAGATGCGAGCAGCTCGTGCCGTAGCGGTCGCCCAGCACGATGTCGGCCCGAGGCCTGTCCTCGCGTGCCAGGCCGCAGGACGGCATGGAATGGCAGTCGACCAGCAGGGCCACGCCGAATTCGCGGTGGATCTGGCCGAGGAGACGGCGCAGCGTGCGATGATAGGGCTTGTAGAGCTCCTCGATCCGGCGCAGCGCCTCATCAACCGGCAGGCGGTGGGCATAGATTTCCTGATTCTCGCTGACCACCCGCGCCAGCGTGCCCAGGCCGCCGGCCACCCGCAGGGAGCGTGTATTGGCATAGTTCGGCAGCCGGCCGTCGAACATGCGGGGGTCGAGCTCGTAGGGCTCGCGGTTGACGTCGAGAAAGGCGCGCGGAAAGCGCGCGCTCATCACCGCCGAGCCGGTGGCGGCGACATCGGCGAGCAGGAGGTCGACGAAGGCATCCTCGGAACGGCGCAGCGAAAGCGGATCGAGGCGGGAAGCCTCCAGGAAGGAGCGCGGATAGACCCGGCCGGAATGAGGCGAGTTGAACAGAAGGGGCGCCGAATAGGCAGCCGGCTCGACCACGTCGAAGGGAGGGCTGAGCTCGATTTCCATGCCGTCCACGGACTCCAGCGGCGGTTGCTTTCACCTTCGCGACACGTCCCCGAGGGGACGCGGGCAAGCCAGGCGATACCGACATATCTCGACAAAATCATGCGCAGGCAAGCATCACAAGTCCCACCGCATGATTTTCTCCATCGCGAACAGAAGCAACCCCAGGGTCTGTCATCAGTTAGGGAGGCGATTTGACGGGTGCGGCCGGGGGCGGTGAAGTCGAACCATACCTGATGACAGGCTCTAGCAGCATCACGAATTCGGGATTAACTCTATTGCGATGTAAACGGGGCGTTTACCCTGACGACGGTTTATAGAGTTCGAACAAGCTCCGGCCCTGCCGGGGATTCGGGACGCCATCATGAACAAGATTCTCCTTGCCGAAGACGACAATGATATGCGCCGCTTTCTGGTGCGCGCCCTGCAGAATGCCGGACATGAGGTGATGTCCTATGACAACGGCCTATCGGCCTATCACCGGCTGCGGGAAGAGCCGTTCGAATTGCTGCTCACCGATATCGTCATGCCGGAAATGGACGGCATCGAGCTGGCCCGCCGGGCCACCGAGCTCGATCCCGACATCAAGGTGATGTTCATCACCGGTTTTGCGGCCGTGGCGCTCAATCCGGATTCGCAGGCGCCGCGCGACGCCAAGGTGCTGTCCAAGCCCTTCCATCTCAAGGATCTGGTCAACGAAGTCGACAAGCTTTTGAAGGCCGCCTGAACTTTCCTCAAAAATAGCGGGAGAATGGCTTGCGTGGCCTGATTCAACCTGCTATCAGGCCGGCCTCCGCAAGCGATGGGCGCGTAGCTCAGCGGGAGAGCACTACGTTGACATCGTAGGGGTCACAGGTTCAATCCCTGTCGCGCCCACCATCGCTTCTTCGAACGACGAAAAGACCCAGGGCATCGCAAGCGCGGTGCCTTTTGCGTTTCCGCAGCCCTCGCTGGCTTGGTGTTCTGCCGCTTCTGGCGCATCACACAGGATCTGCCGGCCACATTGACGAAACGCCCTTCAAGCCCCGAGCATATGCGGTGCTCTCGGACGGGCATTCGGGCGGCTTGAGGTTTCCAAAGGCGGGGCTCGCACAAGGTCAAGGATCCGATGCTCGCCAGCGACGGAAACATGGTGATTTGAACGGTCTGGCGCGCGCGACTGAAGAGATTGGAAGATTTGCTTCAAATCATATTTGAATAAATCGAATTGCGTTGCAAATTTAGCACGGTAAAAATCGTACGTTTAGCCGAGTGAATATGTAAAAACTGTTGCTGTAAAAGCACATACTCGCGAGGGATGGCGTGGTAGAAAAGTTCGTCACTCGGCAAGATCTGGGTTTGCGGACATGAAGTTACGGATTTCGATAGCCGCGTTCTTGCTTGCCACGGCCGGTGCTTCGGCTGCCGATCTGGCGCCTGCCGCAGTCGAGCCTGTCGTTCCCGCAACTGCTTATGACTGGACGGGCTTCTACGCCGGTATCAATGGTGGCTATGCCTTCGGATCCAGCCACGACGTAACGATGTCGGAGCTGTTTCCGGCCACTGGCCCCCTCGTGGACGGGTATGGCAGCCTTTCACCCAAGGGGGGCTTCGGCGGCGTCCAGGCTGGCTATAATCGGCAGGCGGGCAATTTTGTTCTCGGCCTGGAAGGCGATATCCAGGGCGGCGGCATCAGCGACAAGGCCGGACGCATCGGCACCGCCACGGGTTACTTCCTGAGCACGAAGAGCCAGGTCAACTGGTTCGGCACGGTTCGTCCGCGAATCGGCTACGCCTTTGACAACATCCTGATTTATGCGACCGGCGGTCTGGCTGTCGGCGGGGTCAAATACACCCAGAACTATGCCAATGGCGATTTCCTCGCTCACCCTCGTACCAGCGAGACCAGAGTCGGTTTCGCGGTTGGCGGCGGCGCGGAATACGCTTTCAACGAGCATTGGACCGCCAAGCTCGAATATCAATATATCGATCTTGGCCGGTCGAAAATCAGCGCGACCGAAATCAATGGTGGCGAGCCGACGGATTACACCATCCACACCAGGCTGCGCACGGTTTTCCATACCGTTCGTCTGGGCGCGAACTACAAGTTCTGATCATTCGATCGCGGAAGGCGCAGGGCTTGGCAAAGGTCGGGCAGCGCGTCACGGCGAATTCACACCAGGTGTCCAATTCTACATCCGCGGCTGATCACGACTCCGGAAGAGACCGGCCGCCAGAGATCCCCGAGCGACCTAACCCCGCCGACGAGGCGGGGTTTTCCTTGCGGTCAGAGTGCAGGTTATGGCCAGAAAACACTTGCGCCCGCCATTGCCAATGTTGCAGCTTGGCACTCGTGATCATTCATGCTCGGTCTTTGGTAAGCTGACTGTTCATAGCCGGCAAAGACGGGTGCTGTCCCTGATTTAACCGAACCACCTACTGATGTGGCGTCCATTATTGCTTGGCCGCTGTCCCGGGGTGGGTCGTTTTGTGTTCCGGTGGGGAGGGATACATGGGCGCGGATCTGTTTGAGAAGACTCTCGCGGGGATGCCGCGACAAGGACGGTTCGTGCAGGCGAGCATTCTCCTCGGCTGCGCCGCCTTGCTGGCTGGCTGCGGCGCCTCCTCGGCACCGACGCCGGTGGTGGCGACACCGACGGTTGCGGTGACCTCCGAAGAACTCGTCGGCAAATGGGGCCTGGCCTCCTATCGCGAAGAAACCGACAAGGTTCGTACCGAGGTCGCCGCCAAGGCAGCCTGCTCCAATCCCTATGTGATCGGCAAGGGTGCCCAGGGCGGGGTGACCATGCATCTGGCCGACCAGGCGACGCCGCAGGAAGTCTATCTCAAGACCGCCTCCGATGGCGGGGTCTATATCGGGCCGCAGGGCAAGCCCGGGGAGCGGGCGGACCGCCAGATCCTGTCCTATGACAAGGGCGTGCTGGTGACGCGTTGGGTGGATCCCGGCGTTGCCAAGCGCTACGGCACGATGATGTTCGTGCGCTGCGCCACGGCATGAGAGGAGAGCTTGCCATGACGAGGCGCTCCTGGATCACCCGGCTCGGTGTCGGCTGCATCGCACTTGCCCTGGGACTGGCAGGCTCGATGCCGCAGGCTTTGGCCCAGCCGCGCCCTCTCGATCCCAGCAAGGATCTGGAAAAGCCCGGCTTCGTGCCGGATGCCGCCGAGGAGCAGCTCCTGCCCGAATACCGGCCGCAGCCGGTCTATTATCGCTCCAACGAGCCGCCCGGCACCATCGTGATCCAGACCGAGGAACGCTTCCTCTATCTCATCCAGGACAACAAGACCGCCATGCGCTACGGCATCGGTGTCGGGCGCGAGGGTTTCCAATGGTCTGGCCTGTTGAAGATCTCGCGCAAGCAGGAATGGCCCGATTGGCGGCCGCCGCCGGAGATGATCAAGCGCCAGCCCTATCTGCCACGCTTCATGGCGGGCGGCCCCGGCAATCCGATGGGGGCCCGCGCCCTCTATCTCGGCAGCACCAGCTACCGCATCCACGGCACCAACCAGCCCGAGACCATCGGCTATGCCGTGTCCTCGGGCTGTATCCGCCTGGTCAATCCGGACGTGATCAATCTCTATGACCGCGTTCCCGTCGGCACCCGCGTGGTGGTGCGCCAGGCACCCAAGCTCTAGTCGAGATCAGCCCGCCTCGCCCTTTCGGCGAGGCGCTTTCGTTTGTCCATCATCGAGCAAGGCACGGGGGGATAGCCATGCATCGGATCATTGTGGGGATCGTGGCGGTCCTGCCGCTGCAACTCGGGTTGGCGAGCGGCCCGCAGGCGCAGACCTTGGAGGCTGTCAAGGCGCGCGGCCAGCTCCTGTGCGGGGTCAATGAGGGGCTGGTGGGCTTTGCCAGCAGATCGGCCTCCGGCGAATGGGCGGGCTTCGACGTCGATTTCTGCCGCGCCGTCTCGGCCGCCGTCCTCGGGGATGCCGCCAAGGTGGCGTTCGTGCCGCTGTCGGCGAGCGGCCGTTTCGAAGCCCTGCGCTCGGGCAAGATCGACATCCTCTCGCGCAACTCGACCTGGACCTTGTCGCGCGAGCTCGACTATGGGCTGAGCTTTGCCGCCATCACCTATTTCGATGGCCAGGGTTTCATGGTGCCGCGCAGCGCCAAGGTGAATTCGGCCCTGGAACTTGGCGGCAGCAAGGTCTGCGTGCTCAAGGACACCACCACCCAGCACAATTTGGCCGATTATTTCGAGGCCAATTCCATGAAGTTCGAAGCGGTGCTGGTCGGATCGGCGGCCGAGGCGCTGGAGCGCTACAAGAAAAAGGATTGCCTGGTTCTCACCTCCGACGTCTCCCAGCTCTATGCCCAACGCCTGGACCTCGCCGATGCCGGCGAGCACCTGATCCTGCCCGATGTCATCTCCAAGGAGCCGCTCGGCCCGGCCGTGCGCCTGGACGATCCGAAATGGCGCAATCTGGTGCAATGGGTGCATTTCGCCATGGTCGACGCCGAGGAGCTGGGTGTCTCCAAGGCGACGCTCGATCAGGCCAAGGACTCGACGCGGCCGGCGATCAGGCGCCTGCTCGGCACGGAGGGCAAGCTGGGCTCCGGGCTCGGGCTGGCCAATGATTGGGCGGCCAATGTGGTAGGACAGGTCGGCAATTACGGCGAGGTGTTCGAACGCAATCTTGGTGACGCCACCAAGCTCGGCATACCGCGTGGCCTCAACCAGCTGTGGAGCCTGGGCGGCGTCCAATATGCGCCGCCGGTCGAATAGGGCCGGGCACTCAGGTCGAGGATGACGGCGGACCGGCTTCGCGCAGCTTGACCAGTGTCCACAGCGCCTGGTTCAGCGGCGCCTCGAGGCCACGTGCGGTGGCCCGGCGCAGGATGGCGCCGTTCAGATCGTCGATTTCCGTGCGCCGGCCCCTGGCGAGGTCCTGGGCGGTGGAGGAATATTGCTCCGCCATGCTGGTGCCGAGCCCAAACACGGTGTCCTCCAGCGTCGGAGGCAAGGTGACGCCGTAGGCCTCGGCTACGACACGGCACTCGGCCAGGATCCCCTTCAACAGCACATCCACGCCCTCGCGGCCGACCAGCCGGCCATAGGGCAGGGCGGCGAGCGCCGAGAGGGCATTGAGCGCGCAATTGACCGCCAGCTTGGTCCACAGCGTGCCGACGACATCCGGCGTGACACGAGCCGCAATGCCGGCGGCCGCGAACAGGCCCGCGAATTCCTCGCTTCGGGGCGAGAGGCCGATTACCATCTTGCCGCCGCCCTTGTGGCGGACATAGCCGGCGGCGGGCGCTTCGAGCGCGGCATAGACGGCGACGGGCACGGCCGGCCTGTCGAGGATATGGGCGAGCCTGTCGGCATTGTCGATGCCGTTCTGCAGGCTCCAGACCGAGCAATCGGCGCCAATATGGGGAGCGATGGCGGCGGCTGCCGCCTCGGTGTCGAAGGATTTCACGCAGAACAGCACCAGTTCGGCCCCGGCGACGGCCTCTGGTCTGGTATCGGCGAAAACGGCGACGTGCCAGCGTTCGCCATTGTGCTCGAGCAGCAATCCTCCATCCCTGACGGCCTCGACCAAGGCCGGGCGCCCGATCAGGGTGACGTCATGGCCGGCCTGGGCGAGCAGGGCGCCGAAGAAGCAGCCGACGGCGCCGGCACCCATCACCGCAATCTTCATGATGATGTTTCCTCGGCAAATATGGACAGGGCCGCCGCAACCCACGGTCCCGGCTCATCGCGCAAAGCTCGTGACGGCCGCTTCGAATCGGCTTGGGACCTGAGAGAGAGGCGCGGCATGCTCATGATCTTACCGATAGGCGAGGCCTCTATCCATGCCGATCATGGCCGGCGGTCGGACCGCCGCCAAGGATAGACGGGTTCTCCCGGTCGGCAAGGCCGGCGATAGGCGGGCCACGATGCGATCGCGACGCCCGCGCCTGGAGGCTGTCATGGCAAGGTGCGCGCCAAGGCCAGGGCCTCCCGGGCGAGCGTATCGACGTCGATGCTGGCACGGGCCCGATTCACCAGAAGGGTGGGCAGATCGAACCAGGCTGCTTCCAGGGCATCGTCGGCGGCGACGGCCTCGCCGGATTGCCAGCGGCAGAGCACGCCGACCAGCACATAATGGTGACCGCCTTCATCGATTGGACGGGCATCGATGGAATCGAGGGCCGCGAAGGCCTTCACGGCGTGGGCCGTGACGCCGGTTTCCTCCTGGAGCTCGCGCAGGGCCGCCTGCAGAACGCCTTCGCCGGGCTCGATCTTGCCGCCCGGAAAGCCCCACAGGCCCTGGTCGGGGGGATTGGCTCGGCGAACCAGCAGGAATTCCTCGCCGCGCAGCACCACGGCGAGCACGGCGGCGACCGGACGGGGCAGATTGTCACTTTCGGCCGGATCCGAGGCCATTGTCTGTTTCTCCGGAACTGCCTGCGGGTTGAAGGCTCAGCTATAGGCGCTGCCACGGTGCCATGCCAATCCCGCGGGGCGGTAATTGCGACCTCGCGCGTCTGCCGCATCACACGGGCTTGCCGGCGGTCTGCAGCCCTGCGAAAAGCCTGCTCTCGACCCGCATGAAGAGGCCCAGGACCATGAAGCTCGGTATCGAAGGAAAATCCGCCATCGTCTGTGCCTCCAGCCGAGGGCTCGGCAGGGCTTGCGCGCTGGCTCTGGCGCGTGAAGGCGTGAATGTGGTGATCAACGGTGTCACGCCCGCCACGCTGGAACGCACTGCGGCCGAGATCCGCGCCACGACGAGGGCAACGGTCACGCCGGTGGTAGCGGACGTCGCCAGCGAGGAGGGACGGCGCAAGCTACTGGAAGCCTGCCCGCAGCCCGACATCCTGGTCAACAATGCCGGCGGCCCGCCACCGGGGGATTTCCGCCAGTTCGGCCGCGAGCAATGGCTGGCCGCGCTCGATGCCAACATGCTGGCGCCGATCGAACTGATCAAGGCGACGCTCGACGGCATGATCGCTCGCCGCTTCGGGCGCATCATCAACATCACCTCCGTGACGGTGAAGGCGCCGATCTCCTATCTCGGCCTGTCGAATGGTGCCCGTACCGGCTTGACCGGCTTCGTCGCCGGCCTCGCCCGCGACATTGCCCGCCATAATGTGACGATCAACAATATCCTGCCGGGTTCCTTCGGCACCGATAGGCTGCGGGACAATGCGGCTGCCTCGGCCAAGCCGGGGCAATCGCCCGAAGCCGTCCTGGCGGAATGGCAGGACGGCGAGGCTTCCGGACGTTTCGGCGATCCGGACGAACTCGGTTTGGTCTGTGCCTTTCTCGCCGGTGCGCAGGCCGGCTACATCACCCGCCAGAACATCCTGATGGATGGCGGCAACTTTGCCGGATCGTTCTGAGGGGCTTGTTGCAATTGCGGGGCGATCGGACTGAAACGCCGGTTTCTCCGGCGCTCCCCGCCTCCTCCAAGGAAAAGGGGCTGGCCTTGAAGGCCAGCCCCTTGTCGTTCTGCGCAGTCCGGTTCCCTTCGTGGAACGGATTCAGAGCTTGGCCAGGATCTGGCACAGCTTGATGAGCTGCGCGTCATAGTCGTCGCTGGCCCCGAGGATCAACTTGCAGCGTTTCTTGAGGGCAATGCGCTGGGCGCTGCTCATCGAAGCGAGCTGGCTGGAGACATTGCCTATATTCACGCCCGTGCCGGGAACGCCCGGGGTACCAGGAGTTCCTGGACTGCCGGGTGTGCCGGGCGTTCCGGTGTCGGAACCGGGGACATTGACGCCCACGCCGACGTTCACGCCTGTGTTGTTGTTGAGCGAGGCGCTCACATCCGCATCGGCGAGCGAGGAGTTGACGCCGACATTGGCCTTGACGCCGGTGCTGGGTGTCGCCGATGCACTGACATTGGCCGTGGCGGCGTTGCCGACCGAGGCCGTCGTGTTGGAGTTCAATCCGCCGCTGTTGAGGCTGGTGTTGCTGTTGGCGCTGACCGGGCCCACTTTGGCGCTGACGCCGACATTCGCACCGCCAACGGCACCACCGACCGCGCCCACGGCACCGCCTACGGCGTTGCCGACGCCACCAACAGCATTGCCTACGCTACCGCTCAGAGCGGCCTGCGGAGCGACAAGAAGCAAAGTAGTCGCCAGTCCAGCGAACATTGCAACCTTGCGCCAGTCCTTCCGATAGTGCTCAGACATGTCGACCTCCACCTGGAAAACTCGAACATTCGGCCGGAACTCCGGGGAAGGGAGCCTTGGGTGCTTTCTCGATCGACCGGAAGCTGAATGTCGATAGAAAAATATGCCAAAATACAGTAAATCGCAATGTTGAATTATTAAAGATAAATCGATTTATTTCAACTACTTGGGTTGTATTATATTTTGTACAATCAGTAATTTAAAATATACTTACATAATTTGGTGCATTACGAACTCACTTAAGGCAGCTTAGGCCTATTTATGCTTTCGTTTTCTGCTGTTCCTGTGGGATGCAGGTGGATTTTGTCATAGATGAATTGCGTCTGGAATGTGACGCTTGTGGGGCGAAATTGGGTAGCAGGCTGCCGCCGCCATGATGATACTGAAGTATTAGATCGTGTCGGAGAGGTATGACTGTAGCTCCAAATAGGTATTGCTTTATTTGGTATTATAATACCTAATATCTGAGGTAAAAAAGCCGCCCTTCATCGTGAAGGGCGGCTTTCGCCTCGTCGCTTCCGCTCAGAATGGCGAGTCGGGGTAATAGAAATCCTTGGCGTTGTCCTTGGTCACCAACGTGGCATCGAGAATATAGGAACCGCGCACGGGCAGCTTGTCGTAGAGGCCGGCGGCGGTGAGATCCATCGCCACGGCCACCATGGCCGGCGGATAGAGCACGTCGGCCGGAATGGTGGCGTCGCCGTCCATGACCTTCTTGACCATGTCCTTCATGCCGGCGCCGCCGAGCACGAATTTGATGTCGCTGCGGCCGGCCTGCTTGATCGCCTCCAGCACGCCCACTGCCATGTCGTCATCCTGGCACCAGACCGCGTCGATCTTGGGGTGCTTGGTCAGGAAGTCCTGCATCACCTTGAAGGCGTCGTCGCGGCTCCAATTGCCGAACTGGCTGTCGATCACCTTGACCTCGGAGCCCTTGAGGCCCTCGTTGAAGGCATTGACGCGCTGCTCGTCGATGACGATGGGCAGGCCGCGGATCACCACGACGTCGCCCTTGCCGCCGAGCTTTTCCTTGACATAGGCGGCCGAGACGGTGCCCAGACCCGGATTGTTGCCGGCGACGTAGAGATCCTGGATCGGATCGCGCAAAGCGCGGTCGACCACGGTGATGAAGACGTTCTTGCCTTTGACCTGGCGGATCGGGTCGGTCAGCTCGTCGGAATTATGCGGCAGCACCACGAGGGCGTTGATGCCCTGCGTGGTCAGGTCCTCCAGGGCGTTGGCCTGCGCGGCGCCATCCGGCGAGGTCTTCACGATGACCTTGAGGCCGGGATAGCGCGCTTCGAGCGCCTTGGCCTCCTGCTGGGCGTGATAGACCACGCCGCCCGTCCAGCCATGGTCGGCGGCCGGGATCGAGACGGCGATGGTCTTGCTGTCGGCAGCGTGTGCCGCTGCCCCGGCGAGTGCGAAGAGACCGGCCGCCATCAGGCCGGTCAGCATTTTGCGCATGATATCCTCCCTAGCGCTTTTCATTCTGTCGGGGGCGGGTTCGTCCCGCCCGCTGCATATGGACCGGCGGGCTCAGCTCCTCCGGGCGAGCGAGCGCTGCACCAGCATGGCGATGATGATGATGGCGCCCTGCACGGCACCGACCAGATATTCGGAGACGAAGTTCGACAGCACCATGATGTTGGAGATCACTTCCAGGATCAGCGCGCCGCAGATGGTGCCCCAGATGCGCCCGACGCCGCCGCGCAGTGCCGTGCCGCCGACCACCACCGCGGTGATCGCCTGCAATTCCCAGCCAAGGCCGGTGGTGGAGGTGGTGGAGCCGAGCCTGGGCACATAGACCAGCACGGCGATTGCGACGCACAGGCCCTGGATGATGTAGGTGAGCATGCGCACGCGCCCGACCGAGATGCCGGAATAGCGCGCGACATCCTCGTTGGAACCGACGGCCATGACATGCCGTCCGAACGTGGTGCGGTAGAGCAGGAAGGCACCGATGACGGCCACTGCGATGATCACCCACACCGGGAAGGGCAGGCCGAGAATGGTGCCGAAATAGACCGGGCGATAGTCGGCCCTGAGCTCCATCGACTTCATGGCGATCGAGCCGCCATCGGCCAGCCAGATCAGGAGCGAGCGGAAGATCGCCATGGTGCCGAGTGTGACGATGAAGGGTTCGAGCCGCCCCGCGGTGACGCCCAGGCCGTTGGCGGCGCCGCACAGGGCGCCGAGCAGCAGGGCCAGGACCATGCCAATGGCGAGCAGCATATAGCCATCGCCGATCATGGCCTTGTTGAGGAAGAGGATCATCACGCCCGAGACCAGCGCCGCCATCGAGCCGACCGAGAGGTCGAGGCCGCCGGCGGTGATCACGAAAGTGGCACCGACGGCGATGGTGGCGATGAAGGCGCTGCGGGCCAGGACGTTGGTGATATTGTCGAGGTCGATGAAGCGGGCGTTGACGAAGTAGCCCAGGACCATCAGCACGGCGAGCGCCGCGAAGGGCGCGACAGCGCGCAGGTCGAAATCCTGGAACCGGCTTGTGGTCTTGGTCGGGGCGAGTTGCTCGCTCATACCTGTGCTCTCGCTTCTTGCCTGGAAACGCCGGTGGCGTGCACCACGATTTCGGCCTCCGTCATCGCCTCGCCGCTGACTTCTCCGGCGATCTGCCCACCCCGCATCACCAGGATGCGATGGCATACGCCGATCAGCTCCTGCATTTCAGAGGAGATCACGATCACGCCTTTTCCCCGGGCGGCCAGCGCCGCAATGAAACGGTAGATCTGCTCCTTGGTGCCGATGTCGATGCCGCGGGTGGGTTCGTCGATGATGACGATCCTCGGCTCCAGCAGCATCATCTTGGCGAGCAGCAATTTCTGCTGGTTGCCGCCGGAAAGCTGGCCGGCGAGCAGGGTCTTGGAACGGGCCCTGATGTCGAAATCCTGGAAGGCCTGGTTGAGGGCGCTCCATTCGCGCGCCTTGTCGATGAAGGGCCCCGAGGTGAAGTGATCCAGCGCGGCCAAGGTGAGATTGGTGCGCAGATCCTGCGCCAGCAACAAGCCCTTGCCCTTGCGATCCTCCGAAAGATAGACGATGCCGGCTTCCATGGCCTGGCGGGGTTCGCGAAAATGCACCGGCCGGCCGTCGAGCCTGAGGCTGCCGCTGCCGGAGCGCAGGCCCAGCAGGCCCTCGAACAATTCGGTTCGTCCTGCCCCGACCAGGCCGGCAAAGCCGAGGATCTCGCCGGCCTCGAGGCCGAAACTGACATCGGTGGCAAAGCCGGGCACGTTGAAATGCTCGACGGCGAGCAGCGGCTCTTCGGCTGCTGCTGCGTTCGCCTCCGCCGAAGCCTTGGCCGGGTAGAGATTGGCCATGTCGCGCCCCACCATCAGCTGCGCCATGTCGATGGGCTGGAGTTCGGCGGCGGGCCTGGTGGCGATCCATTTGCCGTCGCGCAGCACGGTGACGCGGTCGGCGATGGCCTTCACCTCGTTGAGGCGATGCGAGATGTAGAGCACCGCCGTGCCCTTGGCGCGGATGGCGCCGATCACCTTGAGGAGCGCGTCCGTCTCCACCGGGGTGAGGGAGGCCGTGGGTTCGTCGAAGATCACCACGCGGTGCGGCACTGCCAGGGCGCGTGCGATCTGGACCAATTGGCGCTGGGCGATGGAGAGGCGCTCGACCACCCGGGTCGGCGCAATCTCTGCCCCGAGTTCGCGGACTGCCCGAGCGGCCTCCCGGTTCATGGCCCGGTCGTCGACCATGGGACCACGGCGGATTTCGCGGCCGAGGAAGATGTTCTGTGCCACGGTGAGATGGGGGGCGAGCAGGATCTCCTGATGGACCAGCACAATGCCGCGATGCTCGGCGTCGACGGGGCCGGTAAAATGCACCGGCTCGCCGTCAATGGCCAGGCTGCCCTTGCTCGGCTGGAGATGGCCGGCCAGGATCTTCATCAAAGTGGACTTGCCGGCGCCGTTTTCGCCGATGATGGCGTGAACTTCGCCTGGCTTGAGGTCGAGCGCGATGTTGCTCAGCACCTCGATGGTGCCGAAGCTCTTGGACAGGCCACTGGCGGCCAGCACCGGCACGGTCTGGTTCTGCGCGGCAGCCCCGTTCGCTTCCCTTTCGGACAAATCCGGTTCCTGGTTTCCGTTTCCCGCCAACGTTCTCTTCGCCATCTGCCCGGGCGAATGAGTTACGTACCTCGCAATTGTCAGATTAACGGGACGGCAGGTTCTGTCAATCACGCTTTCCAGATCGGGGCAGCATGAAACGCTCCGCCAATATCATCGCCTGCCAGAAAATCGTTCGCGATAGGATTGCGGAGTTGTCGCCAGATGCCGGGCGAAGCCACGCCGCATGGTCTCCTCGCAGCCGAAGCCGCAGCGAGCGGCGATCTGCTTGAGGGGTTGGACGGTGTCGGCGAGCAGCGTACGCGCCTGTTCGACACGCAGCCTTTCGACGGCGCGGGCCGGCGGCATGCCGGTCGCCTCCCGGTAGCGGCGCTGAAAGCTGCGTTCGCTCATGCCGGCCCGCGCAGCAAGGGCAGGGACCGACAGGTCGGCTGCAAGGTTTTCCCGCATCCAGCCATGCAGGGTTTCGAAGCGGGAGGCGCCATGCTGGAGCGCCAGGGCAGCGCTGTATTGCGACTGTCCGCCCGGACGCTTGAGGAAGACCACCAGCTCGCGCGCCACCGCCAGCGCCATGGCGCGGCCAAGGTCGTGTTCGACCAAAGCGAGAGTGAGGTCGATGCCGGCGGTCACGCCGGCCGAGGTCCATAGATTGCCGTCCTCGATGAAGATCGGATCGGCTTCCACCTGCGCTGCCGGGAAGCGCTCGGCCAGCAGGGCGCAGGAATCCCAATGGGTCACGGCGCGCCTGCCGTCGAGCAGGCCGGCGGCACCGGCAAGGAACGCACCTGTGCAGACCGCCGCAACCCTTCGCGCGGTCGTCGCCCTGGCCGCGACCCAGGCAACGAGCACGGCATCCTCGGCGGCCTGATGCACGGCACGCCCGCCGGCGATAACCAGCGTATCACAGGTGTCGCCCGCATCCGGCAGGGGCTCGGCTTGCAGGGTCAGTCCGGCCCAAGCCGCGACCTGGGCCTGCCGGGCGACGATGCGCAGGCGATAGGCCGGAGGCAGCCCGTCATCCTCCAGGAGGCGATTGGCGGAGGCGAACACCTGCATGGGGCCGGCGATGTCGAGGAGTTGAAAGCCCGGGAAAGCCAGCAGGTCGACGGCGCGGGGTGGCCTGCCGGTCCACCGCCCGTCGATTGGGTTTGGCGTAAAGTGTGGGTCAAACGACATTTGCGCCAGAAGCTGCCGCGCTAGAGTGGCCCTGTCAACCTGAAGATTTGGAACGGAGCACCCACATGATCCTGCAGATCGGCTTTCTGGTTTTTCCCAAGGTGCAACTGCTCGACCTGGCCGGGCCTTTCGATGCCTTTGCCGCCATGCCGGGCGTCGTGCAGCACCTGATCTGGAAGGATCTCGATCCTGTGATGGCGACCTCGGGCTGGCCTGTCCAGCCCACGACGACACTGCAGGACTGCCCGGTTCTCGATGTGCTGTGCGTGCCGGGCGGGGCTGGCGTCAATCCGCTGATGGAGGACGAGGTCGTCCTCGACTTCCTGCGCCGCCAGGCCTGGAGCGCCCGCTTTGTCACCTCCGTTTGCACGGGCTCGCTCGTGCTGGGGGCAGCGGGGCTTTTGGAAGGAAAACGGGCGACGACGCATTGGGGCTCGCATCATCTGCTCGAACCGCTCGGCGCGGTGCCGGTGGCCGAGCGCATTGTCGCTGATGGCCGGCTGGTTAGCGGCGGTGGCGTCACGGCGGGTATCGACTTCGCACTCGATATCATCGCCCGGTTGCGAGGCCGCGAGGAGGCCGAGGCCGTGCAACTCAAGCTTGAATATGCCCCGGCGCCGCCCTTCGATGCCGGGTCTCCGGCAACGGCACCGGCCGGCGCGATCGAGGTGGCGAGGGCTTCCGCCTCGAGCTATGTCGAGGAGCGCGAGCGCATCGTTGCCAGGCTGCGAGAGAGGAAGGCCATCGCCGCCGTCTAAAGTAAAACGCCATGGGGATCGTTCGAGAATGAGCGCTCCGTCTTCTCCAGCCTTGCCGGGGACGACGGAGCGTCGTTTCTCAACGGCGCCTCAGTACCCGGGCAGCCTGCTCGCCCTATCTCGGGGGGGGGGGCGGGGCCGAAGTGTTGCAGGCCATGCTGTATCAAGGCTCGAGGGCCTCGCCCAAAAAAGAGGTTTGTGACCGAAGGGGTAGAGACGCATAGTCAGGACGCTTTCTCGAACTTTTTGACTTGAGTGCGGTGTCTCACGTGGCGGCTGACCCCAAAGAGGGGCCCTCATGCGGAACTTGCTGCTTTTCCTGGTCGCAGCGACGATGCCGTGGGCACCGCCCTCGTCTGCGGGACAACTCGCCGTCGATCTCGAGCTGGTTCTTGCTGCGGACATTTCCTTTTCGATGTCAGACGAGAATCTGGCCGTTCAGACCGATGGCTATGCGCAGGCCTTTCGCGATCCCGAGGTCGTTGCGGCCCTCTCCACCGGGCCCTTGGGCCAGATTGCAGTCAGCTATGTCGAATGGTCGGACGGGCAGCGCGTCGTGGTGCCATGGACCTTGCTCCGGAACAGGGCGGATGCCGAGCGCTTTGCATCCCGCATCATGGCCGGCTCGGTGAAGCGCTCGGCTGGCACCACCTATATCACCGGCGTGATCCGGTTCGGGACAAGGATGATCGAGGAGAATGATTTCGCTGCCCTGCGTCGGGTGATCGATATTTCGGGCAATGGCGAGAACAACAGGGGCGAGGCGCCTGACCGTGCTCGCGACCTCGCAATTTTGCGGGGCATTACCATCAACGGCCTGCCTATGCCGACCTGGGTCGACCCCCGCCGGCTCGGCGAGGTGCCGGCGGATATCTATTACCGCGATCACGTCATCGGTGGCCCGGGGGCCTTTCTCCTGAAAGTGGACGACAGGGCCAATGTACTGAGATCGATCAAGTCAAAATTGCTGCGCGAGATCGCGGCCAATTGAGTGTCCATGCTCGACCGTGCCGCCCCGGGCAGTTCCGGCCAAGCGCTGCGTTTTACCCAGCCGGGCCGGCGAACAGGATCAGGTTGCCGTCGGGATCCAGGACGATGAAGGTCCTGGCGCCCCAGGGCTCTTTCCTGAGCGGCTGGTGGAAGACCACGTCTGTTGCTTGGAAATTCAGGAAAAGCTGCTTGATCTCGGCGGCGCTGTCGACCGTGATGGCGGCAGAGAGCAGATGTTCGCGCTGCCTGACATCGCCGACATAGACCGGCTCGCACACCAATCTGAGGGCCAGCAGGGCCCTGTCGCGGCTGACCTGCCCGTAGAAGGGCGGATTGCCATAGACGAAGTCGATGCTGAAGCCGAGCCTGGTGGTGAAGAAGTCGCAGGAGGTCTTGATGTCGGTGACGAAGAGCTGAGCCGCGGCCGAGCTCAAAAAGGGTTCCGGCAGGGTCGGTGCGGAGATATCCGTCATGGTCGAAGCTCCCGTCTTGAGCGCCTCCCATCCCATGAAGCCTGATTGGCGGGCGACGAGCTCCAGAGCGTCGGCAAGCTGGAAATTCGCCTCCAATATCTGATGATCGTCGAGGCCGTGGAACCGCGGCAAGGCAGCCCTGATCTCGGCGGCGACCGGGTGATAGTGCTCGCGATGCCAACGCAGATATTGCTTGGCCTGCTTCCTGAGGTTTTCGAGGTTCGGCATGGGCGCAATCGTGTTTTCGATTGTAGGCGGGCATTGCCCTTCCGGCGGTCCGCCGGTGCGCCCTACGCAGCGCCGAAAGAGTGCTGCAGGGGGCCTTCGCTGTCAATCATCGCAGCGTTGCGAGCCAGAACACGCTGCCCATGCGCCACAATGGCCCTTGTCTCACCTGTGTCTTCCATCATGTCCGCCGTGGCAGCAGAAATTTGAGAAAGGCTCTTGCGTAATCTATCTTTCGATATATCTTAAGATCCATCTTAAAGATAGAACGAAAGGTATATCGTATGTTTGGACGACATCATGAGGGCCGCGGACGCGGCGAGTTCTGGGGCCGCGGCGGTTTTCGTGGCTGGGGCCGCGAGGGGCAGCAGGAATGTGCACCGGGTCGCGGCGGGCGCTGGGGGCGCGGCGGTTTCGAAGGCGATGGTCCGGGCGATTTCTTCGGCAGGGGCTTTGGTGGCCGTGGCCGGGTCTTCGGCCATGGCGACCTGCGCCTGGTCATCCTGGCGTTGATCGCCGAGAAGCCGCGCCATGGCTATGAGCTGATCCGTGCCATCGAGGAAAAGTTCGGCGGCGCCTATGCGCCGAGCCCCGGCGCGGTCTATCCGACGCTGACCCTCCTGGAAGAGCAGGACCATATCCGCAGCGAGGCGTCGGAGGGCACCAAGAAGCTCTACACCATTACCCCCGAAGGCGAGGCCTTCCTTGCCGAGAACCGCGACGCGGTCGATGGCGTCATGGCCCGCATGGATCTTGCTGCCAGCGCCTTCTCCGCCCGTTCCACGCCGGAGATGGTGCGCGAGGCCCTGCACACGTTCCGGCACGCTCTGCAGATGCATCGCGGTCCCTGGACGCAGGCCGAGGCCGAGCGGGTCCGCGCCATCATCGAAAAGGCTGCCCGCGACATCGTCGGCGGACAGGGCTGACGGTCAGCCGGGTGAAGGCCACCCTTATCCAGGAAACCTTGCAGGATCACGGATCCTGTTGGTTTTAATGCTAGGATAAAGCTGGCACTTCCCCGGCGATCCAGGAAGCGTAGAAGCAGGGTGCCGTTGCGGCGCCCTGTTTGTCGTTTCAGGTAATTTTTTCAATTCATTGTCTTTAGAGGCTGCTACCGTCGGCCCTTGTCGGTTGTGAGTATTTGATGAACGCCGCCGCCATGGATGGCTTGCCCATTCCCCAACGCTTCCTGGCCTTCCTGACCATCGCCATGGCGCTGACCATGGCAGTGCTCGACAGTGCCATCGTCAATGTCGCCTTGCCTTCGATTGCGGGCGAACTCGCGGTCTCCCCCGCGGAATCGATCTGGGTGGTTACCGCCTATCAGCTCGCGGTCACCATCTCGCTGCTGCCTCTGTCCTCGCTCGGCGACATCATCGGCTACAAGCGCGTCTACTGGGCGGGGCTGGCCGTGTTCACCGCGGCCTCCTTTGCCTGTGCCCAGGCCTCGTCCCTGCCGGTGCTGGCGCTGGCGCGGGCGGTGCAGGGGCTTGGCGGGGCCGGCATCATGAGCGTCAACATCGCCCTGGTGCGCTATATCTTTCCCAAGGCCTCCCTGGGTTCGGGCGTCGGCTACACGGCGCTGGTGGTGGCGGTGTCCTCGGCGGCCGGGCCCAGCGTGGCCTCGGCCATCCTGACCGTGGCGAACTGGCAATGGCTGTTCCTGGTCAACGTCCCCATCGGCCTCATCGCCCTCTTCGTCGCAGCCCGGGCCTTGCCGCAAACGCCGGCATCCGGCCATCGCTTCGACTGGATCAGTGCCGTCCTCAATGCTTTTGCCTTCGGCCTGCTGATCGCCGGCTTGGATGGCCTCGGCGATACCGCAACCATGCCTGTGGCCCTTGCCATGATCGGCGGGGCCGCGGTGGCGGCCCTCGTCTTGGTGCGGCGCTCGGTGAAACTGCCGGTGCCCATGCTGCCGGTCGACCTCCTGCGGCGGCCGGTCTTCTCGCTGTCGATGGCGACCTCGATCTGCTCCTTCGCGTCGCAGAGCATGGCCTATGTGGCGCTGCCTTTTTTCCTGCAGCGCACGCTCGGCCATTCCGAGGCGGCGACGGGATTCCTGATGACGCCTTGGCCGCTGATGACCGCGCTGATAGCGCCCATCTCGGGCCGGCTGTCCGATCGGATCTCGCCCGAGAAACTCGGCATTGCCGGGCTCTGCCTGCTGGCCGCGGGGCTGGCGGCGGTCGCCAGCATGGGCGAGCGGCCCGACAGCTTCGACATCGCCTGGCGGCTTGCTTTGTGCGGCTTCGGCTTCGGCCTGTTCCAGTCGCCCAACAACCGCATCATCATCACCAGCGCGCCGCGCGAGCGCAGCGGCGGGGCGAGCGGTCTGCAATCGACCGGCCGGCTGCTCGGCCAGTCGATGGGCGCCGCCGTCGCGGCCGTCATCTTCAGCCTGGTTGCGCAGGGACAGACGGAAATGATCGCCTGGATCGGCGCAGGCCTTGCGCTGATCGGGGCGGTGTCGAGCGGACTGCGCAAGCCGGGCTAAAGCGCGCTCCGGAAAAGGCAATCGACTGTTCGATCAGCAAAGTGCGGTTCGAGGCAATCGCACTTTGCCCTGAGGACGATGGCAGCAGCGGCCCCTGTCAGCTCGCCTCGGTACCGCCGTGGGAAGGCCGCACCACCACCCGCACGCCCACCGGGGTGTTGTGATAGAGGGCCATGATGTCCTGGTTGAGCAGGCGGATGCAGCCCGACGACATCGACTTGCCGATCGAGGTCGGATCGTTGGTGCCATGCAGGCGATAGAGGGTGTCGCGGTCGCCCTGATAGAGATACATGGCGCGGGCACCGAGCGGGTTTTCGACACCGCCCTCCATGCCGCCTGCAAATTTGGCGGCCAGCGGGTCGCGCTTGACCATCTTCGGCGGCGGCGTCCAGCGCGGCCATTCCGCCTTGCGCCGAATGGTGGCCTTGCCGCTCCAGCCAAAACCTTCGCGGCCGACACCGACGCCATAGCGCGTGGCGGTGCCGTCGTCATGGACATGGTAGAGAAAACGATTGTCGGGATCGACGATGATGCTGCCGGGCGCCTCACCGGCGGGGGCGACCACGACGCGCCGCAAATATTTGGGATCGATCGCCTTCAGATTGATGGGCGGATAGTCATGGCCGTTCTCCGTGCCGCCGGCATAGATCTCGCGATAGTTGAAGCCGCTGTCGCTCGATCTATCGAACAGGGAGCCGATGGTGGCACGCGAGGAGGCGCAGCCGGCGAGCAGCAACGGAGCACCGAGAACAAAGACACGACGAGATAAACCGGGCATCACAACCTTTTCCGAACAGCCATCAGTATCGAAGTCACGCCAAAGGCCGGCGCCACGACATTCCGTTAGGTAGGCCTACTATTTCATGCAGCGTTCACGCAAGCCAATACCGACGTCAGGCGCCAACGTTTTGCCGAAGCGATCTGCGGATAGCCGGACTCGGCGGGAATCGCAAAGGCTCGCGAGCGGCAGGCTGTGGGGCAAATGAGCGCCCTTGCGAAAGGTGCCGGACCACAAGCTCGGACGAGCGGGCCGGGCCAATAGCGGGCTCGATCTGCGGGAACCCGATTGCGGATAAGATCGGCCACCCAATCGGGTTTCAGCTGCCTGGCAGCCATCGCTCTTTTGAGCCGTTGTCGCAGATTGAATATACGATGTCCCCGGTGCGACAGCGCAAGGCGCCCCTGTCAGGCTACCTCGCATTAAGAAGCGTTCTATAGTAATCCGTGCTTCACCCAGTGCAGGAACAGCAAGTCATGTCCGACGGCGATCTCGATCTCAACTCACTCCCCGATGACGAGCTCGTCGAGCAGATGCACGACGACCTCTATGACGGCCTGGCCGACGAGATCGTCGAGGGCGTCAATATCCTGCTCAAGCGCGGCTGGACGCCCTATGACGTGCTGACCAAGGCGCTGGTCGAGGGCATGCGCATCGTCGGCGTCGACTTCCGCGACGGTATTCTGTTCGTGCCGGAAGTGCTGATGTCCGCCAATTCGATGAAGGCCGGCATGAACGTGCTGCGCCCGTTGTTGGCTGAGACCGGTGCCCCCAAGGTCGGCAAGATGGTGATCGGCACCGTCAAGGGCGACATTCACGACATCGGCAAGAACCTCGTCACCATGATGATGGAAGGCGCCGGCTTCGAGGTGATCGACCTCGGCATCAACAACCCGGTCGAGAACTATCTCGAGGCGCTGGAGAAGCACCAGCCCGAGATTCTCGGCATGTCGGCTTTGCTCACCACCACCATGCCCTATATGAAGGTTGTGATCGACACGATGAAGGAGAAGGGCATCCGCTCCGACTATATCGTGCTGGTCGGCGGCGCGCCGCTGAACGAAGCCTTCTCGGAAGCCGTGGGCGCCGATGCCTATTGCCGCGATGCCGCCATTGCGGTGGAGATGGCCAAGTCGCTGATCGGCAAGCGCCAGGGCATGGCGGGCTAAGCTCGGTCGCAGACCTGTGCGGAGCGGTCGATGCCGTTCCGCCCTTGGAGCGGCGGCCGATCTCGGGGAGTGGGCGATGACCAGTCCTTCGAAACAAACAGATGGGCCCCGCTCGACGCTGGTGATCGCCTGCGGGGCGCTGGCGCGTGAATTTCTGGCGGTGAAGACGGCCAATGGCTGGGACCATATGGAGGTCACCTGCCTGCCGGCGATCTGGCACAACTACCCCCAGAAGATTCCGGACGGCATCAGGCGCAAGATCCGCGCCAATCGCGCCAAATATGACGAGATCCTGGTGCTATACGGCGATTGCGGCACCGGCGGCCTGCTCGACGCAGTCCTCGCCGAGGAGGGCGTCGAGCGCATCGACGGACCGCATTGCTATTCCTTTTTCGCCGGCGCGGACGTTTTCGACCGCATGCAGGAGGAGGAGATCGGCACCTTCTACCTCACCGACTTCCTGGTCCGGCATTTCGACCGCTTCGTGATCAAGGGCCTGAAGCTCGATGTCCATCCGCAATTGCTGCCGATGTATTTCGGCCATTACAAGCGGGTGATGTTCCTGGTGCAATTCCCCGACCCGGTGCTCGAGCGCAAGGCGAAGGCCGCCGCCGAGCGGCTGGGGCTGCCCCTCGAGGTGCATTACACCGGACTGACCGGGGTGGAGCGCTTCCTGGAAACGGGCCAGGCCCGGACATAGGGCGCGTCGCGGCCAAGACGGCTCGCGGACCGGTCCGGCTGTACCTTACCGATATGTCATTTGCTCCTCTAGCGACTGTAGAAGCTAGGCTTTCTTCTCATCCTGAAGAGGAGAGCAGGACGATGGGGCACTTTTTCGATCGATTGTTGTCGGGTGGCAGGCATGGCGCCGGCGGCCATCACGGTGGCCACGGGTCTGAGGGGCGCCATCAGGGCGGATGGGGCCGGTCTCCTGCCCAGGATGGACTTTCACCGAATGTTGCGCAACGCGTCATGGCGTGCAGCAAATGCGGTGGCGACAATCCGGCCGATGCGCACTTTTGTGCCCAGTGCGGTGGCCGGGTGCTGCCCAGGGCGAAATTCTGCACCGCCTGCGGAAAGGCTGCCGCGTAAACGCAAAAAAGCGGTCATGCCGGCCCTGGGAAGCACAATTGCGATGGAGAGGCTACACGGGAAGCTGTTTTTGCTGTATGGCAGCGCCCCAGAAAATCTCCTCCTTCGCGTAGGTATGCCGTGACCGCCAATCCCCTGTTCAACTCTTTCGCCGGCTTGCGCTGGCGCTACGTGCTCGCCCACGCCGTGATCGTGGCAGCCGCCAACTGGGGCGTGCAGTATGTCGTGCCGGGCACTTCCGATTTCCTGACCTGGGGCGCCTTCATCTTCCCGGTCGCCTTCTTCATCACGGATCTGTGCAATCGGCGCCATGGCGTGGAAATGACGCGCAAGGTGGTGATGGCCTCCTTCGTGATCGCGGTGATCGTCTCCTTCGTGGCGGCGGACCCGCGCATCGCCATCGCCAGCGGTGTCGCCTTCATTTCCGGCCAGATGGTGGATGCGCAGGTCTTCAACCGCTTCCGCCAGCATGCCTGGTGGGTGCCGCCCTCCATCTCCAACATCCTGGCCTCGACGGTCGACAGCGTGCTGTTCTGGGTGATCGCCTTTGTCGGGACGGACGTGCCCTGGGTCAGCCTCGGCTTTGCCGACTATGCCATCAAGATCGCCATGGTTTTCGTGGTGATGCCGGTTTACGGCTATCTCGTCTTCCGCGACAGGCTCGCTGCCAAGACGGTGTAGTTTTGGAGCGCGGACATCCTGTCCGCTCTTGGAAATAGAGACCTACAAGAAATGGGCGCGGCTTGATCTGGCTGCGCCCTTTTTGCGAGTTCTATGCTTCAAGAGCAGACAGGATGTCCGCGCTCCAAATCTTACGGGCAGCCCTTGGTGATGGCGTCGAGGGCCTGCGGCAGGCCGTCGAGCGAATAGCGGTCGGTGGTCTTGTTGCCGCGCTTGGAAGCGCCGGTGAAGACCGCCTCGCGGCTCTTGCGCATGGTATTGACCACGGTGCCTTCCTCGGCGGCGTTCTTCACCCAGGCATTGCTGCCCTTGGTGTAGAGCGTATAGGAGGAGCGGCCGATCTTCAGCGTGGCGTCGCCGCCATCCTTCATGCCGAAGCCGGTGATCATGCTCAGCTCGTTCTTCACACCTTCGCCAGGGCGGCGGGTGATGAAGAGCGTGGCCGGATCGCGTTTCAGCCGCGCAGGCTTGCGGTCCTTCGGGCTGGTGATGGCAAAGCAGGACTTGCCCTTGGCCGTGCCGTTCTGGAAGGCCTGCCAATCGCCGAACTGGCCGAGCGGCGTCGGCTGGGCGCCGGCTGCGGCGGCCGGCGCCGGCGCTTCGGCCTTGGGTTTGCGAGGTGCTGCCAGAGCCGAACCGGTGAATGCGACGACGGCGGTGGCGATGAGCGCGATGCGAAGGGTTGAGGACATCATGCTGGCTCGATCGATCCCGAAGTAAGAGGGCAGAAAGCGGTGGCGCCGATCATCGTGAATCGGAGCGCCTCGCGCAACTGCGACGAAAGACAGGGATTCCGGCGAAAGTTCGACCGGAACGGCTCGCAGCCTACGCGGACGCGGTGAGCAAATGGTTAAATCGGGCCAAAAGAACCATGGCGTGCAATTCTGGCTCCGCTCAACCCGCCGCGTTGCGGCCGGCCACCAGCCAATAGACCGTGCCGGCGACGATGCCGATGGCGGTGAGACCGAGCAAGGCACGGTAGAGCAGCACGATGGCGAGGATGTTCAGGCTCATCACCATCGGCGCCACCGCAAAGGCGAGCGCCATCCCGATGGCATAGAACATCCAGCTTGCCTTGCCCATGGTTTCGCCGATCACAGCCACCAGGGCGATCGGGGCGAGCCAGATCGCCAAGGCAGCGGTTGCGGCTTGCCGGATCATCGCACCGATGTCTTCCACGGGAGTCCCGTCGATCAGCGTCGCCAGGGTCTTGAGGCCCAACAATTCGGCGGTGCCGGTGAGCTCTTGCCCGAAATCGTGATTGGCAAGGCCCATCACGCCGACCACAAGCGCGGCGATCGCGGCCAGGACGGCGGCGAAGGCCACCAGCACCAGACGGTCGACGAAGCCAATGACGCCACGCGGGCTATTGGGGGAGGGAGGAGAGGACATCGAACTCCTGGGACCGCAGGCTTCTCGGCAACAACCATCAGCGAAGATTGTTGCGACACCTGCTCGTGGCAATGCCCATAGGGGGAGAAGAGATGCAGGCTGGAAGCCTGCGGTCCCGGAGGGTACTATTCCCCGTCCGCCCCGTGGGCGTAGAAAGCCTCAACCGCCAGCTTCTTCATGGCGTCGGCCTCGATGGCGAGGCGCTCGCGGGCCCGCATCTTCTGGCTTTCGCTCTTGAGCTGGCCGCAGGCGGCGAGGATGTCGCGCCCGCGCGGCGTGCGGATGGGCGAGGCGTAGCCGGCATTGAAGACGATGTCGGAGAAGGCCTCGATCGTCTCCCAGTCCGAGCATTCGTAGAAGGTGCCGGGCCAGGGGTTGAAGGGAATCAAATTGATCTTGGCAGGGATGCCCTTAAGCAGCTTGACCAAAGCGCGCGCCTCGGCCGGGCTGTCATTCACGCCCTTGAGCATGACATATTCGAAGGTGATGCGGCGGGCATTGGACAGGCCCGCATAGTTGCGGCAGGCATCCAGGAGCTCGGCGATCGGATATTTCTTGTTCAGCGGTACCAGCTCGTTGCGCAGATTGTCGTTGGTGGCATGCAGCGAGATGGCGAGTGCCGGATTGACGTCGTCGCCCAGCGGGCCGAGCATCGGCACCACGCCCGAGGTCGACAGGGTGATGCGCCGGCGCGACAGGCACAGGCCGTCCTGGTCGGACATCACTTTCAGGGCGGTCGTGACGTTGTCGTAGTTGTAGAGCGGTTCGCCCATGCCCATCATCACGACATTGGAGACGTAGCGCCCGCCGTCACGCGGCACGATCGCCCCTTCCGGCGCTTCCTGGCCCGGCCAGTCGCCGAGACGGTCGCGCGCCACCAGGAGCTGGGCCACGATCTCGGCGGCGGTGAGGTTACGCACCAGCTTCTGCGTGCCGGTATGGCAGAAGGAGCAGTTGAGCGTGCAGCCGACCTGGGAGGAGACGCACAGCGTGCCGCGGCTCTCGTCGGGGATGTAGACGGTCTCGATCTCGGCGCCCTTGTCGGCGGGGCCGGTGGAGGGCATGCGCATCAGCCATTTGCGCGTACCGTCGGCCGAGATCTGCTCGGCGATGATCTCCGGGCGGTCGAGCGTGTAGGACTGCTCCAAGAGGGCCCGCAGATGCTTGGACACGTTGGTCATGGCATCGAAACGGCTGGCGCCGCGAACATAGAGCCAGTGCGAAAGCTGGTTGACGCGCATCTTCACCTCGCCGGCGGGTACGCCCACGGCAGTGAGAGCTTCGGTCAGCGCCGCGCGATCCATCCCGGCGAGGGAGGGCTTGGCGGCGGGAATAGTGGTTTCAGCAGCGGCAACGGGCGCAGTGCTCGCTGCCTGTTCGAGCGGGAGGGCCGACATGCAAAATTCCTGATGTTGGCCGGCGCTATAGCACAGCCAGCCCAAAAGGGCGACCGGCAAAGATGCATGGTGGGCGCGCGCTGGCCTCATCCGGACGCAGCATGCGAAACGGCGCGGATCGCAAGATCCGCGCCGTTTCGTCGGAAACCGTTCGGGCTCAGGCCGCGGCCTTCACCGCGGTCGAGACGGAAGCGATGGTCTTCAGCACCTGGGAGGCGATCTCGTAGGGATCGGCCTGGGAGTTGGGACGGCGGTCTTCCAGGTAGCCCTTGTAGTCGTTGCGCACGAAGGAGTGCGGCACGCGGATCGAGGCGCCACGGTCGGCCACACCCCAGGAGAAGGTGTCGATCGAAGCGGTCTCGTGCTTGCCGGTGAGGCGCAGATGGTTGTCCGGGCCGTAGACGGCGATATGGGCTTCCTTGTTGGCGGCGAACGCTGCCATCAGGGCCTCGAAATAGGCCTTGCCGCCGACTTCGCGCATATGGGTGGTCGAGAAGTTGCAATGCATGCCCGAGCCGTTCCAGTCGGTGTCGCCGAGCGGCTTGCAGTGCCATTCGATGTCGATCGAGTATTGCTCGGTCAGGCGGAGCAGGAAGTAGCGGGCGAGCCACATCTCGTCGGCAGCGGCGCGGGAGCCCTTGCCGAAGATCTGGAATTCCCACTGGCCCTTGGCGACCTCGGCATTGATGCCTTCATGGTTGAGGCCGGCGGCCAGGCAGATGTCGAGATGCTTTTCGACGATCTCACGGGCGATGTTGCCGACATTCTTGTAGCCGACGCCGGTGTAGTAGGGACCCTGCGGAGCGGGGAAGCCATGTTCGGGGAAGCCGAGCGGGCGGCCATCCTTGTAGAAGAAATATTCCTGCTCGAAGCCGAACCAGGCGCCGTCATCGTCGAGGATGGTGGCGCGGGTGTTGGAGGCGTGCGGGGTGACGCCGTCGGGCATCATCACTTCGCACAGCACCACGGCGCCGTTCAGGCGCTCCGGATCGGGGACGACACGGATCGGCTTGAGTACGCAATCCGAGCTCGATCCCTCGGCCTGCTTGGTCGAGGAGCCGTCGAAACCCCAGAGAGGCAGTTGCTCGAGCGTGGGGAAGGCGTCAAATTCGCGGACCATGGTCTTGCCGCGCAGGTTGGCGGTCGGCCGGTAACCGTCGAGCCAGACATACTCGAGCTTGTACTTCGTCATTCTTAGGATACTCGCTGGTGTGAATGGAATGGACGGCAGCCGGTTCGCCGGGCTGCCGCCGGTTGCAGTGCAATAAGCAGGAAGCGTGCCAGAGCGCATGGTGCGGCGCTTTTGTCGCAGATGATGGCCCTCCCGTCGGCGCAGACGCGGCGAAATCCGCGTCTTTCCGCGCCATCGACGGAAGAAAGAGGCACGAGCTGTCATTGCCGGGAGTGCTGCCTTCATGCGCAGTGTCCCGATATAGCCCAGAATGCACATAGTTTAGGCAAACACTGCCTGCAAAGCAGGCAAATGATAGGAAGGGGAGGATCGCTGTGCTAAGACTTGATCCTGGTTTGGTTGCGCCCCAGGGCGCGCCAGGCAAGGGAGACGAGCATGACTGCGAGTACCCGGCAAGAGACCGCCAAGATCTACCTCTTCCCTGCGCGGCCGCGTATGGGGTCCAGCCTCGGGCGTGACGAGACCCGGCTTTCCTCGCGCGAGACCCAGCCCTTGCCGCCCGTCGACGTCGACGGCGCCTGGTATCACCAGGCCGCCATTCGCGATGCGGCCGATCCGCGCAAGCGCTGACGATACGGGCAGACAGGACAGGTCCGATCCACCCCCGCCATATCCGTTGGCTGTGTCAGGGCCGGAAGGTGTCCGGCGCCGATTTCTCACTTCCGCGCCAAAGCTTTTCACCGCGCAGCCCCTTGCTTCACCTTCCTTCCATGCCGATACTCGCGCCGACTCGAAACACGAGCATTTCGTGATTTGGCGCGATCGCCGTGAATCGCAGAGACGCTCTCGCCAATCCGTCGGATTGGCTTGGAAACAATGAGCTAGAGCGAAGGAGCGTTTTCGTCTAAACGCGCTGTGTTCTAGGCAACCGCGGAGGCTGGGCGCGCCGCGCACCGGCCCGCAACAGGGAGACCAGCATGGCAGACGCCAAGATGATGTCACAGATAACCGGCAAGGATGGCTTCATCGCCGCCCTC
Source organism: Labrys sp. (in: a-proteobacteria) (assembly GCF_047605565.1). Lineage (NCBI taxonomy): Bacteria > Pseudomonadati > Pseudomonadota > Alphaproteobacteria > Hyphomicrobiales > Xanthobacteraceae > Labrys > Labrys sp. (in: a-proteobacteria). The sequence goes on from NZ_JASGFM010000036.1 coordinate 47,999, forward strand.
GATCAGAGCGGTGGTTCCACCCCCGGCGCCCTGCGTCTCTATGGCATCGCCGAATCCAGCTATAGTGGCGACGAAGAGATGTATCGCCTGGTGCATGAAATGCGCGTGCGCATCATGACGTCGCCCGCTTTCTCCGGCGACAAGGTGATCGGCGCCATCCTGTTCGAGAAGACCATGGACGGCGATGCCAAGGGCAAGCCGGTGCCGACCTATCTGTGGGAAGATCGCGGCGTGGTGCCTTTCCTCAAGGTCGACAAGGGCCTGGCGGCAGAAGAGAACGGCGCCCAGGTGATGAAGCCGATGCCCGAACTCGATGCCCTGCTCGCGCGCGCGGCGAAGAAGGGTATCTTCGGCACCAAGATGCGCTCGGTGATCGCCAATGCCGACAAGACCGGCATTGCCGCCGTCGTCAAGCAGCAGTTCGAAGTCGGCAAGCAGATCCTCGGCCATGGCCTCGTGCCGATCATCGAGCCGGAAGTCTCGATCAAGAGCCCGACCAAGCAGGAAGCCGAGGCCATCCTGCGCGATGAGATCGCCCGGGAACTCGACGCGCTGCCGGCGGGCGAGCAGGTGATGCTCAAGCTCACCATCCCGACCGTCGCCGATTTCTACAAGCCGTTGGTCGACCACAAAGCCGTGGCCCGTCTGGTGGCCCTCTCGGGTGGCTACACCTGTCCGGATGCCTGCGAGAAGCTCAGCCACAATCATGGCATGATTGCTTCCTTCTCGCGCGCTCTCGCCGAAGACCTGCGCGTCTCGATGAGCGATGCCGAATTCAACGATACGCTGGGCAAGGCAATCGATCAGATCTACAAGGCGAGCGTCGTCAAGGTCTGATCCCGAGAGCGTTTTGCGATTTGGTGGCATCGCCAGGAATCGCAAGGACGCGTCGAACCAAAGAGCTGGAGCAAAACAGCGTTTTCGTCTGATCGCGCTTTGCTCCAGGGCCGTTCGAGATCACTGGCCGCGAGCGGGGCAGGGTGCCCGGCTCGCGGCCGGATTCGTTTAGGGAACGCAATCTTGATGGCAATCGGGGAGTTCGGGTCGTGACGATCGGCATTGCTGCCTTCGGGGCCGAAGCGGGCCGGGCGGTCTGGGCAGCCTGGGCCGAGGCTGAGAGGCTGGGCAAGGGCGACCTGCATGGCTTTGCGGTGTTCTACGCCCTGGCGCCGGATGGTGAGCCGGTCAGCCTGGAGTGCCAGCGCGGCGGGCTCGAGACCATTCGCGCCCAATGGTCCACCCGACCTGATCTTGCCTGGATGATGGCCTCGCCGCTGGCGGCGGTGATCACCAGCGGACCTGATCGCCCCGAGCCGCTTGCCCAGTTTCTCGCCGCAAGCCGCAGGGGCTTCGTCACCGGCCACCGGTTGCCGAACAGGGTAGGCGCTTCCGGCTTTCCTGTGAACAGGGAGGCGCTGTCGCTGATCGAAAGGGGCGTCCGTCCCGATGAAGCCGTGCGTATGGTGCTCCAAGCCAATCCGCGCGTCGATGCTGGCCTGATCGCCGTGACGCCCCATGCCGTCGGCGTGGAGGACAGCGAGTTGGTGCGCGAGCGCGCCGATCGCGGCCAGGCCCATGTTCTTGCCACCGATGGGCGTTACGGCCTGGCCCTCTTGCACAACTCCATCGAGCCGGCAGCGGGCCTCGCCGACAGCGCCGCGCGACGGGGCGCCGCAGTGCTGGCCGGGCACGAATCATAAGGCCGGGCTATAGCGAAGTAGAGGCCGGCATACCGGTCCGGAACGACCCAGGGACCTCATCATGACTGCCACCTGCGACCTGATCTTCCGGCAGGCGAAGATCTTCGACGGCACGGGCGCCACGCCGCATCTCGCCGATGTCGCCGTCATCGGCGAGCGCGTCGTCGCCCTCGGCGAGAAGCTGCCACACCAGGCCAGGACCGAGATCGACGCCGCCGGGCTTGCCCTCGCGCCCGGCTTCATCGACGTGCACACCCATGACGACCGCGCGGTGATCGCCACCGACATGGCGGCCAAGCTCAGCCAGGGCGTGACCACGGTGGTGGTCGGCAATTGCGGCATCAGCCTCGCTCCGCTGCGGGCGAAGGGCGAGGTCGTGCCACCGCTCGACCTGATCGCCAAAGGCGAGCATGAATTGTTCGAGCGTTTCGCCGATTATTTCGAGGCGGTGGAAGCGGCGGGAACCACGGTGAACGTCACCTGCCTGGTCGGCCACACCACGCTCCGGCTCGCCACTATGGACCGGCTCGACCGCCCGGCCACCAAGGCCGAATGCGCCCGCATGCGCGATTTGCTCGACCAGGCGCTGGCGGATGGGGCCATCGGCCTTTCGACCGGGCTTTATTACCAGCCGGCCAATGCCGCCTCGACGGCGGAGGTGATCGCCGTCGCCGAGCCGCTGGCGAAATATTCGGCCATCTACACCACCCATCTGCGCGACGAGGCCGATCACCTGCTGGAAGCGATGGAAGAGGCCTTCGCCATCGGGCGCGAGGCCGATGCGCCGGTGGTGCTGTCGCATCACAAGGCGACCGACCCGCAGAACCATGGCCGCACCCGCGTGTCCCTGCCGATCATCGAGAAGCGGGCGCGCGAGCAGCCCGTCACGCTCGACGTCTATCCCTATGCGGCGTCCTCCACCGTGCTGGAGGCCAAGCGTGCCGGCCAGGTCGAGCGCATCCTGATCACCTGGTCGAAGGCGCGGCCCGATCTCGCCGGCAAGACGCTCGACGTCATCGCCCGCGAGCTCGGCGTCTCCAGGGAGGAGGCGGTGGCGAAGCTGCAGCCGGCCGGTGCCGTCTATTTCACCATGGACGAGGAGGACGTGCGGCGCGTGCTGCAGTTCCCGCTGACCATGGTGGGCTCGGACGGGTTGCCGCACGACGTGCGCCCGCATCCTCGGCTCTGGGGCACCTTTCCCCGCGTGCTCGGTCATTATGCCCGTGATATCGGCCTGTTCGGCATGGAGGAGGCGGTTCGCCGCATGACGGCATTGCCCGCCGCCCGCTTCGGCCTCGCCCAGCGCGGCGTGATCAGGCAGGGCGCCTATGCCGACCTCGTGCTGTTCGATCCCGAGACCATCCGGGACAAGGCGACCTTCGACGATCCCACCCAGCTCTCGGCCGGCATTCGTTCGGTCTATGTCAATGGGAGCCTGGCCTGGAGCGAGGGCAAGGCGGCCGGCCCCCGCGCCGGCAAGGTGCTGCGCAACCGCGACCTGGTGGCGAAGAATTTCACCGCCGCATTTGCGTGAAGAAGAAGTGGTGAGGGCGCGCTGAGTGAGGCGCAACGATCCCTCCCCGGTTTCGGCTATCGGATTCATACATCTCGACGAGGCAAGAAAAGGCGCCGGAGTCCTTCCCCGACTTCGGGGAAGGTGGCCGAACGCAGTGAGGTCGGAAGGGGGAGAGTGGTGGTTTTCGGACCAAAATTGGCACTGTCGCGCCACGCTCCCCCATCCGCCGCTTCGCAGCACCTTCCCCGAAGCCGGGGAAGGATAATGGCGCTCTATTCCGAGAGCTGTCCTGACCACCCTCACTTGGGCGGCATGCCGATATCGTATTTGAAGTATTTCCCGGCGATCTGCTTGAATTCGCCGCTGGCATAGACGGCCTTGATGCCGGCATCGAGCTTGGCTTTCAGCTCGGTGTCCTCCTTGCGCAGGCCGCCGCCGATGCCACCCTCGAACAAGGGATCCTTGGGGAAGCCCTTGGAATCGCAGCAGGCGCCGTCCTTGCCTTCCAGGAACGGCCCGACGGAATCGGCGTCGCCCAGCACCAGTTCGATGCGCCCGGCGGCTAGGTCAGCCATGGCGGCATCGAGCGTGGCATAGTTGCGGATCTCGGCCTCCGGATAGGCCTTCTGCACATATTGGGCGTGGATGGTGCTGGTCTGCACGCCGACCGCCTTGCCCTTGAGGCCGCCTGGCACGAATTCGAACTTGTCGTCCTTGTTGCCGATGAACTCAACCGGCGTGTTGTAGATCGGGATGGTGAAGGCGATCTGCTTCTGCCGCTCCGGCGTGATCGACATGCCCGCCCAGATCACGTCGATCTTCTTGGCGAGGAGGGCCGGCATGATGCCGTCCCAGGCGGTGGCCACCACCACGCAATCGAGTTTGGCCTCCTTGCACACCGCCTTGGCATAGTCGGGCAGGAAGCCCTGCCAACTGCCCTGGCCGTCCAGCGAGAAGAAGGGCGGGATCGGCTCGGCCGAGACGCTGATCCTGACGGGATCGGCGTGCGCCACGGCTATTCCCATCAGAAGGGCCGCGCCCGCCAGCAAACTCGTCTTGAAACTCTTCATGGACCCAATGTCCTCCCTTTGCTCCCGCTCTGTCGGCGTTTTTGATTGGGCCGAGAGGAAAAAGCCTCCGGCGCGTGGCAGCAGAACGTATTCGTCAGACAAGGTCAATCGGCCCGATGACGGCCAAAGCCGGCAGTTTGCCGGTGGCGGAGCGGTTCGCGACGATGCCGGTGGGGGGCCGATGCCTATTCCTTCCCGGCCGGTTTACGCCACACTCGCTCGAAGGGCAGGCGCCAGGCGTTGGGGGCGATGAGCTGGTGGATCGACTTCGGGCCCCAGCTGCCCTGGTCGTAGAGGCGCACGGGCGGCGGATTCTCGAGCAAAGGCTGGGAGACTTCCCAGAGCCGCTCGATGCCCTCGGCCGTGGTGAACAAAGTGTGGTCGCCGCGCATGGCGTCGAGGATCAGGCGCTCATAGGCCTCCAGCACGTCGCCGATCAGGCCGGTTTCGCTGAGGGCGAATTGCAGCGAGAGCTTGTCGAGCCGGAAGCCCGGGCCGGGGCGCTTGCCGTAGAAGGAGAGCGAGACCTTGGAGGCGTCGGCGAGGTCGAAGGTGAGGTGGTCGGGGCCTTGCGCACCGACGCCGGAGCCCGCCGGGAACATGCTCTTGGGCGGCTCGCGGAAGGCGATCGAGATGATGCGCTGGCCTTCGGCGAGGCGCTTGCCGGTGCGCAGGTAGAAGGGCACGCCGGCCCAGCGCCAATTGTCGATGGCGCATTTTAGGGCAATGAAGGTCTCGGTGTCGCTTTCAGGGTCGACGCCCGGCTCCTCGCGATAGCCGATATACTGTCCGCGCACCACCTCGCGCGGATCGAGCGGCACCATGGAGCGGAACACCTTGTTCTTTTCCTCCGAGATCGGCTGGGGCTCCAGCGCGGTCGGCGGCTCCATCGCCATGAAGGCGAGGATCTGGAACAGGTGCGTCACCACCATGTCGCGATAGGCGCCGGTGGATTCGTAAAACGCGGCGCGGGTGCCCAGGCCCAGCGTTTCCGGTACGTCGATCTGGACGTGGTCGATGAAATTGCGATTCCAGATCGGCTCGAACAGGCCATTGGCGAAGCGGAAGGCCAGGATGTTCTGGGCCGGCTCCTTGCCGAGGAAGTGGTCGATGCGGAAGATCTGGCTCTCGTGGAAGACCTCGTGCAGGCGGGCGTTAAGGGCGACGGCACTGGCCAGATCCGTGCCGAAGGGCTTTTCCATGATGATGCGGCAGCGGTCGACGAGGCCCGCCTCCGACAGCATCTGCACGGCCGAGAGTGCGGCGTTGGGTGGCACGGACAGATAATGCACGCGGCGGGCTTCAGGGCCGAGTTCGGCTTCGGCCCGCGCCACAGCTTCCTTGACCGGGCCGGCACCGGCCGAGATCGGCACATAGTCGAGGCTGGCGGCAAAGGCTTCCCAATCGGCCTGGGAGACCTTGCGGGTGGAGAATTTGTCGAGCGCGTCGCGTGCGATGGCACGGAAGCCGTCGGCATCGATGTCATCGAGCGAGACGCCGATGATGCGGCAGCCCGGGATGAAGCCGGCACTGGCCAGATGGAAGAGGCCGGGGATCAGCTTGCGGCGGGAGAGGTCGCCCGTGGCGCCCACCAGCACCACGACCTGCGGCTTGCCCGGGCCGACGCGCGAGGAATTCTTGATCAAGGCTCTCGTTCCCATTGGTTTTGCACTGCGCCGGCGCGCCACGCCGCGGGCCGATCCAGGCCCGTCCTTGCCTGAAGCCGCCATCGCCGAGCCCCATACCGGTTCGAGGCAGGAATAGGGGCATAGACGGGAGGGATGATCAAGGGCGGCAAGAAAAAATGGGCGGCGCAGAATTAATTCGCCTGGCGCGGTCGATGTCATATCGTCGCCGCAGTTTTGCGCAGCTTAGAATTAATCTAATCTGGAGCCCGAACATGTCCTCCGCGTCCTACCGCCCCGTTCAAAAAGCCCTGCACTGGGCGATCTTCCTGCTGGTGCTTGCCTGTTATGGCCTCACCTATAATGAAGTGTTCTTCGCCAAGGGGGACCCGATCCGGGATCTGTCCTGGTGGAGCCATATCTCGCTGGGCCTCCTGCTTACGGCCTTGATCGCCGCCCGTCTCCTCGCCCGCCTGGCGCTCGGCACCCCGCCCTTGCCCTCGACCATGTCGGGCATGGAGGTCGCGGCGGCGAAAGGAGCCCATTTCCTCCTCTATGCCCTGATGATCGGGATCGTCGGCCTCGGCATCACTCTCACCTGGCTGCGCGGCGATGCCCTGACCTTTTTCGGCCTGTTCACCATACCCGCCCCCATGGCCCCCGATCGCGATTTGGCGCATCTGGTCAAGGAGGTGCATGAGCTGTGCGCCGATGGGATCCTGGTCGTGGCCGGCCTCCATGCCGTTGCAGCGCTCTGGCACCATTATGTCCGGGGCGACGATGTGCTGACACGCATGCTTCCAGGCCGCCCGGCGCGGTGATGCAGGGCGGCGACACGGACGTCTTGGCTTCTTGTTTGATCTGGCTCAGACTCTTGCTTCGATACCCCTTGTAGCTTCGTTCCGGCACCCCACATCATTCTCAGCGAATGCCTGCGGGGTTCGCAAATCTGTATGGCGCCTGGACGATGCTACGGGTCCCCGGGCGTGCTGGAAGGGACATAGAATGAATTTTGAACGCTATACCGAACGGGCCAGAGGCTTCGTGCAGTCGGCGCAGTCGCTCGCTTTGCGCGAGGGGCATCAGCAGTTCGCTCCCGAGCATCTCCTGAAAGTCCTGCTCGACGATCCCGAGGGATTGGCGGCGGGCCTCATCGATCGTTCCGGCGGCAATTCGCGCCAGGCGCTGAATGCCGTCGAGGCCGCGATCAAGAAGCTGCCCAAGGTGCAGGGCACGGGTGCCGGCCAGGTCTATCTGACGCCGGGACTCGCACGTGTGTTCGAGGCGGCCGAGAAGGCGGCCGACAAGGCTTCCGACAGTTTCGTCACGGTCGAGCGGCTGTTGCTGGCGCTCGCCGTCGAGAAGGATACCGAGGCCGGCAAGGCGCTGGCGGCTGCCGGCGTGACGCCCCAGAACCTCAACAAGGCGATCGAGGCCCTGCGCAAGGGCCGCACCGCCGATAGCGCCACGGCGGAGAACGCCTATGACGCCCTGAAGAAATATGCCCGCGACCTCACCGCCGATGCCCGCGAGGGCAAGCTCGACCCGGTGATCGGCCGCGATGAGGAGATCCGCCGCACCATCCAGGTGCTGTCGCGGCGCACCAAGAACAACCCCGTGCTGATCGGCGAGCCCGGCGTCGGCAAGACGGCGATCGTCGAGGGCCTGGCGCTGCGCATCGTCAATGGCGACGTGCCCGAGAGCCTCAAGGACAAGGCTTTGCTGGCGCTCGACATGGGTGCGCTGATCGCCGGCGCCAAATATCGCGGCGAGTTCGAGGAGCGCCTGAAGGCCGTCCTGAACGAGGTGACATCCGCCGACGGCGAGATCATCCTGTTCATCGACGAGATGCACACGCTGGTCGGCGCAGGCAAGGGCGAGGGGGCGATGGACGCGTCCAACCTCTTGAAGCCTGCTTTGGCACGCGGTGAGCTGCATTGCGTCGGTGCCACCACGCTCGACGAATATCGCAAGCATGTCGAGAAGGATCCGGCCCTGGCGCGGCGCTTCCAGCCCGTCTTCGTCGAGGAACCCACGGTGGAGGACACCATCTCCATCCTGCGCGGCCTGAAGGAGAAGTATGAGCAGCACCACAAGGTGCGCATCACCGACAGCGCGATCGTGGCGGCGGCGACCTTGTCGAACCGCTACATCACCGACCGCTTCCTGCCGGACAAGGCGATCGACCTCGTCGACGAGGCCGGCTCGCGGCTGCGCATGCAGGTGGATTCCAAGCCCGAGGAGCTCGACGAGCTCGACCGGCGCATCGTCCAGCTCAAGATCGAGCAGGAAGCCCTCAAGCGCGAGAACGACGACGCCTCCAAGGATCGCCTCGCCAAGCTCGAAAAGGAGCTGGCCGATCTGGAGGAGCGTTCGTCCGAACTCACCCAGCGCTGGAAGTCGGAGAAGGACAAGCTCGGCCGCGCCGCCGATCTCAAGGGCCAGCTCGACAAGGCCAAGAACGAACTGGCCGAGGCCCAGCGCCGCGGCGAGTACCAGCGCGCGGGCGAATTGACCTATGGCATCATTCCCAAGCTCGAAAAGGAGCTGGCGGAGGTCGAGGCGTCCGAAGGCAAGGTCGGCATGGTGGAAGAGGCCGTGACGGCGGATCATGTCGCGCAGGTGGTCTCGCGCTGGACGGGCGTGCCCGTCGACAAGATGCTGGAAGGCGAGAAGGACAAGCTCCTGCGCATGGAGGACGTGCTGGCGACCCGCGTGGTCGGCCAGGGCGAGGCCGTGCAGGCGGTTTCGACCGCGGTTCGGCGCGCCCGCGCCGGCCTGCAGGATCCCAACCGGCCGATCGGTTCCTTCATCTTCCTGGGCCCCACGGGCGTAGGCAAGACGGAGCTGGTGAAGGCGCTTGCCGCCTTCATGTTCGACGACGACACGGCGATGACCCGCATCGACATGTCCGAATATATGGAGAAGCATTCGGTGAGCAGGCTCATCGGCGCGCCTCCGGGCTATGTCGGCTATGACGAAGGCGGTGCGCTGACCGAAGCCGTGCGGCGCCGGCCCTACCAGGTCGTGCTGTTCGACGAGATCGAGAAAGCCCATCCCGACGTCTTCAACGTCCTCCTGCAGGTGCTGGACGACGGCCGCCTGACGGACGGGCAGGGCCGCACCGTCGACTTCCGCAACACTTTGATCATCATGACCTCCAATCTGGGGGCCGAATATCTGGTCAACCAGAAGGAAGGCGAGGATTCGGACAAGGTGCGCGAAGAGGTGATGGCGGTGGTGCGCAGCCACTTCCGGCCGGAGTTCCTCAACCGGGTCGACGAGATCATCCTGTTCCACCGCCTGAAGAAGGCGCAGATGGGCGCGATCGTCGATATCCAGATGACCCGGCTGCAGAAGCTGCTCGACGAGCGCAAGATCACGCTGCATCTCGACGATGCCGCGAGAACCTACCTTGCCGACAAGGGCTACGACCCGGCCTACGGCGCACGCCCGCTCAAGCGCACCATCCAGCGCCTGGTCCAGGATCCGCTGGCCGAGATGATCCTCTCCGGCAAGGTGAAGGACGGCTCGACCATCGAGATCGGAGCGACCGGTTCGGGCCTGGTCATCGGCGGCCAGGCAGTGAATGCCAGGGCGGCGTAAGGAAATATCAGCCGAAAAACGAGAAAGCGGGCCTTCGGGCCCGCTTTTTTATGGCAGCTGAAGCTGAAACAGCCACCATATGAATCGCGGCAACTATGCGCTAGAGCAAAACGCGTTCAAGTGTGAACGCTTATTTTCTCAAACTTTTTGTCCCGACGCGTCTTTGCGATTCTTGGCGACTCGGTCAAATCGCAAAACGCTATAGGCTCAAAAATGGAACCCGATTGTCGGGTCGGTGCGTTGAGAAACGTCCTTGGAGCGTAGCGCCATCGACGACAATCGAGGAGAAACGCATGACCGCGACCATGAGCGGGCTGAAACCCGCCACCGAACTGGCAGCCTTGAACGAGGCCCGGATCCCGAATGAGAACGAGGAGTATCGCCGCGCCCGAACCGCACTGCTTGCGGAGGAAATCGAACTTCGCCGCCATATCGAACGCGTGGCAGAAATGCGCCGCGCGCTGCCGCCGGGAGCACCCGTGACAAAGGATTATGTCTTCGAGGGGGAGAACGGGCCTGTTCGTTTCGCAGACTTGTTCGGCAGGCATGAGAGCTTGATCGTCTACAACTACATGTTTGGTCCCGAGCGCAAACGCCCGTGTCCGATGTGCACCGCGCTCCTCGGCGCGCTGGCGGGTAATGCGCAGGATATCCAGCAGCGCGCGGCGCTTGCCGTCGTCGCGCGCGCCCCGATCGGGCGGCTCACCGATTTCAAGCAGGAGCGGGGCTGGCGGCATTTGCCGCTCTACAGCGACACCAGCGCCGAATTCGGCCGTGATTTCGGGACCTGGCGCCCGGACGGGGATTATCCGGGCTACAATGTCTTTACCCGGCGCGACGGCTCCATCCGTCATTTCTGGGGCGGCGAGATGGGCGGCGTGACCGCCGATCCCGGGCAGGACCCGCGCGGCGCACCCGACTTCACGCCGCTCTGGAACGTGCTCGACACCACGCCAGAGGGGCGCGATCCGCATTGGTATCCGAAGGTGGACTATGATTGACCGATAGCGACAGTGCTGCGAGGCAGCACGGCTGCGCCGGGGCCGGCATGGCCGGGCCGGTCCGGCGCAGGTGATGTCAGCGCTCGATGGTCTTGTTCCAGCGATTGTTCCATTCGGGGCGCTTGGCGTTGATGGCGTCCCAATCGAGCGTGATGACGGTCTTCATATAGCCGTTGAAGGCATCGAGCTTGGATTGGGCGACGGGATTGGAGGCCTTGGTGCTGGGATTGGAGGGAATGATGTTGCCGGCATTCAGGGCCTTTGCCTGCGCTGCCGCCGACATCAGATAGGCGGCCAGCTTCTGCGACAGCTCCGGCTCCGAATTCTTGGCGGTGACGCACTGGGCGATCATCAGCAGCACCGAGCCTTCCTTGGGCTGGACATATTCGACCGGCAGGCCCTTGTCCTTCAGATTGCCGATCGCCGTCGGCGTCAGCGGGAAGATCGCGGCTTCGCCCGTCTGCACCATTTCCGACAATTTGGCCGAGCTTGGAATGAACTCCAATACGTTGGGGGCAATGTCCTGCTTGATCTTGGTAAAGCCCGGCTCGACATTGCCCTCGCTGCCTCCTTTGATGCGGTTGACCATCAGCAGGGCATGCAGGCCATAGGTCGAGGTGGCGGCGGATTGGAAGACGAGCTTGTCCTTGAATTTCGGGTCGGCCAGGTCGAGCCAGGAGGTCGGCGCCGGCCAGCCATTCTCGTCGAAGATCTTCTTGTTATAGCCGATGCCGGTCATGCCCATGTCGATCCCGGCTGCCATGTCGCCCTTGATGCGGGCGCTGGCCGCGATTTCGTTCAGTTCGGGCGAGGGCTGCAGCTTTTCGCACAGGCCCGAGGAGATCGCACGCATCATCACACCGTCATCGAGGAAGATGAGATGCATTTGCGGGTTGTCCTTGGACGCCGTCGCCTTGGCGAGGATGTCGGTCGAGGTGCCGGGCACGACGACGATCTTCACCCCATTGGCTTTCTCGAAATCCGGGAAGACGGCTTCGGTGAAGGTCTTCTCGTAGGGGCCGCCATTCATGCCGACATAGAGCGTCTTGTCTTGGGCCAGTGCGGCAGATGATGCGCTGATGGCCACGGCGAACGACGCGGCGGCTCCTGCCAGAAATTTCAGGTTCATTCCAATCCCTCTCGTGATGTGCAGGCCCATGTCGGTTTTCGGTTGTCGGCCTGGCGCGGACCTGCACCCCGCGTGGGCCATTTTCCGGAAGGTTCTTACCCTTTGCCGATCAGCACCCTGTCGAGCCCGAAGGCACGGTCGAGGATCAGCATGGCGCAGGCCGTCAGGGCGATCATCAAGGCCGAGACCGCCGCCATCATCGGATCGATCGACTCCGTCGCGTACATGTACATGCGCACCGGCAGCGTGACGGTCGATGGAGCAGTGACGAAGATCGACATCGTCAGTTCGTCGAAGCTGTTGATGAAGGCGAGCAGCCAGCCGCCGGTGATGCCCGGCAGGATCAGCGGGGCGGTGATACGGCGGAAGACCGTCCACTGCGAGGCTCCGAGCGTTCTTGCCGCATGCTCGGCACTGCGATCGAAGCCGGTGAGCGCCGACAGCACCAGCCGCAAGACATAGGGCGTGATGATGACGGCATGGCTCAGCACCAGCCAGGCGAAGCTGCCCTGCACGCCGATGAGGGCGAACAGGCGCAGCAGGGCGACGCCGAGCACCAGGCTGGGAATGATCAGCGGTGAGAGGAACAGCGCATTGAGGGCGTCGCGCCCGGGGAACTCGAAGCGGTCGATGGCCAGGCCCGCCGGTACCGAGAATACCACGGCGATCGAGGCCGAGAGTGTCGCGACCCAGATGCTGTTCCAGAACGAGGCGACGAAGTCGGGATGGGCGAACACCGCCTTGAACCAGCGCAGGGATAGGCTGGTGGTCGGCAGGGTCAGGGTGTTTTCGGGGGTGAAGGCGACGATGCAGATGACCACCAGCGGCGCGAGAACGAAAGCCACCACGAGCGTGTGGAAGATGAGGGCGAGGGGGCCATTCTTCTGCATCGATCTACCCCAAAGCCTTTCTCGCCCGCGACTCGACGATGCGGTTGTAGGTCACCATGATCGCGAGATTGGCGACCAGCACGACGATGGCGATGGTGGCTCCCAGCGGCCAGTTCAGCTCCTGGAGATATTCGTCATAGACCAGTGTCGCCGCCATCTTGAGGCGGCGCCCGCCGAGCAGGCCGGGGATGGCGAAGGCGCTGGCCGACAGGCCGAAGACGATCAGGCTGCCCGAGAGAATGCCGATCGTCGCCTGCGGCATGACGATGCGGCGGAAGCTGGTGAAGCGCGAGGCGCCGAGGGTACGGGCAGCCGCCTCGACCATGGGATCGAGTTTCTGCAGTGCGGTCCAGACCGGGATCACCATGAAGGGCAGCATCACATGGACCAGCGCGATGACGATCGCCGTTTCCGTGTAGAGCAGCCGTACCGGCCCGAGCCCCATCAGTTGCAGGGCGGCGTTCACTAGGCCGGTCGGGCCGAGCAGCATGCTCCAGCCAAAGGCACGCACCACCACCGATACCAGCAACGGCCCGATGATGACGAGGAGGAAGACGGAGCGCCAGGGTTCGCGCATGCGCGAGAGGATGTAAGCCTCCGGCATGCCGATCAGCGCGCAGATTGCCGTCGTGATCGCGGCTATCTTCAGCGTTCGCCAGAAGATCCCGAGATAATAGGGGTCGGTGATCACCTTGACGTAGTTGTCGAGGGTGACGGCATCACCAATGCCGGTCGAATAGTCGTAGACGCGGAAGGAAAGCGTGACCGTAAGGATCAACGGGACGATCACCATCACGGTGAACAGCAAGAGGTTCGGGCCCGCCAGCAACCAGGGGATGGCTCCCTTGCGGCCGGTCATGGCGCGGCACCCGGCAGGGGTAGTTCCAGGCGGGCGCTGGCGGCATCCCAGCGCAGGGACACCGCGTCATGAGGGCCAGCCGGCTCCTGTCCGTCGTTGGGAGCGGAAACGGTCAGGGGCCCGGCTGGTGTGTCGACGTTGAAGAGCCAGTAGCTGCCGAGGAAGAAGCGCGAGGCGATGCGCCCGTCGACCACGCCCTCTCCCGGCCTGCCCAGCAGGATGCGTTCCGGACGAATTGTCAGGGTGATGGCCGCCCCGTTCTCGGCATGGTTGGCCTGTGCCGGCAATTGGCTTCCGCCTGCCAGCGCGACGCCGAGAGCGCCGTCGGTATGCCAGATCGCCTCGAGCCGGTTCATCTTGCCCACGAAGCCTGAAATGAACGGCGTGGCCGGGCGCTCATAGAGGCGATAGGGCGGGTCGACCTGCGTCATCCGGCCGGCTTCCATCACGACCACGCGATCGCTGATCGACAGGGCCTCGGCCTGGTCGTGAGTCACCATGATGGTCGTGGTTCCCACGCTTTGCTGGATGCGCCGCAACTCGAACTGCATCTCCTCGCGCAGCTTGGCGTCGAGATTGGACAGAGGTTCGTCCAGCAGCAGCACTGGAGGGCGGATGACCAGGGCACGCGCGATGGCGACGCGTTGGCGTTGTCCACCGGACATCTGGCGCGGATAGCGGTCCGCAAATCCACCGAGTTGGACGAGATCGAGGGCTTCGGCGACGCGCTTGTCGCGCTCCGGTCGCGATACGCCCCGCATCTCCAGCCCGAATGCTACGTTCTGGGCGGCCGTCATGTGCGGGAAGAGGGCGTAGTTCTGGAATACGATGCCAAGACCGCGTTTCTCGGGCGCAAGGCCCGTAATGTCCTGGCCATCCAGCACGATGCGCCCGCTGGTGGGTTCCACCAGCCCCGCGATCATTTGCAGCGTGGTGGTCTTCCCGCAGCCCGAGGGACCGAGCAGCGAGATGAACTCGCCCTTGTGAATCGCGAGGTCGACGTCGCTCACCACAGTCAGGGCGCCGTATCGCTTCGACAGCGATTCCAAGGCCAGGAAACTCATCTCACCTCACAGAGAACGTTTGGGGCCTTCAGCCTTGGCGGAAGCGAGGCGATGGAAACGCATTGGGGACTAGGCAGTCAACATTAAATTCCGTAGAATAGAATTATGAGTGATTTAATTCTGATATATAGAAAAATTATACATATAATGACTAAAATTTTCTGAAATAAGGAATACCATTGAGATGGCCGCTTCCGATGACATGGCGATTTCCACCGTAAGGCGGGCTCTGGAGCTCTTGCGCATCCTGGCTGGCGGTCCGCCGGAAGGAATGCGCCTGAAGGATATTGGCGAGGTGGTGGGCTATGGGCAGTCGATGGTCCACCGGCTCTTGCAGGATCTGATCCTGGAAGGCGTCGTCGAACAGGTATCCGGGAGCAAGCGTTACCGGCCGGCCCTGGAATTTTTCGTCCTGGCGGCGCGGATCGGGGAATCGAGCGGGCTGCGCAGATTGGCCGGGCCGACCTTGCTGCGGCTCTCGGCGACGCTGAGCGAGTCCATTTTTCTGCTGGTGCGTACCGGCTTTGACGCCGTCTGCCTCGACCTTGTCGAGGGGCCCTATCCCATCCGCTCGTTCACCGGTGATATTGGCGGCAAGGTGCCGCTCGGCCTGGGACAAGGGAGCCTGGCCATTCTCTCTCACCTTCCCGAGGCGGAGCAGGAAGCCGTGATCCGCTTCAACATGCCCCGGCTGATCGACAAGGGCTTCCTGGATGAGGCCACCTTGAGGGTGGCGATCGCCAAGGCCCGCGAACAGGGCTGGGCCGATCTCAATTCGGGCTTGATTCCCGGCATGGCGGGCGTCGGTGTTCCCGTCTTTGACGCGCATGGCCTGGCGGTCGCCTCGCTCAGCGTGGGCACGCTTGCCGAACGGCTGACGGAGAGCCGGCTCGCCGGCGTCGTCAAGGTGATGAAAGCCGAGGCCGAGGAACTCAGCCAGCGCCTCAATCCCTTTGACATGACGCTACGTCATCCCATGCGCAGCCTGGCATTCGCCAAGCCCGTCTCCTCCGGGCGGAGCTAGAGGCTGCCATGGGCCATGGATAGCGTGCCGATGAACACTTGCGGGAGTGCCTGATGGCGCGTCTGACTTATCCGAACTATTCCAGCCATTGCGGATGGAATGCGATGCTGCCGGCGCGGGAGGCCCGTGCCGCGCTGGAGGGCGACATCCGGGTTCGCTATGCCGTCATCGGTGCCGGATATACCGGCGTGGCGGCGGCGTGGCGCCTCGCCGAGCTCGACCCCACCGCCGAGATCGTGCTGCTCGAATCCGGCAGTGTGGGTGAGGGCTCCTCGGCCCGCAACTCCGGTTTCCTCGGCCGAAGGGTGATGCCAAAGGACGCTTCCGACGACATGGCGGCGAAGGCGCAAATCCTGTCGCGCTATCAGGCGGAAGGGTTCGACTGGCTCAAGGATCGGATCGATGCCCACGGCATCGATTGCCAGCTCAAGCGCACCGGCTATATCCGGACGGCCGCCACCGAACGCGGCAGGGCGGTCGTGGAGGCTGCCCGCGACATTGCCCGCAAGAACGCCATCCCGCATGAGGTCCTGTCACGGCTCGATCTGGAGCGGCGGATTGGCACGGCCTATTACACCATCGGCCTTCATCTGGAGGACAACTACCTGCTGCAGCCCGCCGCATTGATCCGTGGCCTCGCCGATGCGCTGCCATCCCAGGTGACGCTGCACGAGAACACGCCCGTGCTCGCCATGCGCCATGACGGCAAATGGCGTCTGGAAACACCGAATGGTGTGGTTACCGCCGATAAGGTCGTGCTCGCCACCAATGGCTTCATTACCAAATTCGGCTATCTGAAATCGCGCCTGGTGACGATCTACACCTATGCAGCGGTCACCGCGGCGATGCCGGATGCCGACAGTCGCTGGGCCGGTGCCGATGCCGATTGGGGCGTCCTGCCCTCGCATCGCTTGGGCACGACGCTGCGCCGCATCGGCGACAACCGGCTGATGGTTCGTAGCCTCTATTCCTATGAAGATGAACTGGACGAGCCACGCGTCATCCGTGCCTTGAGAACACGTTTCGAGCGGCGTTGGCCGGCGCTGCGCCATGTGCCGTTCGAGTATGTCTGGGGCGGGACGACGGCCTTGACCATGAACGGCTCGCCCTGGTGGGGCAGGGTGGATGAAAACCTCTATGCCTCCGGAGGATGCAATGGCGGCGGCATCGTCAAGGGAACGCTGCTCGGCAAGCATATGGCGGAAATGATGACGGGGCACGGCGACCAGAGCGAATTGTTCGCCTCGCTGGGACTGGCCAACTGGATCGCACCCGAACCGTTCCGCGCGATGGGATTCCGGGTGATTTCAGCCTATGAACGGCACCGCGCCGGCCTCGAAATGTAGAGGCCGGCAAAGCCGCAATACCGATCAGTCCTTTGAATCGCTGGTGCCCTTGCGGATGCCTTCGAGGTTGATCCACAGTGCAATCAGCGTGCAGACCGCGCCCGAGAGCAAGTAGACGCCGGAGGAGGCGAGGCCGAACCAGGAGGCCAGCGCCAGGGCGACGAAGGGGGCAAAGCCCGCGCCGAACAGCCAGGCGAGGTCCGAAGTCAGGGCCGCACCCGTGTAGCGGTAGTGGATCGGAAAATTCATGTTCACCGCACCCGAAGCCTGGCCGAAGGTCAGGCCGAGCAGGATAAAGCCGCCGATCATGTAGATGAGCTCGCCCGTCTGGCCGCCATTCAGCAATTGCGGCGCATAGCCTGAATAGATGGCGATCGCCATGGCACAGACCGCGATCAGGTTGCGTCGGCCGAAGCGGTCGGCGATCGGGCCGGAGGCGACGATGGCGGCGAGCCCGAACAGGGCGCTGAAGATCTCGATGATCAGGAACTGCACCACGCTCTCATTGGTCTCCAGCACCACCCAGGCAAGTGGGAACACCGTGACCATGTGGAAGAGGGCGAAGCTCGCCAGCGGCGCGAAGGAGCCGATGATGATGGTGCGGCCCTGGGCAGCCACCGTCTCCGCGATCGGCTTGGGCTGCAGTTCCTGGCTCTGGAACATCTCGGCATATTCGGGCGTGGCGATGATGCGCAGGCGCGAGAACAGCGCCACCACATTGATGGCGAAGGCCACGAAGAAGGGATAGCGCCAGCCCCAGTCGAGGAAGTCGCCCGGGCTGAGCTCGGTGTAGAAGAAGGCGAACAGGCCGCTGGCGACGATCAGGCCGAGCGGGGCGCCGAGCTGTGGGATCATCGCCCACCAGCCGCGCTGGCCTTCCGGGGCGTTCAGGCTGAGCAGGGCCGGCAGGCCGTCCCAGCTGCCGCCGAGCGCGATGCCCTGGCCGATGCGCAGCAGCGCCAGCAGGACGCCGGCCCAGGCGCCGATGGTGCCGTGATTGGGCAGGAAGGCGATCGCGGCGGTGGAGCCGCCGAGCAGGAAGAGCGCGATGGTCAGCTTGACCTCGCGGCCATAATGCCGGTCGAACAAGGTGAACAGCGCCGAGCCGAAGGGACGTGCGAGGAAGGCGAGGGCGAAGATCGCGAAGGAATAGAGCATGCCCGTCAGCGCATCGAGATGCGGGAAGGCAAGCTTGGGGAACACCAGCACGGAAGCGATGGCATAGACGAAGAAGTCGAAATATTCCGACGTCCGGCCGATGATCACGCCGATGGCGATCTCGCTGGGCGTGATGGTGTGGCGCTTGGCGCCGTGCTGGCCCGCGGCCCCGGCCGGATGCATGGAAGTCGTGGTGCTCATCGTCCCTCGGCTTTCTCCAAAGCCCCTAGCCCGCTCGACGGAAGCCGTGCAGTATGGGGGTCCCTTGCGTACCTATTGCCGTCTTCATGATGATATTGTCATTGGACAAAATGTCCAATGGGCAGCCTGAAACCGGAGGCGTATCGGCACGACATGCGAATGCTATCCCGAATGCCGTCCCTTAGCTCCGTCCGCTTGCGCAAGCTTGCCCGCCTGGCCATGGCACTGCCCCTGGCGGGCCTGCTGGCGGGCTGCAATGCCGTGGTGCTCAGTCCCTCCGGCGACATCGCCGCCCAGCAGCGCGACCTCCTGGTGTTCTCCACCGTGCTGATGCTGGTGATCATCATCCCGGTGATGGCGCTGACGGTGCTGTTCGCCTGGCGTTATCGCCAGTCCAACAAGGCGGCGCGCTACGAGCCGGATTGGGACCATTCGACCCAGCTCGAACTCGTGATCTGGGCGGCCCCGCTCTTGATCATCATCATCCTCGGCGCGATCACCTGGACGGGAACCCACCTGCTCGATCCCTACCGGCCGCTCGAACGCGTGGCCGCGGGCAGGCCGGTGACCAAGGAGGTCAAGCCGCTCGAGGTCCAGGTCGTGGCGCTCGACTGGAAATGGCTGTTCATCTATCCCGAATATGGCGTGGCCAGCGTCAACGAGATGGCGGCTCCCGTCGACCGGCCGATCAATTTCAAGATCACCGCCTCGGCCGTAATGAATTCCTTCTATGTGCCGGCACTGGCGGGCATGATCTATGCCATGCCGGGCATGGAGACCAAGCTGCATGCGGTGATCAACGCGCCGGGCGAGTATGAAGGCATTTCGTCCAATTACAGCGGCGCCGGCTTCTCGGGCATGCGCTTCCGCTTCCACGGGCTCGACCAGGCCGGCTTCGACCAGTGGGTCGCCAAGGTCCGTGCCGGCGATGCCGGAACGCTCGACCGCCCGGCCTATCTCGCACTGGAGAAGCCGAGCCAGAACGTGCCCGTGCGCTATTACAATGCGGTTGCCGATGATCTCTATCACGCCATCCTGAACATGTGCGTCGACGCCAACAAGATGTGCATGGACAAGATGATGGCGGTGGATGCAAAGGGCGGGCTCGGCAAGGAGGGTATCAACAATGTCCGGCCGCTGCTCTACGACAAATATGCCCGTCGTGGTGCGGTGTTCGGCCCTGAGCCCTATTTCGTCTCCTCATTTTGCGAGGTGCCGCGGTCCGGCGCGCTCGATACCTGGAAGCGCAGCGTTCCGGCGCTGAGCCCCAAGCCCGCCGGCCTCACCGGGGCCAGCCTGTCGATCCCGCCCGCCTCCCGCCAGTTGCCGCAGCTCTCCGCTGCGCAGCCCGGCTAAGTGCAACCTCATTCACGAGCGGTTTTTGCCATGTCTTCTGAAACGGTTGCGGTGAGCCCGATCTTCGGTCGGTTTACACTTGAAGCCATCCCCTATCACGAGCCGATCCTGGTCGCGACCTTCGCGGCGGTGGCCATCGGCGGCATCGGCCTCCTCGGTGCGCTGACCTATTTCCGCGTGTGGGGCTATCTGTGGCGCGAATGGTTCACCAGCGTCGACCACAAGCGCATCGGCGTGATGTATATCGTGCTGGCGCTGGTCATGCTGCTGCGAGGCTTTGCCGATGCCATCATGATGCGCCTGCAGCAGGCGATCGCCTTCGGCGGGTCCGAGGGCTACCTGCCGCCCCATCACTACGACCAGATCTTCACGGCGCATGGCGTCATCATGATCTTCTTCGTGGCGATGCCCTTCGTCACCGGCTTCATGAACTTCGTGGTGCCGCTGCAGATCGGTGCGCGCGACGTCTCCTTCCCCTTCCTCAACAATTTCTCGTTCTGGATGACGGCGGCCGGCGCGGCCATCGTGATGATGTCGCTGTTCGTCGGCGAATTCGCCAAGACGGGCTGGCTCGCTTATCCGCCGCTCTCGGGTATTGCCTACAGTCCGGATGTCGGGGTCGACTATTACATATGGGGCCTGCAGGTCGCCGGCGTGGGCACGCTGTTATCGGGCGTCAACCTGATCGCGACCATCGTCAAGCTGCGCGCCCCCGGCATGACGATGATGCGCATGCCCGTCTTCACCTGGACGGCGCTGTGCACCAACGTGCTCATCGTCGCCGCCTTCCCGGTGCTGACGGCGGTGCTCGCCCTGCTGTCGCTCGACCGCTATGTCGGCACCAACTTCTTCACCAACGACCTCGGCGGCAATCCGATGATGTATGTCAACCTCATCTGGATCTGGGGCCATCCGGAGGTCTACATCCTCATCCTGCCGGCCTTCGGCATCTTCTCGGAAGTAACGGCCGCCTTCTGCGGCAAGCGCCTGTTTGGCTACACCTCGATGGTCTACGCCACGGTGGTGATCACCATCCTGTCCTATCTGGTCTGGCTGCATCACTTCTTCACTATGGGCTCGGGCGCCAGCGTCAACTCCTTCTTCGGCATCACCACCATGGTGATCTCGATCCCGACCGGCGCGAAGATCTTCAACTGGCTGTTCACCATGTATCGCGGCCGCATCCGCTTCGAGCTGCCGATGATGTGGACGCTCGCCTTCATGCTCACCTTCGTGATCGGCGGCATGACGGGCGTGCTGCTGGCCGTGCCGCCGGCCGACTTCGTGCTGCATAATTCGCTGTTCCTGATCGCCCATTTCCACAATGTGATCATCGGCGGCGTGCTGTTCGGCATGTTCGCTGGCGTCAACTACTGGTTCCCCAAGGTCTTCGGCTTCCGGCTCGATCCGTTCTGGGGCAAGATCTCGTTCTGGTGCTGGGTCGTTGGCTTCTGGGTCGCCTTCATGCCGCTCTACATCCTCGGCCTGATGGGCGTGACCCGGCGCGTCAGCCATTTCGAGGATCCGTCCCTGCAGATCTGGTTCGTGATCGCCGCCTGCGGCGCCGCGATCATCGCCGTCGGCATCGCCGCGATGCTGATGCAGTTCTTCGTGAGCTTCCGCAAGCGCGAAGAGCTCAAGGACGTCACGGGCGATCCCTGGGATGCCCGTACGCTGGAATGGTCGACCTCCTCGCCGCCGCCGGCCTACAACTTCGCCTTCACGCCGGTGGTGCATGATCTCGATGCCTGGGCGGACATGAAGCGTCGCGGCTACAAGCGCCCGCTGGAGGGCTACAAGCCCATCCACATGCCCAAGAACACCGGGGCCGGCATCATCCTGGCCGGCTTGAGCGCGGTCTGCGCGGTCGCGCTGATCTGGTATGTCTGGTGGCTCGCAATCGCCAGCTTCGTCACCCTGCTGGCTGCGATCATCATCCATACCTTCAATTATAACCGCGACTTCCACATCCCCGCCGAGGAGGTGGCCACCGCCGAGAATGCCCGCACGCGCTTGCTGGCGGCGGCAGGAGAACGCTGATGTCGCAGACCATCCTGATGCCGCAGACCGAGGCCGCAGACAGCCAGGCGCCGGTCTTCCACCTGCCGGAAGAACCGCATCATCCGGAAGGGTCGAGCACCATGCTCGGCTTCTGGATCTATCTGATGAGCGACTGCCTCATCTTTGCGATCTTGTTCGCCACCTATGGTGTGCTCGGCGGCAATTACGCTGCCGGTCCCTCGCCCAAGGATCTGTTCGACCTGAAACTGGTGGCCTTGAACACCACCATGCTGCTGCTCTCCTCCATCACCTATGGCTTTGCCATGATCTCGATGCAGGAAAGCAAGGTCGGCTCGACCCAGGCCTGGCTCCTCGTCACCGCTTTGTTCGGCATGGCCTTCGTCGGCATCGAACTCTACGAGTTCTCGCACATGATCCATGAGGGCGCGACGCCGCAGCGCAGCGGCTTCCTCTCCGCCTTCTACACGCTGGTCTCCACCCACGGCCTGCACGTTTCCACCGGCATCCTCTGGCTGTTCACCTTGATGGTGCAGGTCGCCCGCTACGGCCTGACCTCGGCGAACCGCCGGCGCCTCATGTGCCTGAGCCTGTTCTGGCACTTCCTTGACGTCATCTGGATCGGCGTCTTCACCTATGTCTATCTGATGGGGATGCTGCGATGAGCGCCCACACCCACCAAGACTCCCACCACGGCGCCCATCACGACGAGCATGGCTCTTCGCATGGTTCGCGCAAGAGCTACCTGATCGGCTTCGGCCTTTCGGTGGTGCTGACCTTCATCCCGTTCTGGCTGGTGATGACGGGCGCGCTTGAGTCCAAGGTCGCGACCTCGTTGATCGTGATCTCGCTGGCCGTGATCCAGATCATCGTGCACATGATCTATTTCCTGCATATGGACGCCAAGTCCGAAGGCGGCTGGAACCTGATGGCCCTGATCTTCACCATCGTGCTGGTGGTGATCACGCTGACGGGCTCGCTGTGGGTGATGTACCACCTCGTCAACAACATGATGCCGATCTCGGCGCATGACATGCGCAACATGCCGTGAGCCTGATGCGATGACGACGCCGGGTGGCCGGCCGGACCGGCCACCACGTTCTCGACGTGGTTTCACCGTCTTGGTGGCGGCTCTCGTCGTCGCCTTTGCCGGCTTTTGTGCCCTGGGCGTGTGGCAGGTCCAGCGCCTGGGCTGGAAACTCGACCTGATCGCCCGCATCGATGCCCGTATCCATGCCGAGCCAACGCCGCCGCCGGGCCCGGCAGCATGGCCCGCAATCGCTGCGGACAAGGACGCTTACCGCCGCATCCGCCTGGCGGGTGAATTCCTCGATCGCCCGCCCGCCTTCGTGCAGGCGACCACGGCGCGGGGAGGCGGCTTCTGGACGCTGTCGCCGCTGAAGACGGAGCAGGGCTTCGTGGTGCTGGTCAATCGCGGCTTCGTGCTGCCGGAAGAGCGTGCCAAGGCGGGCAATGCTGCCGGGCCGGCCGAGGTGATTGGGCTGCTGCGGCTCAGCGAGCCCAAGGGCGCTTTCCTGCGCAGCAACGATCCCGGGGCCGATCGCTGGTATTCGCGCGACGTGGCTGAAATCGCCGCCGCCCGCGGCCTCGGTGCCGTCGCTCCCTATTTCATCGATGCCGAGCGGCGGCAGGCCGGCGAAATTCCAGCCGGCGGCATGACGGTGGTCGATCTGCCCAACAACCATCTGGTCTACGCACTGACCTGGTTTGCCCTCGCCCTGATGACGCTTGGCGGGCTGGTCTATACCGTGCGCGAGCGAAGAGCGGGTTAATCCCTCATTTCAGCCGCCGCTTCTCCAGCTTGCGCGCCAGGGTGCGCCGGTGCATGCCGAGACGGCGTGCGGTTTCGGAAATATTGAATTCCGTCTCCACCAGCGTCTCGTGGATGCGTTCCCATTCGAGATTCTTGATCGAGGTCGGGGTCTGCGTGGTCGGCACGCTGGTGTCGCCGTCGCTGCGCTGGAAGGCCGCCTCGATATCGTCGGTATTGGAAGGCTTGGCCAGGTAATGGCAGGCTCCCAGCTTGATCGCCTCGACGGCGGTGGCGATCGAGGCAAAGCCCGTCAGCACCACGATCTTCATGACGGGGTCATGGCCATGCAGGGCCTTCACGCATTCCAGCCCCGAGCCGCCGGTAAGCTTGAGGTCGACCACGGCAAAGCCCGGTGCATGGCTTGCGAGCAAAGCCTGCATCGGTTCGAGGCCGGCCGCGACCTCCACGGCATAGCCGCGGCGCTCGAAGGATTTGCGCAGGGTTCGGGCGAAGGTCGCATCGTCCTCGACGATGATAAGGCGGCGCTCAGCCGGGGAGGGGGGCATCGGTTACTCCTTCGGGCGACAGCGTCGCCATCGGCAGGGTCAGTTCGACCAGGGCGCCGCCATTCAAGAGGTTCTTGGCCGTGACGGTGCCGCCGAGCTTGCGGGCGACATTGACGACCAGGAACAGGCCGAGCCCGCCGCCCGGCCGATTCTTGCTGGAATTATAGGGTTTGCCGAGCTGATCCAGTATGTCCTTGCCGAAACCCGGCCCTGCGTCGGTGACAGAGAGCGTGAGGCGGTCGCCGCGCCGCTCCAGGGCGATGCCCACCCAATTGGGCGAGGCTTCGAGCGCATTGTCGAAGATGTTGAACACCACCTGCTTGAGGGCGTCGTCCGAGACGATGGAGACATCCGTGCCGAAGGTGTTGTTGTAGTCGAGGCGGGCGGGGGAACGGCTGGCGCGCCATTCCTCCACGAGCTCGTTGAAGAAGCTGATCACGCTGGTGCGCCGGGTGCCTTCGCCACGCACCTCGCCCGATGACATCAGGATGCCGGTGACGATCGTCTTGCAGCGGTCGAGCTGGCCGCGCATTTCGGTGAGTTCGGCGGCGATCTCCTCGTCTTCCCGGAACATCGCCATGCGCTGCCAGTCGCTCAGGATCACCGAGAGCGTCGCCAGCGGCGTGCCGAGCTCATGGGCAGCGCCGGAGGCGAGCAGGCCCATGCGGACGATATGGTCCTCTTCGGCCGATTGCTGGCGCAGGCTTGCCAGATGGGCATCGCGGGCGCGCAGGTTGCGGTTGATGCGGGTGACGAAGAACACCAGCAGGATCGCTGCCAGCACGAAGCAGATGAAGGTGCCCTGGACATGCAGGTCGGCCAGGTCCGTGCCGCTCTGCACCGGGATCGGCAAGGGGCGGTTGAAGGTCGCCAGGCCGACGAAGCAGGCGCTGGTGGCCGCCAGCAGCGTCCAGGTCGACCATGCTTCCAGCAGGACGCCGCCGATGATGACCTGCAGGAGGTAGAGATAGATGAAGGGATTGGAGGCGCCGCCGCTCAGATAGAGCTGTACGGTGAGGGCGGCGACATCGAGCATGAGCTCGAGGAAGAGCTCGGTATTGCCCACCAGACCCTGGCTGCGCAGCCGGACCAGGCCGACGACGTTGAGCGCGACCAGGAAGCCGATCACCACGGCCATCTCGAACAGCGGCAGGGGAATGCCGAGCGCGAGGTCGACGAACAGGATGGTGATCACCTGCCCGATCACGGCGAGCCAGCGCAGCTGGATCAGCAGGGCAAGGTTTTTCTGGTCGGTGGTGTCACGAATGGTGGTCATGACAACTTACTAGAGCGTTTTCCAGAAAAGTTGATAGCAGAACGGTTGGCGAAAATGCCGCGGGGGCGGGCCGTCGTCGAGCCATTGCCGGCGGTTACCCGGCCTCAGCTCCTCAGCTCTTGTTGGTGCCGGTCGCAATCTCGGCGACGGGGGCTTTGCTCATCAAAGCGTTGATGCGGTCGCGCTCGGCCTTGAAGGAGGCGAGCAGCTCGCCATTGAGCTCGCGGCCCTGAGGCAGCTTGATGCGCATCGGATCGACGAAACTGCCGTTGATCTTCACTTCGTAATGGATATGCGGGCCCGTCGCCAGGCCCGACTGGCCGAGATAGCCGATGACCTGACCCATCTTGACCTTGGCGCCGACGCCTGTGCCCGAGGCGAAGCTGTTCATGTGCGAATAGGTCGAGAGATAGCCGTTGGCGTGCTGGATCTCGATGTGGCGGCCATAGCCGTTGGTCCAGCCGGATTTGACGATGGTGCCGTTGCCGGTGGCCAGGATCGGCGTGCCGACCCGGTCGGCCCAGTCGACACCCGTATGCATCTTGTAATAGCCGAGGATCGGATGGCGCCGCATGCCGAAGGTGGAGCGCATCTCGCCGCCATTGATCGGCTTGCGGGTCAGGAATTTGCGCGCCGATTTGCCGTCCTCGTCGTAATAGTCGACCTGGCCGTCGTCGGGGCTGGCGAAATGATAGTAGCGCTTGAGCTCGCCATTCACGGTCAGCGCCGTGTAGAGGATGTCGCCGACCGGATTGCCGGCGTCGTCCTGCTCGTAGAAGAGCTCGAAATTGTCGCCCGGCCGGGTGTGGCGGGTGAGGTCGACGTCATAGGCATAGACGCGCAGCAGGCGCTCGATCATTTCCTTGGGCACCTGCTGCTTCAGGGCCGTCTCGTAGATGGAATAATAGAGGCGGATACCGGTGCCGCTGTCGCCTTCATCCTCGTCGTCGCCGCCCTGATTGTCCTGGGCGTTGGCGGCGATGTCGGTCGAGCTCGGATCCTGTACGGAAACATAGCCGCCGGTATCGGCAAGCACCACGGTGCCAAGATGCTTGTCGGCATTGTAGACCGACAGGCGTACGGGCCTGGAATGGGGGTCCTCTTCCTCGCCCGGAGCGACCAGAACCCGTAGGCGCAGCCCGCCATGCAGCTTGCCGGCATCGCCGAGCGCCTTGGCGATCTCCTGGATTTCCTGCGGTGTTGCGCCGAGGCGCCCCAGAATGCCGGCGAGCGTGTCCTTGTCCTCCACCGTGATGGTCTGCTCGCGGGAGGAGACTTCGGGCGCCGTCTTGGCGATGTTGGTGAAGTTCTCGGGCACGATGGTGATCTTGAGCGCCGAGTCGGGGTCGGTCTGCACGTCGGTCTCGCGCAGGGCCGTCAAATCGGCGCTCTCGGCGCGATCGTCGTCGGCGGCGAGCGCCACGAATTGCGGTGGGATGATCGCGGCGGAGGGATCGTTACCTTGGGTCTGTGCCCGCACCAGCGCGAGCACCTGCTCGTCGGGCAGCAGGGGGCCGGAGGTCGGCTGGAAGTTCACACCGACGAGGTCGCGGTTGGCCACGGTGACCTCGCCGTCGTCGGGCGCCTGCTCGACATGGGCGGTGGCGGGCGCCAGGGCCGCGTCCGGATCGGCGGAAAGAGCCTGGGGATTATAGGGAGGCACCTGGGAGGCGAGGGGGCCAGAAGCAATCTGCAGGCTGGCGAGCACGCGCGCGAAGGGCTTGACCTTGATGACGTCCTTGTCGCCCACCTTGGTGGTGGTGGAGACGCGAATGACCTGATGCGCTTCCATCGTATCGGTCTGGATCAGGATACGATCGGTCTTCTGGGTAGAAGTCTGGGCCTCGCTCTCGCGCACGACGGTGGGGGCGATCTGCGGTGCATGGCCCACGCTGTATTCGCCGTCCAGAGCGGCATAGACGGCTCCGCCCATGAGGCCGGCACCGCACAGGCCCGTGAGGACCGTTCCCGTCAGCCAGCGGATCGAGACCTTGCGCCGATCGGGCGCTCGCCCGCCATCTGCCGAAAGCGGCGCCTGCGTTCCGGGATCCACGATCCCGTACCGATCCTGCCGCCTGTCTCTATAGGTCGTCCGTGGTGACAAATTCGATCGTTCCGCCAGAAATACGCTGAACCCAAAACGCCGAGGCGTGAGGCGGGCGCATGGTTGGTAGGAAGTTGCCCTTTTCTTGGGGGCGGACCGTGCCCTAGCTGGGCGCGCCGGTCAATTCCAGATCCATCTTAACCCCTGATCAATTGGGCCGATTTGGGGCGATGCATGACGATTCCATGAAATTCGGGGTGGAATTGATGATCGGGCGGCTGCCCATATGGAGCGGGGATAGGATCCGAGGGGCTAGCTATGGAACCCGCGCGCGCTGCGCGCGCGAGAGGGCGAGGGCCGTGCTTTGAAAGGAGGGCCGGGACGGTTGCGTGTCGAGGCCCCGAACAGGGAGACGGCGTCCAGGGCTTGAAATGCCAGTGTCGAATATCCATGTAGTGACAAGCGGTTAGCGGGGTACGCCGGGTAGCTTTCCACAGGCCCTCCAAAAAAAGCGTCATGCAACCGTCAAAAAAATGAAATCGGCTGTTGACGGGCGGAAAGAGCCCCTCTATACAGCACCCATCGACGGACGGCGCTGCCGCGAATGAGCGGCGGGGCTGATTTGTTGCCTCTTCTGCTTAAGATCGCAAGGTTCTGAACCTGGTGAGAGCTGGGTCGAAGAGGCGTCTGGAAGATTGAACGAGTTCAGCTCGTTTCGGCTATTTGACAATTGCATCGGAAGAAAGAGAAGCGTAGGCGACGATGTCCTTGC
>NZ_JASGFM010000037.1:0-75147 GCF_047605565.1 Labrys sp. (in: a-proteobacteria)
TGCCGAATGCCTGCGCATTCCGCCGGTGAAGATCTGGGATCGCGGCAAGCCGCGCGAGGACGTACTCAACCTGATCTTCTCCAACATGCGGGCGCGGCGCGACCAGGAAGGCGATTTCCGCGCCCTGATCGGCGCCTGCCAGGTCGGCGAGCGGCGCCTGATCGCCCTGCTCGACAAATATGGCAAGCCGACCGTCGATGCCTGCATCGACACGCTGCTCGACATGGCCGACCGGCATATGCGCTCGCTGATAGCGAGCGTGCCCGACGGCACCTATGAGGGCAAGGCCATCCTGGAGGATGCCGGGCATGGTTTCGGCGATTTCGAGATCGGCGCCAAGGTCACCATTACCGGCGACGCCTGCCATATCGTCATCTCCAGCCCGCCGCAAATTCCCTATTTCATCAATTCCTACGAGGGCAATTCCCATTCGGGCGTCTATCTCGGCCTGATGATGTTCGCGGCTTTGCCACCGCCCTACAATGAGGGGCTCTATCGTTGCGTGAGCGTCGATTTCGGGCCGAAGGGCACGCTGTGCAACGCGCAGGAACCCGCCCCCCACATGAACTGCACCACCACGCCTATGGAAACGCTGACGGATGCGGTGCGCCTCGCCTTCGAGAAGGCGATGCCCTCCAAGGTCGCGGCGTCCTGGGGCCACGCCAACGGGCTCAACATCGCCGGCAAGGACGGCCGCACCGGCGAGGAGTTCGTGACCATGGTGCTCGCCACCATCATTTCGGGCGGCGGCGCCACGCCGCAGCAGGACGGCTGGCATGCCGTCGGCCCGGAATGCTGCTTCGGTGCCCTCACCTCGGGCGACGTCGAGCTTCTCGAATATTCCTATCCCATCATCATCCATCGCTATGCGCTGATGACCGATTCCGGCGGCGCCGGAAAATTCCGCGGCGGCTCGGGCACGGCCTGGGAGGTCGAGCCCCTGACTGGCGACATGCTGTGCATCGGTTTCGGCGAGGGACGGCGCATTCCCGCCATGGGCGCCGCCGGCGCCAAATCCACTCTCGTCGACAAGAAGGTTGGCCGCGTCGAGCTCCGGCGCGGCGGCGAAGTCACGGTCGAGCGCAAGAACATCATCGAGACCATCAAGCCCGGTCAGACCATCACCAATCTCAACCCCGGTGGCGGCGGCTACGGCAACCCCTATGAGCGTCCCGTCGAGACCGTGGTCTGGGACGTACGCAACGGCCTCGTCTCCATCGAGGGCGCCCGCGCCGATTACGGCGTGGCCATCAGGGATGCCGAGACGCTGGAAGTCGACCTCGCCGAAACCCGCCGGCTCCGGGCGGCCTGAAAGACACGATCATGGAACATGCTTTTCGTCTCGGCATCGACGCCGGGGGCACCTTCACCGATTTCGTCATCGCCAATCGCGCCAGCGGCGACGTCAAACTGTTCAAGGCCCTTTCCACGCCTTCCGACCCGACCAGGGCGATCGAGAACGGCCTCAGGCAGATCGCCGAGAACCTGGGCACGACGCCTTCTGCCATCGTGTCCGACTGCGACCTGTGCATCAACGGCACCACCGTCGGCCTCAATGCCCTGATCACCCACCGGGGCGGCAAGACCGGGCTGATCTGCACGGCGGGCCACGAGGATTCCATCGAGATCCGTAACGGCCACAAGGAAGACGGCTTTCGCTACGATCCGGAATATCCGGCGGCCACCATGCTGGTGCCGCGCTATCTCAGGCGTGGCGTGCGCGAACGTGTCCTCTCGGACGGTTCGGTACGCACCCCGATGCAGGAAGAGGATGTGCGCCAGGCCTGCCGCCTGTTCCTTGCAGAGAAGGTGGAGACGGTAGCGATCTCCTTCGTATGGTCCGTGCTCAATCCCGGGCATGAGCGCCGCGCCGCCGAGATCGTGCGGGAGATGATGCCCGAAGCGATCCTCACCGTCGGCAGCGAACTCTATCCGCAGATCCGCGAATATACCCGCACCTCCACCGCGGTGACCAATGCCTATCTGGCCCCGGTGATGCGGCGCTACGTGACGGCGGTCGACCGCTATTTCCGCGATCTCGGCGCCAGGCAGCCCGTACGCTACTTCCAGTCCAATGGCGGCCTCGCCGTCGGGCAGGTGATGACCGACCGCTCCGTCTACGCCATCAATTCCGGTCCCGCCTCAGCGCCGCAGGCCGGCCTCTATGTCGGTGCCCCCTTCGGCAAGGAGAATGTCATCACCGTCGACATGGGCGGCACCTCCTTCGACATCACGCTGACGCGCAACGGCCAGACCAACCTCAACAAGAACGTCGACTTCCTGCGCTACCGTGTCGGTGTTCCCATGATCCAGGTCGAGACGCTCGGGGCCGGCGGCGGCTCGATCGGCTGGATCGACAGCCTGGGCCTGCTGCAGGTCGGCCCGCA
The DNA here is from genome assembly GCF_047605565.1 of Labrys sp. (in: a-proteobacteria). Classification (NCBI taxonomy): domain Bacteria; kingdom Pseudomonadati; phylum Pseudomonadota; class Alphaproteobacteria; order Hyphomicrobiales; family Xanthobacteraceae; genus Labrys; species Labrys sp. (in: a-proteobacteria). The sequence continues at coordinate 2,388 of NZ_JASGFM010000037.1, forward strand.
ATCGGCCGGCTCGGAACCCGGCCCGGCCTGCTACGGGCGCGGCGGAACCGATCCAACGACCTCCGATGCCAATCTCGTGCTCGGCTATCTCAATCCCGAGGGCCTGCTCGGCGGCAAGTTGCCGCTCGACGTCGCCAAGGCCCGTGAAGCCGTCGCCAGGGTCGCGGAGCCGCTCGGCATCAGTATCGAACAGGCCGCCTATGGCATGTTTACGATCGTAAATAGCGGCATGGTCAACGGCATCCGGCGCGTGTCGGTCGAGCGCGGCTACGATCCGCGCGACTTCGTTTTGGTCGGGGCCGGCGGCGCCACCGCCGCCCACATCACCGCTCTGGCGCGCGAGATGGGCATCGACACCATCATCCTGCCCAAGCTTGCCTCGGGCCTGTGCGCCTTCGGGCAGATCATCTCGGACGTCAAATACAATTATATGGCGACAGCGCCCCTGCGCCTGGACACTGCAGGCGCCTGCGAGAAGATCGACACGCTCTTCGGTGAGATCGAGGCACAGGGCGTCCGCCACCTGGAGGTGGACGGCTTTGCTGCCGACCGCATCGCCATCAAGCGCAGCCTGGAAATGCGCTATGTCGGCCAGGTGCATGAGTGCACCGTCGACATCGACAATTTCAGGATCGACGAAACCACGATCGACAAGGTCAAGGATGCCTTCCACGCCCGCCACGAGGAACTCTACACCTATAGCGAGCGGCACAATCCTGTCGAAGTGGTAAACATCGAATCCACCTTGTACGGGCTGATCGAGAAACCGAGGCCTCCCAGGCTGGAGGGAACCGGCAGTCTGGAACTCGCGCTCAAGGGCAAGCGGCCCGCAATCTTCCAGGCCTCAGGCGAGGCAACGTCGACACCTGTCTATGACGGCTCGAAGCTGGGCGTGGGGGTCTCCGTTGCCGGGCCGGCCATCATAGAGGAGGTCACCACCACCATCGTCATCGAGCCCGGCTGGACTGCAGCCTTACACGAAAGCGGCAGCTATCTGCTGACCTGCAAGGATTGACCGGCGATGCCCGCTCTTCCTGCGCTCCTCCCGTTTGCGGCCCTGTCTCCGCTAGCGATTGGGCGGCAGGAAGAAGGCCTGGCGGAAATAGGAGCGGAAGGCTTCCATGGCGGGGGTGAACGCCGCGTCCCGCCGCCAGGCCAGGCCGACATCCATCGAGGGGATCGGCTCGGTCGGCACGATCGTCTCGATGCGCTTGCCCTCCAGCGACCAGGGCCTGAGCACCATGTCCGACAGGATCGCCACCCCTTGCCCGTCCGCCACCAGCGAGCGCACGGCCTCGACCGAGGAGGTGCGCAGCGTCACGTTCGGCCGGAAGGAGGACAGGCTCCAATAACGCAGCGCCGTGTGGGCGGCTTCGTCCACGGTCAGCATGATATAGGGCTCTTCGGCGACCTCCTTGAGACTGACGGCGCCCTGCGCCAGCAGCCGGTGGCGGGCCGGCACCCACAGCCGCCGGCGCGAGCTCATCAGCGTCTCGGTGGTCAGATCGGGATTGATCACGTTGGAGGTCAACAGCACCGCCATGTCGTAGCGATTGGCCAGCAACCCGTCCTCGATCGCCTCGCGGTTGAGCTCGAAGAGCTGGATGTCGAGATTGGGCCAGGCGCGGCGCAGGCGGCCGAGATGGTTGGGCAGGAAATAGCCGATGACCGTATAGGTGGCCGCAACCGTCAGCCGGCCGGCGAAATCATTGGCGGGCAGGAGCAGGCTGGTGGCCTCCTCGACCTTGTTCAGGATCTCATAGGCGTGGAACAGGAATTGCCGGCCCGCGGGCGTCATGTCCATGCCCTGGGTGGAGCGGGTGAACAGCTCGACGCCGACGATCTGTTCCAGCTCCTTGATGGCGGTGGTGATGGCCGATTGCGAGATGCCGAGCTCGCCCGCAGCCTGGGACACCTGGCCATGCTCGGCCGTCGCCACGAAATAGCGGATCTGGCGCAGACTGACCGGCATGAGCGACTCCCTTCGCGTTTCAGATCGATATCTACATCAGTATTTGAAAAATCGATAGACGGCCGATTCAGGCTTCATCGAATTTCATGCTTCGCCCCCAATCTTTGGAAAATCTGCCCCACATGCGAGGAATTAGGAGGAAGTCAGGAAATCGCCTATTTCTGAAAATCAGATAATAGGCATCTGAATATAGAATTTTTCAATCGAACCGTCTCGCCGTAACGTCAGAGCAAGACCGGCCGTGATGCCGGCCCAGGATGAATTTCACAGAGGGAGGCTGGCTTGGCGCTGGCTGCGGTCGACATCAATTGCGACATGGGCGAAGGCTTCGGCCAATGGCGCCTGGCGGAGGCGGACGACACCGCCTTGATGGAACTCATCAGTTCCGCCAACATCGCCACCGGCTTTCATGCCGGGGACCCCTCGCTGATGGACGCCACCGTGCGGCTGGCGGCCCAGCACGGCGTTGGCATCGGCGCCCATCCCGGCTATCGCGATCTCCAGGGCTTCGGCCGCCGCCGCATCGAGGGAGCGCCCGAAGAGATCGTCAACGACATCGTCTACCAGACCGGAGCGTTGCGGGAATTCGCCCGCCGCCACGGCGCCAGCCTGCAACATGTGAAGCCGCATGGCGCGCTCTACATGGAGCTGGCTGTCAATGAGGAACTGTCGCGCTCCTTCGTCCATGCAATGCAGGCCACCGCTCCCAACGCTTTCATCTATTGCATGGATGTCTCGCTGACCCATCGCGTCGCCGTCGAGGCCGGCCAGCCGGTGATCCGCGAATTCTATGCCGACCGCGACTATGGCCGTTCGGGCTCCATCGTGTTCACCCGCCGCACCGGCAAGCTCGATCCGGCGGCGATCGCCGACAAGGTGGTGCGAGCCTGCCGGGAACAGCGGGTACGGACCGTCGAGGGCGACGACATCGACATCGCCTTCGATTCCATCTGCTTTCACTCCGATACGCCCGGCAGCCTTGCCATCGCCCGCGCCATGCGCGCGGCCCTGATCGCCGATGGCATCAAGATCATGCCGGCGAGCGAACTCGCCCACCTGCCCAGAGCCATCACGAGGGGATGAAGAATGGCAATTTCGCAGATCATGTCACCCTTGCCCGGTGTCTTCTACAGACGCCCCTCCCCTGACAGCCCGTTCTTCAAGGAGGACGGGGAGTCCGTCGCGGCCTCCGATGTCATCGGCCTGATCGAGGTGATGAAATCCTTCCACGAGGTCAATGCGGGCATCGGCGGCAGCAATATCCGCTTCCTGGTCGACGATGGCGATGCCGTGATGGCCGGGCAGGTTCTCGCCGAGGTGGAGGCATGAACATCCGTTCCGTCCTTATCGCCAATCGCGGCGAAATCGCCGTACGCATCAATCGCGCGGCCAAGGCGCTGGGACTGCGCACCGTGCAAGTCTACAGCGCCGCGGACAAGGACTCCCTCGCCGTACGGCTTGCCGACGAAGCCATCGAGATAGGCCCCCCGGCCGCCAAGAAATCCTATCTCGACATCGAGGCCGTGCTTGCTGCCGCCAGGGCGGCCAAAGTCGATGCCGTGCATCCGGGCTATGGCTTCCTGGCCGAGAACGCCGATTTCGCCGATGCCGTGGTGGCGGCGGGCATGAAATTCGTCGGCCCCGCCGGCTCCGCGATCCGCCTGCTCGGCGACAAGGTCGCGGCGCGGGCCGAAGCCGAGAAGGCGGGCGTGCCCACCGTGCCGGGCAGTGGCGGGCGCGTCGCCGATCTGGAAGCCGCCGAGGCCATCGTCGCGCGCATCGGCTTTCCGGTGATGATCAAGGCCGCGGCCGGCGGTGGCGGGCGCGGCATTCGCGTCGCCGCCGATCTGGACGAGTTCCGCCGGCAGTTCCCCCAGGCTTCCGCCGAGGCGGCCGCTGCCTTCGGCGATGGCGGTCTCTATATCGAGAAGGCCATCGAAAAGGCGCGCCATGTCGAGGTGCAGATCCTCGGCGACGGCCGGAACTTCGTGCATTGCCATGAGCGCGAATGCTCGCTGCAGCGCCGGCGCCAGAAAGTATGGGAGGAAGCACCCGCCGTCGGCCTGTCGCCCGAGGTGCGCGAACGCCTGTGCCGGAGTGCAGTCGCCCTCGCCCGCTCGGTCGGCTATAGCGGCGCCGGCACGGTGGAATATCTCTATGACGAAGCCAGCCAGGACTTCTATTTCATCGAAGTAAACACGCGCATACAAGTCGAACATCCGGTGACGGAGATGGTCACCGGTCTCGACCTGGTCCAAGAGATGCTGCGCATTGCCGGCGGCGAGCCGCTCTCCGTCCGCCAGGAGGACATCGCCGTCGCCGGCCACGCCATCGAATGCCGCATCAACGCCGAGGATCCGTTCAAGAACTTCATGCCCTGGCCTGGCGTGGTCTCGGAATTGTCGGTGCCAGAGGCGGAGGACATCCGTTTCGACACCATGCTCTTTGCGGGCTATGCGGTGCCGCCCTTCTACGACTCCCTGCTGGGCAAGCTCGTCGTGCATGGCGAGGACCGCACGGCCTGCCTGGCCATGCTTCGGCAGGCACTGGCCGGCCTGAAGATCGAGGGCATTCCCACCACCATTCCCCTGCACAAGGCCCTGGCCGCCGACGGCGACGTCGCAGCGGGGCGTTTCCACACACGCTTTCTCGAGGGCTGGCTGGAGAACCGTTTTGCGCCGCCGCCAGTCGAACCGGCGAAGGAGGCCGCCCGATGAAAAGCCGATATTCCTTTGGCGGCGATGAGCACCTGTTCGTCGAATGCGACGAGAGCATGTCGCTGGAGGCCTTCTTCAAGAGCCTGTCCATGACCCGCGCCATCAGGGAGGCCGGCATTGCCGGCGTCACCGAGATCTGCCCGGCCAATGCCTCCTTCCAGATCCGCTTCGATCCCGATCGCATCAAGCCGGACGACATCCTGGCGGAAGTGAAGAGCATCGAAGAGGCCGCCGCGAAGGCCGAGCCGGTGATCGGCACCCGCATCATCGAGATCCCGGTGTTCTATCAGGATCCCTGGACGCATGAGACGCTGATGCGGTTTCGCGAGCGCCACCAGGACCCTGGGGTCACCGATCTCGAATATGCCGCCCGCATCAACGATCTCGCCTCGGTCGAGGATTTCGTCACCGCCCATAGCGGCTCGCCCTGGTTCGTCTCGATGGTCGGCTTCGTGGCGGGGCTGCCCTTCATGTATCAGATGGTCGAGCGGCAAAGACAGCTCCAGGTCCCCAAATATCTGAGGCCCCGCACCGACACGCCGAAGCTGACGGTCGGCCATGGCGGCTGTTTTTCCTGCATCTATTCGGTGCGTGGCGCCGGCGGCTACCAGATGTTCGGCATCACGCCGATGCCGATCTTCGATCCCGAGCAGAAGACCGGCTATCTGCGCGACTTCATGGTGTTCTTCCGGCCGGGCGACATCGTCAAGTTCAAGCCGATCGGGCGCGACGAGCATGACGCGATCGCGGCCGACGTCGCTTCCGGCCGCTATGCGCCGCAGATGCATGAGGTCACCTTCGACCTCCGGGAATTCCAGAAGGATATCGACGGCTACAACGCCAGGCTGGAGGGCATGATCCATGGGCGTTAAGGTCCTCAATCCAGGCCTGTCCACCACCATCCAGGACCTTGGCCGGCCGGGTTATTTCCATCTCGGCATTCCCGTCGGCGGGGCAATGGACCGGCTGGCCCTGCGTGCCGCCAATCTCCTGGTCGGCAATGATGAGGGGGCAGCCTGCCTGGAGGCCGTGTTCCTCGGCCCCGAACTCGAATTCACCAAGGATGCGACGATCGCCATCACCGGCGGCGAGATGCCGATCAAGATCGGCGGAGTCGAGCAACCCTCCTGGACCGCCCTCAGCGTCAAGGCCGGCCAGACGCTCAGCTTCGGCTTCCTCAAGGCGGGCGCACGCATCTATATCGCCGTCGCCGGCGGCTTCGACGTTCCCCTGGCGCTCGGCAGCCGTTCTACCTACGTGATCGGTGCTCTCGGCGGTTATAAGGGCCGCGCCTTGGCCAAGGGCGACGAACTCGCCATCGGCGAAGCGGGCGCGGTCAAGGAAGGGCGTAGCGTGCCCGAGCCCTTGCGCCGCCGTCCTGGCACACCGGCGCAGCTTCGCGTCCTGCCGGGCCTCTATTGGCACCGCGTCCAGGAGCAGTCGGGACGCGCCTTTTTCGAAGACCAATGGAAGGTCGCGCCGGAAGCCGACCGCATGGGCTATCGCTTCCGGGGCGGGCGTCCACTGCACTTCGTCGAGCGGGAGCCGCCCTTCGGCGCGGGATCGGATCCCTCCAACATCGTCGACAGCTGCTATCCCTATGGCTCGATCCAGGTGCCGAGCGGCACCGAGCCGATCATCCTGCATCGCGACGCCGTGTCCGGCGGCGGCTATTTCATGCTCGGCACCGTGATCTCGGCCGACATGGACCTGATCGGCCAGATGCAGCCCAACACGCCGACGCAATTCGTCGAGGTCGACATGGCCACGGCCCTGGCGGCACGCGCCGAACGCGCAACGCTGCTGGCCTGTATCCGGGCCGTGCTGGCCTCCAGCTAGAACCCTTTGCTCCAGCTCCCGGTCGAAGCGGCCAAAAAGGCCGCCGACCCAAGAACATCCAAAAACATCACCATCCAAGCACGACATCGCTCCACAATCAGTGAGAGGGGAACCATCATGGCAGGCACCGTCACGGCCGCCGAAGCCGACACGCTCGACTATTCCAACCGGGCCGTTCCGCCCGATGCCCGCATGCCCAGAATGGCCCTGACCATGGCCTGGTGGGCCGTGTGCAGCGCCGTATTCTATATCGTCGTCGGCGCGGCCCTGGCGCTGGGCTTCGGCACCCGCAACGCCATCATCGGCATGGTCATGTCGGTGATCGCCTATGGCGTGATCAACGCCGTGCTCAGCCGCTTTGCCATTCGCACCGGCCTGTCCGTCGCCCTGTTCTCGCGCGTGCTGTTCGGCAATGTCGGCGCGGGGCTGGCCACCCTGATCTTCTGCGCAACCGCTATCTACTATGCCGTGTTCGAAGGATCGGTCATCGCGGTCGGCATCCACACCATCTTTCCCGGCGTGTCCTATGCGATCGCCGCCCTGATCGTGGTGCTCTATTCGGTGCCGTTGATCTTCGGCAGCATCCAGACCTGGCTCGACAAGTTCAACGGCGTGCTGCTGCCCTTCTATATCCTCGGCCTCGTGGTCGCCGTCGGTCTGGCCATTGCCGAGTATGGTTATAGCGACAAATGGCTCAATCTCGGCCCGGCCGGCGGCGCGCCGGCTGGCGGCTGGTGGTCGTGCTTCGTCTATTACATGGGCGTGTGGGTGCTCATGATGTTCACCTTCGACTATGCCCGCTTCGGGCGGCAGGAGGACGCCGGCTATCACGCCTTCTTCAATTTCGGCATGCCCTTCTATGTCATGGTGTTCCTGGTCAGCGGCCTGTTCGGCATGTTCATGATCGGCACCGTTCCCGATCTCGGCACCGTCAGCGAAGTGACCGTCCTGCTCGCTTTGCTCAAGCTGATGGGCGTTTGGGGCCTGCTCTTCGTCTGGGTTACGCAGACGCGCATCAACACGGCCAATTATTATCTCGCCGCCGTCAATATGGAGGCCCTGGTCCAGCTCTTCGGCAAGCTGCCCTTCGGGCGCATCGGCTGGGCCGTGGTCGTCGGCCTGATCGTCTATCTCCTGATGCTGGCCGATGTCTTCGCCTATCTGCTGCAGGCCCTTGCCTATCAGGGCATCTTCGTGGTGGCCTGGGTCGCCGTGGCCATGGCCCACATTCTCAGCGACCGCTATCGGCGCCTAGCCGGCGATACGATCGAATATCGCTCCAGTCACGTGCCCGCCTTCAACCCACTCGGCCTAGCCGCCTGGTTTGCCGGCGCGGCCATCGGCATCGGCCTGCATCTGTTCGGTGGCGCCTATGCGGAGCTGTCGGCACCGGCAACGGCCGTGGCAGCGTTCTGCATCTACACGGTGGGTCTTAGCTTCGCCCGCCGCTCCTGGTTCCTGGTTGCGGATTGACGCGAACAATCGCGAGACCCGGCTGGGTGATCAGCCGGGAACTTGCACGGGTGGTCGGTTGCACCGCTTGGGAACGATCGGCTTCGACAGGCGTTTGATTGCAAGATGCGCACGCGTCAACCGGACCTGGCAGTAGAGGGAACAGGGATGGTTTTTCCGGTTTCCCGCCCTGACCAACGAAATGGTAGCCGAGCCCTTGTCCTGCCCGTGCGTATCGCCTCGGCTCGTGAGGCAGGGGCTGATTTCGAGCGCGTTCCGGGTGCTGCCGGACTCGAGTGGTCAGATTTTGCAGGAGTCGCATGGAGGTCCTGTCCCGGGTGGTGTTCACCGTAGCCAGCATCTGCCTGATGATGTTGGCGGGCGGTCTTGTCGCGATAGCCGGATTTCGGGTCTTTCATGCCGCCTATTACGATGGCCAGTTCGACAATACGCTACTCGATTCAATCGGCTTCGTGGTGGTCGGCGTCGCGGTCTTCGACGTGGCGCGCTATTTCCTCGAAGAGGAGGTGCTGCGCGCCCGCGAAATGCGCAATGCTGTGGAAGCTCGCCGCAGCTTGACGAAGTTCATGTCAGCCATCGTGATCGCAGTTTTCCTCGAGGCTTTGGTAACGGTGTTCAAGGTAGCCAAGCAAAGCCCGGAGCAATTGCTCTATCCGGCGCTCCTGCTCTTCGGCGGCACCGCGATGATCGTGGGCCTTGGCGTCTATCAAAAGCTGTCCGTCAGCGTCGAGCGGGAAAGTCCGGCAGAACCCCGCAAGGAAAAGGCCGAGAGCAAGCGCAAGGCCGGAGAGCGGCAAGCAGAGCCAAGCTAGGCCGGAGGCTCGTCTGGCGTCGCAATAGACATGACTGCGCGACCGCTCGTGACATCCGCGACCATCTGCCGAACATCGACCAGATCCTGTTCGCGGATCGCGGCGACAAACTCGCTTCCCGTCGCAGTATAATCCTGCGTCAGGATCTGCACCGCCTCATGGGCGGACAAGCGGGCCTGTACCAGCGCCAGGTCGGTAAAGGCGCAGGAGATGCGTGCCTCGACCCGTATGACGATCGGCAGCTTTTCGGCAGCGCGCAGGCAGGCGGCAGCCGTGCCGCCGTAGGCCCGGATCAAGCCGCCGCTGCCGAGCAGCACGCCGCCGAACCAGCGCGTGACCACGACGGCGACACCATCCAGGGCCTGGCCATCGATCGCCTGCAGGATCGGCTTGCCGGCGGTGCCGCTGGGCTCGCCATCATCGTTGAAGCGGTAGAGGGGGCCGACTCGCCAGGCCCAGCAATTGTGATTGGCCGCCATGTCGGAATGATCCCTGATGAAGGCCTTGGCGGCCTCTTCTCCCGACACGGGAGCGGCCGTCGCCAGAAAGCGGCTTTTCTTGACCTCCTGTCTGAAGGTCTCGATTCTCTGAAGGCTGAACAAATCCGGCATGGCTGCAATCTAAAGCATTTTCCGGAAAAGTTGACAGCCATCCCTCAACATAAAAAATATCGTTAGAACAATTGGTTATTGATAGATCCCAATGTAAGGAAATGGCAGGTCGTATCCGTGCGGACCGTTTTGCGCCAAATCACCGCGCTCAACCATGGCGGGGGGAGCCCACCATGTCGACGGCATGCGATCCGGCAAGGCCGCTCGCCGCAGAAGCATGCGATGGCGCAACTGCGCTCGCCCAATGCTCATGCGGTGACAACAGGCACAAGCTTTGGCCTGCTTCGTAAACCCAAAATCGAAAGCATGATGTGGGCACCGTTCTGCATCGATTGACTTGACCGGGCGTCACTGCTGTAGTCGCCGGCAGCCTGGATGTTCTCAAAAAAGGGATTTGGATGAGCACGAGGATACATGTAGCGGCGCTGGCCGGAGCGGTCTTGAGCCTGTTCCAGCTTTCAGGCGGAGCCTATGCAGCCCAATGCGGCAAGACTGCAGCCGGCTATGAAGCATGGAAGCAGGAATTTTCCGCCGAGGCACGCGCCAAGGGCGTCGGTCAGGCCGGCATCGCCGCGCTGATGAGCACCCATTACGCCACAGCCACCATCAACGCCGATCGCGGCTTGAAGAGTTTCCGGCTGTCCCTGGACCAGTTCCTTGCCAAGCGCGGTGGCAACACGATCGTTGCGCGCGGACGCCAGCTCAAGAAATCCCAGGGTGCGTTGTTTGCCACTATCGAGCGCCGTTACGGCGTGCCGCCGGGACCGCTGCTGGCGATCTGGGGCATGGAGTCGGGCTTTGGTGCCGTCAAGGGCAACCAGAACATGCTCTCCTCGGTGGCAACGCTGGCTTATGACTGCCGCCGCCCCGAATTCTTTACCGACCAGCTCTACGCTGCGCTCAAGCTCGTCGACAGCGGCCGCTTCACGGCGCAGACCCGCGGTTCCATGCATGGCGAAGTGGGCCAGACCCAGTTCATGCCCAAGACCGTACTGCAATATGGCGTCGGCAATCTCGACACCGCTGCGGGTGCCCTCGATTCGACCGCCAACTACCTGAAGGCCCATGGCTGGAGTGCCGGCCAGGGCTACCAGCCGGGCGAGCCGAATTTCGGGGCTATCCAGGCCTGGAATGCCGCCTCCGTCTATCAGCAGGCTATCGCCCATATCGGCCAGCGCATCGACGCCCAATAGAAAGTCCCGCTGGGGTGGGTGCGAGAACCGCGAGCTCTTTCACCCAGCCGCGATCGACCACCGGTCCATGACGCCGTGGAGCACCAGCTTCCACGGCGTTTTATCTTGATTGACCTATGATCCGAAAGAATGGCCTTCATCTCGGCCTGCTGCCCGCCACTGCATGCCGCGCCCGCGCCGCTACGTGCCTTCGGTGGGAGTCGTTCGCTCCCCTGCCCGCCCGACAGAATGTTCCATCGCCGATATAAACTAAGCCCTTGCGCTAAGTTTTGAAGGCTGATAGTTAGCCTTGAGGATAGGTAATGGGTTTTCACCCACATCCCGAAAAACCGGGGTCGAGCTGCGAAAGGTGATGTCATGAAGCTGGTCTTGATGGAATTCTTGTCCCTCGATGGCGTGTATCAGGGGCCGGGAAGCCCCGATGAAGACACGACCGACGGTTTCACCCGCGGCGGCTGGTTCGTGCCCTTCATCGATGATGCCTTGATGCGTTCGGTGATCGCCTGGGTCGCCGAGGCCGATGGCTTCCTGTTCGGGCGCCGAACCTATGAGAATTTCGCGCGCGATTGGCCGAAAATGGATGATCCGAACGATCCGATCGCCAGCAAGCTGAATGGCGCTCCGAAATATGTGGCCTCGACATCGCTCGAACGTGCCTCATGGGCTCCATCGACCATCCTGTCTGGCGACATTTTCGACGGCATCGCCGCCTTGAAGGCCAAGCCCGGTCGCGAGTTGCAGATCCATGGCAGCGGGCGGCTCGCCTACTCGCTATTGGCAGCCGGATTGGTGGACGAGCTAAGGCTCATGGTTGCTCCCGTCGTACTGGGACAGGGCCGCAAGCTCTTCAGAGATGGCGGGCAGCCTCTCGGCTTCAGGCCGTTGAAGGCCGAGGTGACGCCGGCCGGCCTCACGATCCAGGTCTACGAGAAGGCTGGAACACCCACCTTCGCGACTTACAGTCCTTCGTGATTTGCCGGACCGAGACGGGCCGAGATGGGCCAGGCTCCGCTGGACGAGAGGCGCCGAAATGCCGCGATATCGCCACCGCGCCGAAACAAACGGAAATCGCAGGTTAAGGCAGCACGGGCATGCTGGTGGCCTCTTTCACCGGAGCCAAGCCGATGCTCGAAAGTGTGCTGCTTGCCTTGCTGTTCTCCTTCGTGACCTATTATCTCACCTTCGACCTCTGAAGGGAGGTCGATGCTCCCGTCGATCAACGCCCCGCTTCAGCCAGGATCGGATAGAGTGAGGCGACCAGCGCCAACGCCATCACCATGTTGAAGACGCGCAGCCGCACAGGTTCCGACAGGAAACCGCGCAAAGCGGTCCCCGCTGCCGCCCAGACCAGCAGGCAGGGGCCATTGGCCAGAACGTAAATGGCCGCCACCACCAGGACATAACCGAAGAAGCCGTCGACCGGCGTGTAGGTCGCAATCGCTCCGATCGCCATGATCCAGGCCTTTGGATTGACCCATTGGAAGGCCGCTGCCTGGAAGAAAGTCATCGGTCGATCCCGGCCACCCTCCGAATCCGGCCCGCCCGCTCTCGCGATCTTCCAGGCGAGATAAAGGAGATAGACCGCGCCCCCATAGCGCAGCAGTGTGTGAAGGAACGGGAAGGCCGTGAACAAGCCGCCTATGCCGAAGCCAGCGGCGAGCACCAGGATGCAGAAGCCCAGATTGATGCCGAGAAGGTGAGGCATGGTGGCCCAGAGACCGTAATTGGCGCCGGAGGCCAGCAGCATCGTGTTGTTCGGCCCCGGCGTGATCGAAGTGACGAAGGCATAGAGGATGAAGGCGGTCAGCAGGTCGGATGTCATGGCAAGGGCCGTCGGTTCCGCAGGGAATTGACGGCACCATAGAGGCGTGACACATTTTCGAAATGCATAATAGTGTCATGTGACACAATTAACGAGTTTATCGTGAAGCTTGCGTCGCCCTGGGAGCCACGCCTGACACCAGGCGACGACCCGCCATTCGAGCGGCTCGCCGCGGCGCTTGCCGACGACATCGCCGCCGGCCTGATCGGCGCCGGCGACCGGCTGCCGGCCCATCGCGATCTTGCCTGGCGCCTCGGCATCGGCGTCGGCACCGTCACCAAGGCCTATGTCAAGCTGGAGCAGCGCGGCCTGGTCAGATCCCTCCACGGCCGCGGCATGTTCGTGGCAGGCATATCGGCCATGGCGACCGGAAGCATCGACCTCGGCATCAATGCTCCGCCGCAGATGTTGAGCGACAGGTTGCTGCAGGCGACATTGTCGACACTGGCAAAGCGCCTCGATGCCGAAACGTTCGGGGCTTATTCCCATCCTGCGGGGCGCCCGGAGCATCGCCGCCTGATGGCACGCTGGCTGGCCAGATGGGGCGTCGACGCCGGACCGGACCGTATAGTGCTGACCCATGGTGCCCAGCACGCCCTCGCCATTGCGATGGCCATGGCCTGTCCGCCGGGAACCCATCTGCTGACCGAGGCATTGACCTATCCGGGCGCCCTGCTGGTGGCGCGGCAGGCCGGCCTCGAGACCATTGGCCTCGCGATGGACCGGGAGGGCCTTACGCCCGGTGCCCTGGCCGAGGCGCTCGGCGCCGATCACGGCCGGCACCGGGTGCTCTATGTGACGCCCACCCTGCACAATCCGACGACGGCGACGATGGGCGCCGAACGCCGCCAGGACGTGGTCCGCCTCTGCCGTGCCCACGACGTCATCATCATCGAGGACGACGTCTACGGCATTTTCGCGCCAGCCGGCGTTCGCCCCCTGGCCTGCCTTGCACCCGAACGCACCTTCCATGTCACCAGCCTCTCCAAGGCCTTGAGCCCGGGGCTTCGCATGGGTGCGCTCGTCGTCCCGTCCGATCGCGTGGCCGAGGCGGAGGCGAGGCTGCAGGCGAGCAGCACCATGGCCTCGGCGCTCCAGGCCGAGATCATGGGGATGTGGCTGACGGACGGAACGGCGGAAGCCGTTGCCTCCTCGATCCGCGCAGATGCCGTCCGGCGCTCGGCCTTCGCTGCCGATCGCCTGCCCAAGCAAGCGGCGCTCAGGATCAATGACGGTTTTCACGCCTGGCTGCCGATGCCGGCCGAAGCGGCGGATCGTTTCGTCGCCCGTGCCGCGCTGCGCGGTGTCGCCCTGATGCCGGCGCGCGCAGCCATGGCCGATCCCTCAGCACCGGACGGTGGAGTGCGGATAAGCCTCGGCGCTCCCGCGATGGCTCAGCTCGACCAGGCGCTGGGCGTTCTCGCCGACTTGTTCCTGCCCGAGCGGCCCGTGCTCGTCTGAGCACACAGGCGTTCAGCCACGAGCGCGCTTTGCCTTTGTAGGCCGGCGGACGGCCCTGACTTTTCCGCTTTCGCCGCCACCGCAGAAGAAACGCTCGCCCCCATCGGCTTCGAGCCCGGAGACGACCAGGCCGGCCGGCATCGCAAGGCTGTCGAGGACCGTGCCGGTGGCCGGATCGACATGCCGCAATTCGCTTTCGTCATTTTCCCAGGTGGCATGCCAGAGTTCCCCGTCGACCCAGGTCACGCCGGTGACGAAACGGTTGGATTCGATGGTGCGCAAGGTGGCGCCAGTCTCGGGATCGATCTGGTGAATCTTGCGGTCCTGATACTGGCCGACCCAGAGAGCACCCTCGGCCCAGGCCAGGCCCGAATCCTTGCCGCCGCCGGGCGCTGGAATGGTGGCGAGCACCGTGCCGGTGGCCGGATCGATCTTCTGGATGCGATCCTCCGCAATCTGGAACAGATGCCGGCCGTCAAAGGCGGTGCCGGCATGCGCGGGGACGTCGAGAGCCTTCACCGTCTTGCCGCTGTCGGGATCGAGCGCATTCAGCTTGTCGCCGGAGGCGAACCAGACGTTCTCGCCATCGAAGCTGACCCCGTGTACGGCTTCGACCCCGGCGAAGGGGCCATATTCGCGAAGGATTTCTGCTGGTGTCCGTTTCATACGGCCGATCCTAGCTTTATGGCAGCGGTGCCGGGAGTAACAAGGTTGTCGCGAAACTCGGCACCGGCGGCGTCACCCAGCGGCGTGCTCTTCCACGGCCGAAGAATTGCACTTTGGCGGCCAAGGCGAGCTCGTCGAGAGCACGCTGCACGGTACGCTGGCTGGCTCCGAGTGCAAGCGCCAGGGCAGAACTGGACCAGGCCTCGCCATCGGAGAGAAATGCCAGCACCGCCGCATATTTCTCCTCCACCGGCCGGGCCAACACCAGGACCTCGCCGGTGCGGCTCGGCGCCAGCGCAAAACCGCGCTTGGTCGCATTGACGGTGGCCAGTCCCCTCAGGGTCGCACGCAGGCGACCCATTTCGACCCGCAGGCGGGCGCGATGGGACTCGTCGGCCGACTTGGCTCCGAATGCACGCGCCACCAGCTCGTCGCGCGTCACATCGCGGGGCCAGGCCTCGCCGAGTGCACGGACGAGGGCGAACAGCACCGGTCGCCGGGCAAGCGAAGTCGATTTGTCGCCATTGCGCACGACATGGCGGCAGGCATCGATCATGAAGGCTTTCGACATCTGCAAAGCCTCGACTTCATCGAGCAGGACCGGGCGTTCGCCGCCGGCCCTGATCAGGCGGGCCGCCGGCGTATCCAGGATCAGCCTGGCGCTTTCGACTTCCGCCGCCAGCGCCGGGATTGCGGCCTCGCTTGCGGCCCGTTCGGCCCGTGCCAGCGCCGTACGGGCCTGCCGGGTCTCGAGCCGACGCATCGCAATGCCGGCAACCACCAGGTCGTGGGCCGTCCTCAGGGCCGGCGGCAGCGGCGCGGGGTCGAAATTGGCAAGTTCCGCCTCGGCGGCATCCAGACGCCCGATCAGCAGCAGGCGCCGGGCTTCGAGATATCTGGCATGAGCGGCATTCACGCGATCGCCATGCTGCTCCAGCGTCGTGCGTGCGGTATGGAGGGCCTTGGCGGGCCAGCCGAGGTCACGCGAGACGAAGGCGATTTCGGCCTCGGCGACGATGCATCTCGCGCGCGCCACGGCTTGCCTGGCGCCGAAGGCGCGCGCGGCATTTCGGATCAGGGTTCGGGCACGGTCGAGGTCGCCGAGCTGCGCCATAGCGATGCCCCGCAAGGCCAATGCCGGCGCGTCGTCACGCAGGGCAACCCGGTTCAGGGCGCCGAGCGGGTCGCCGGCAGCGAGCGCACGGGCCGCGGCCGTCATCAGCGAGTCCATTCGAATCCCGCCAAGCTTGTCACTCCCATCATCCGCTGGTCCCGGACTAGCACGAAATGCCAGATCTTATCGAGAACACCATGAGTGCCGTCATGAGCCTCATTATGGGATGGCGCATCGGATGCCGGGTAATCGGCGCCGCCGGCCATTCCGAACGGTCTGCAGCCGGGGACTCATTGCAGCCTGAACGCCGCCGGCTGACCGCGATCCTACTGGTGAGCGGCCTGCTGGATCTGCGCAACATGGCGGTCGTCACGGCGGGCATCACCGTCCAAACGCCTCGCACCAAAGGGCCCGCACCCGGATGCTCGCGCCGGAGCTTCCGTGCTCGCATGTTTCAGGTCCTGCGGCGCGCGGTGAAAGCAGGAGGATCGCTGGCGGGAAAGGACTCGTCGCTCGCCTCATCGACCGCGTCCCACGGATCTTCGGGCTGCGCTGCCATGTCCCGGCGCCGGCCGGCCGCTTTCAGCGCCCCGACTTCCTGGCGCAATCGATGATTTTCATCCAGCAGCTTGGCAATAGCGACCAATCCCGCGAGTGAAGCCAGAAAGCCAAGCCTGCGCATGTTGTTCTCCTTTGCAAGCCGCAGATCCTGCTCGAAGGCCGCGGCCTCGATATCGAACTGTCCTGGCGCTGAACCTGCGAACCGGGTTCATGGTTCCCGCCGGCACCACAAAGCGGCCCGGGCTTTGCTCCACTTCGTCGCAGGCAGGAAACCTTTGTTGTCCGCCGCCGTTTCGCCTCCGACAACCATCGAGGTGCCGATCCATGCAAGCTTACGACGTGCGCGCCCTTTTTTCATTTGCCGATAGGGCGAGTCGGCTGGATAGGAGCGATCCATGGCTCGATCGCGATATCTGCTTGAGCCTTCGTTATCTCAATGGCCGCATGTTCGCCGATTGGCTGGTCGTCCTGCCCGACCATCGCCTGTCGTCCGCCGATGGTTCGCATTGTGGCGAGCCTGACGCGCTCACCACCTCCATCGATGCTGTCGAGAGGCTTCGGCGCTGTCTGCTGCCCAGGAGCAGGCTGAGCGTCAGGACGCTCGATGGCCATGCGGAACAGTTTCAGTGCCAGGTACAGTTTGGCGTCGGCACACGTGACACCGGCAGGGCGATCGTCGCCAGTTCCGAGCCTTGTGCCCGGCTGGCGGCCCTCCTTCACGCCTTCGCAAGTTCGACGCTGGGCTGGCCGGAGCCTGCAAGCGAACCAGCCAGACTGCGCTTTGCCCTGGTTGACAAATGAGCGAGCCTGACCGGAAACCGCTGCAGGACGTCGTGGCGGCGCCTGCTCGATAGACAGAAGGTTAGCGTCGCTCGTTCCCGAGCAGGGTCGCACCGACGAAGAGCCCAACGACGAATCCCAGAATGCCGGCCGAGGACAATATCGTCGCGGCCGTGCCGGGATGTTCCCTCGCCGCATCGGTCACGGCATGCGCCTGCTCGCGGGCCTGCTGGAAGGAGGCTCTCGTCTGCCCTCTGGCCCGATCCACGGCTTCGGAAGCCGCTTCGCGTGTGCGTTCCAATGTCTCGGCACCGCGATCCGCGATGGATTTGCCAAGCGCGCTGATTTCCTTGCGGAGATCGGCAATCTGCTTTTCCAGTTCCTTGCGCACATCGTCCGAGGAGATCGAGTCGGCCATCTTGTTCTCCGTTCTGGTGATCCTTGACGGTGATGGTGGATACCTGCACCGCCCTTGCCCATAACGCCCGATCAGGCGGCATGTTCCCGACACCTCACCGGCAGACAAAAAAGGCTCCCATAGGGAGCCTTGCCGTCTTGCGCATTCATCCAGGCACGAACGCGTTTTGCTCGAGCCGAGGCCCTGTGCTTAGTTGAACAGATCCTTGGTCAGGATCGCCACTTCCGTGCGATTGCGCGCCTTGATCTTGCGCATGATGTTGCGGATGTGGATCTTCACCGTGCTCTCGCTCATCTCCAGCTTGAAAGCGATGATCTTGTTGGACTCGCCACGGCGTAAACGGTCGATGACGTCAATCTGCCGCTGGGTGAGCGCCTGGCCGAGTGGCCCCTTGTCCGCAGCCGGCATGGGCGCGGCCTGCGCCGCCAGGAGGCTGCTGACGGGGACGAACTTCTCTCCTGCCTGAACCAGGCGAATGGCGGCGGCCGCCATGTCCAGATTGAAGGTCATGCCGACGAAACCCTGGGCACCCTGTTCGAGGCTGCGACGGACCAGAACAGGGTCCTCGACATCGGAGAGTACGATGATCTGGCTGTCGGGAGCCTTGGCCTGCAACCGGGCAATGTCGTCGCAAATGGCGCGTTCTGTCGCGCCGTCCCCAGTCGCGCACAGCAATATCGTCACGGGGGCGGCAGGGTCCGTCGGACGCCATTCGTCGACAGATCCATAGCCGCTCGTGCTGCAGTTCAATTCGGCTTCGGCGAGGCAGCGCGCCAGGCAGTCGCGGATCAGCGTTGCGGCGCTGATGATGAGGATCGGGATCGTCGCGACCCGGGGTGTGATGATCGGACCGGAAACGGGAGTCGGCCGCATGGCTTCATTGCGCAGTCTTGGCAGACGGTCGACGTCGACGCTCCTATAGGCATCGGAAAGCACGGCAGCACCCATTACCATATTACCTTAAAATAGACTGCCGCTATCCAGCAGATCTCCAAACTTCATGGAGCCTTAGGGGTAATTTCATGCTGCGGATGTGCGATTTCGCACATACGACGCCGGCAGATCATCCGCTGCGATGACGAATCCGGTTATGCGCACGACACTCGGACAACCATCGGCGCACGTCTGCGGCCGCAAGACACAACGGCTGCGCGGCGACAAGAATTTCCTATCTACATATCTCAAAAAACTTGGAATTCATCAGAATACTTCAATGACACACATTTACCGGAAATGTGTCATCATTAAGAAATCAAAGATAATTTTGCGACGCGTGCCGTAATTCCTATTTTCATCAAAATTATATGGGAACAATTGCAGCCATGGGTTGTTGTATTGCTCATATCTGGAGTGGATACACTCGATAACCACGGAGAAAGGTCATGACAAGCAGGTTGATGAACTTGATTGGCATATCTTTGGTGGCGCTATGGCTGCCGGCCGCTGCCCAGGCACAAGGCGTGATGGGCGGAGCCCAGGAAGGGGCGGAACGCGGCAATGACAATGCCGGGCCGATCGGCGGTATCGTCGGCGGTACGGTCGGCGCCGTGACAGGCGGCATCAACGGGTTGCTGGGGATCGAACAGCGCCCCCGCTTCCGCAAATATGTGATCGAGCGGCATATCCCCTCCTATCGCTATGAAGAACCTCTCAATGTAGGCGTCGTCCTGCCTGAGGAGGGCGTCGAATACTACGACGTACCTGCCGACTATGGCGAAGTCCGCTACAAATATACGGTCATCAATGATGAGGTCGTGTTGGTCGATCCCGGCACCCGTCGGATCGTACAGATTGTAGAGTAGCATCCGGGTCTGCGGGTGGCTCGTTCACTTTAGCCACCCGCAATAGACATCGAGGTCTTCCGGCTGCTGCAGATGCAGGGGTCGGAAGACTTCGATGTCCGTTCAAGGCAAGCCGATAAGTCATCGATTTAAGAATGTAAAATATCAAATTGATGTATAAAGATTTTTTAAAGAATTAAACCAAGGATCTCCACCCTGCTCGGATAACGAAAAGTCTTGCCCAGCGGCCCATGAGTCCGCCGGCTGGGCCAGCTTATCGGCGCGGGATCATCCTCGTCCTTAACTTCAGCAAGCTGGCCGCCAGCCAAGAAAACGACACTCGTCGGCAACGATGCAGGCTGGCCCCGCTTGCGGCGAAAGCTGCTGGTTGGGGCCGTCCCGTCCCGCCGTTTTCCGATCCCTTCACCCGCCGAAGCGCGGTTCGGGAATGCCCCTTATGCCCAAATCATGGATGGCGAACAGGCTGCCTCGCAGCACGCCGTCACCCGGGAAGCGCGGCAAGGGTGGCTTGGCCATCGAGGTCACATAGAGCACGTCGAGATCGGGGCCGCCGAACATCACGCTGGTGACCTTCTTGACCGGCATCTCGATCACCCGGTCGACGGAACCGTCCGGCCGGTAGCGTACCAGCTTGCCGTCATAGACCAGGGCATTCCACAGGCAGCCCTCGGCGTCCACCGTCGAGCCATCGGCCGCGCCACCGCCGGAGCCGTCGACCTTGGCGAAGGTTCGTTTGTTCGACACGCTGCCCGTATCCTGATCGTAATCATAAGCCGAGATCTCGCCGGACCAGGTGTCGGTAAAATAGAAAATGGTACCGTCCGGGCTCCAGCACGGCCCGTTCGAGCAGATGATGCCGCTATCGAGCCTGGTGACCTTGAAATCCGTCGACAGGCTGTAGAGCGCCCCGTTCGGCCCCTCCTCCATCGTGTCCATGGAGCCGGCGACGAAGCGGCCGCGCTTGTCGACCTTGCCGTCATTGATGCGGTTGTTGGGCAGATCCGGCTCGGGATCGTGGATGAGTTCGACGTCCCCGGTCTTGAAGTCGAGGAGGTGGAAGCCGCGCGCCAGCGAGACGACGGCGCCCGAGCCATCCTTGCGCAGCGCCATCGAGCCGATCTTCTGCGGCACGTCCCAGGCCCGCAGTTCCCGGCCGTCGGCAGTAGCACGGAAGACGCGGCCGTCGAAACTGTCGATCCAGTAGAGGCGCTGCTGCTCGACATCCCAGAGCGGCCCCTCCCCCAACGTGGTCTTCACATCCAGCAGGACTTCGATACGCATGCTTGTTCCCTCTCCTTCAACCGTTCTTTGGTTTTCAGCCTCCCGGCGGCCTGCCTCAGAAATTCACGGCGTGGCCGCCTTTCAGGCCCAGCATTTCGCGGGCCTCGTCCGGGGTCGCCACGGCAAGGCCGAGACCTTCGATGATCTGGCGGACCCGGGTGACCTGCTCCGCATTGGAGCGGGCGAGCACGCCCGGCCCGTTCCAGAGCGAATCCTCCAGCCCGACGCGGACATTGCCGCCCATCGCGGCCGCCATCGCCGCAATGTTGAACTGGTTGCGCCCGGCACCGAGAACCGACCAGCGATACTGGTCGCCGAACAGGCGGTCGGCCGTGCGCTTCATGTGCAGGACGTCGTCGGGATGGCCGCCGATGCCGCCCTGCAGGCCGAACACGGTCTGAATGAACAACGGCGCCTTCACCAGGCCGCGATCGAAGAAATATTTGAGGTTGTAGAGATGCGCCGTGTCGTAGCATTCGAATTCGAAGCGGGTGTCGTTGCCGGCGCAGGTGGTCAGGATGTGCTCGATCTGCCCGAAGGTGTTGCGGAAGATGATGTCCTTGTTGGCCAGATAGGTCCGCTCCCACTCGTGCTTGAGATCGGTGAAGCGATCGAGCATGCCGAACAGGCCGAAATTCATGGAGCCGAGATTGAGCGAGGCGACTTCAGGCGCGAAGGTCGCCGCCGGCCGCACGCGTTCCTCGATACTCATGGTCGGGGCGCCGCCGGTGGTCAGGTTGATGACGCAGTTCGAGCGCTGCTTGATCTGGGGCAGGAACCGCGCAAAGGCCTCCGGCGTCTGGTCGGGCTCGCCCGTTACCGGATTGCGGGCGTGCAGATGCACGATCGCCGCGCCGGCTTCGGCGGCGCCGACAGCCGCATCGGCGATTTCTTCTGGCGTCACCGGCAGATGGGGCGACATTGACGGTGTGTGGATGGCGCCCGTTACGGCGCAGGTGATGATGACTTTATTGCGGGCCATACCGTCTACTCACTTTCCAATGTCCTTGGCGGCTTTGCGCTTGTGGGCGCGGAGAGCCATCAACTGGCGATCGCGCCATTTCTGGCGTTCGCCGAGCTTGTCGCGTGGCAGAAGGGCGCTACGCTCGGCTTCGATGCGCTCCATCACGGGGCCGGCCCAATCGACGCGGTACTGCACCGACGGGAAGATGTTGGCGTAGATGCCCTGGTAGCGCTCGGCATAGTCACGCACGCCCCCGGGCGCGTTGAGGTCGATCGTCTCGAACGGCCCCATGAAGGACCAGCGCAAGGCCAGCCCGTCGCGCAGGCCGATATCGATGTCCTCGACGCTGGCGATATCGTCGGCAACCAGGCGGAACGCTTCCTCGAGCAGGGCCCCCTGCAGGCGGTTCATGATGAAGCCGTCGATCTCGCGCTTCATCACCAAAGGCGACTGGCCGCAGCTGCGCATGAAGTCGGCAGCCTTGGCCATGGCCTCCTGCGAGGTCCAGGGCGAGGGACAGACCTCGACCGCCGGCACCAGATAGGGCGGATTGATCGGATGGCACACGAGGCAGCGCTGGCGGCCGGGCAGATGCTCCATGAAGGCGGAAGGCAGGATCGCCGAGGTCGAGCTTGCCAGCACCGCCTTGGCGGGTGCCAGCCTGTCGAGATCGGCGAACAGGGTACGCTTCAGTTCGACCTGTTCGGGCGCATTTTCCTGGACGTGATCGACGTCATCGAGCGCCACTGCAAGATCGGCCTCGATATGGATGCGCGCCTTAACCTCGGCCGGCTCGGAACCACCCAATAGGTCGTTGGCGGCCAGATCCGGCAGCATCTCCTCGATGAAGGCCAGGGCTTTCGGCAGGGCGTCGGCGTCCTTGTCCCAGAGCCTGACTTCGTGGCCGGCCCTGGCGAAGGTGATGGCCCAGGCGCGGCCGATGAAACCGGATCCGATGATGGCTGTCTTCATGGGGATGTTCCCGACTGAGAGGGGGCGCTCACAGGGATTCGACGTTGCCGTCGACGCCCAGGGACTGGCCGGAGATGTTGATGCCGGCCGGCGACAACAGGAAGAGGACCATGGCCGCAACATCCTCCGGGCCCGTCATGCGGCGCAGCGAGATGCGATCGAGATACTGCTTCTCCATCGCCTCATAGGGCACGCCGACCTGCGCGGCGCGGTCGCGGATCACCCCCTCCATGCGCGGGCCTCGGATGATGCCGGGCAGGATGGCATTGACGCGAATGCCCGAGGGGCCGAGTTCCTTGGCAAGGCTCTGGGTGAAGCCGATCACCCCCCATTTGGCAGCCGAATAGGGTGTGCGATAGGCATAACCATAGCGCCCCGCCGCCGAGGACAGGTTGACGATGGCACCCTCGCCGGCCTGCTTGAGCAGGGGCACGCCATGATGCGTGCACAGGAACTGCCCTGTGAGGCAGATGTCGATGGTGCGGCGCCAGTCAGCGGGCGCGATCTCCTCCACGCCGCCTGTCGGCCCGGCAATGCCGGCATTGTTGATGAGCGCGTCGAGGCCGCCGAGGCCCGCTTTTACCTCATCGAACAGCCTGGCCACCGCCTCCTCGTCGGAGACGTCGCACAGGCTGGCGCCGTGTCCGGGATGGGCGCTGCGGAAATCGGCAAGATGATGCTCGGCGACATCGCACACATGCACCCTGGCACCGTTGTCGATCAGGAGGTCGGCGATGGCGCGGCCGATGCCGGAAGCTCCGGCGGTGACGAGAACCCGAAGACCGGGCTTGAGGACAATTCCAGTCATGATATTTCCTTGTATGGCAATATGTTCAGGTGTTTTTCTCGCGCAATGTGATAACCGCGCAAAGCACGACCACGCCATAGAGAATTGCGCGTGTGGCATAGGGAAGCGTGGTACCGGCGAGCAGGGTCTGCAAGGCCGTCAGCAGCAGCACGCCGCCGATCATGCCGATATAGCGCCCTCGCCCGCCGGTGATCAGTGTGCCACCCACCACGGCGACGGCGATGGAAGGCAGGAGATAGTCATCGCCCATGCCCAGGCTCGCCTGGCCGGAGAAGCCGGCGAGGAGGCAGCCCACGAGCGCCGCGCAGAAACCCGACAGCATATAGACCTTGACGAGGGTCGCCCCGACGGGAACGCCCGAAAGCTCGGCGGCACGCATGCCGTTGCCGATGGCGTAGACACGCCGGCCGAAGGCCGTGCGACCCAGCAGGATCGTGGCAACGAGCACGAACAGGATGACGAGGGGGACGATCGGTGTCATGCCCATCACCTGGCCGGTCATAATCCAGCGCAGGCCGGGGGCCGAAAAGCCGTCGGGCGTGCCGCCGGAATAGACGAGCGCAAAGCCTTGCAGGATGCCGTTCATCGCCAGGGTCATCACGATCGGCGACAGACCGAGGGCCACGATGCCGAGACCGTTCATGAGGCCGATGAACGTGCCGATCCCCAGAGCCAGAGGCAGGGCATAGAGCATGGCGCTGTCAGATCCCTTCATCAGGCCGGCACTGACGATGCCGCAGAAGGCGATCGTCCATGGCAGCGAGAGGTCGAGGCCACCGGTGAGGATCACGCTGCCCTGCCCGAGCGCGAGAATGGCCAGGAAGCTCGCCAGCACGATCAGCGAATTGTAGTAGCCCCATGACAGCAGGGTGCTGCCGAGCACGAACTGGCTGACGACGAGAACGATCGCAAAGCAGGCAAAGGCCGGCAGGACGGTGCGCAGATCCTCCTGGCGGCGGATCCAGAAGCTGGGACGCGCGACTTGAGATCGTGCGGCTCGAGCGGGCTCGTCCGGCAGCCGCAGCCGCGTTTCCGGCAGGGTCAGCTGCCGAGGCAGACGCCCCTGACGCCAGGCCGACAGGCGATGGCCGCCGAGGCGCAAGGTCGAGGCGAGCACCGAGGTGCGGGTGATCGAAGCGCCCAACACCGCCAGGATCAGGATGGTGCCCTCGACCACGGAGGAATAGAAGGCCGGCACGTTGAGGACGAGCAGGATGTTGACCACCATCATCAGCACATAGGCGCCGAAGATGGTGCCGACCGGCCCGCCGCGCCCGCCGCCCAGCAAGGTGCCGCCCACCACCACCGCCGCAAACATCTGCAGCAGCATGGGATTGCCGACCAGCGGATCGCCCGAGCCGGTCTGCGCGCTGATGAACACGCCGGCCAAACCGTAGAGCCCGCCGGCCAGGACATAGACGAAGAACTCGCACAGGCGGGTGTCGAGACCTGCTGCCCGCGCCGCGTCCCGGTCCGAGCCGATGGCATAGATCGCCTTGCCGAAGATGGTGTTCTTGAGGAGAAACCAGCCCAGCACCAGGAGGACGAGCATCAGAACCGGGCCCGGCAGCCAGTCGGGGATGACGTCCGCCGTGAAGAAGGCACTGAACCCGGCGGGAAGCTGGCCACCCGGCTTGTCCATCACCAGCAGCGTCACGCCCTGCAGGATGAACATGGTCGCAAGCGTCACGACGATCGGCTGAAGACGCAGGAAGGCGATGAAGAAGCCGTTGAAGGCACCCGCCGCAGCCCCGATGGCGATGCCGGCGCAGGACCATAGGAGGATGCTGGATGGATCGTCCTGCATGTGGCTCGCCAGTGTGACGTTCACCAGCGAGATCACGGCGGCGGCCGACAGGTCGAACCCGCCCGACAAGACCACGACGGTCTGGCCGATCGCGGCCGTTGCCAGCGTCGCCCCGCCCGTGGCGATGGTCGAGATGTCGTAATAGTTGAGGGATCCGCTGACGAGGCGGATCAGCCCGAGGCAGACCAGGAAAGCCGCGATGGCGATCAATGTGCCTCGATGGCGCGCCCAACGCAGGACCGCGCGCCTGGGGGGCGACGGCTTGAGGGACATATCGGCTTGGGCCGCGCTCATGATGCCTCCCGGATCGTGGCAGCGCTGCCCAGCGTGGCGCGCAGAATGGCGTCCTCGGAAATCGCGGGGCCGGTGAGATCGGCCGCAACCTTGCCGCGATAGAGCACGAGGACGCGATGGGCGAGATGGTCGAGCTCGGCGATCTCGGTGGAATGGAACAGGACGGCGCCGCCCGCGGCGGCATATTGCTGGATCAAGGCGTAGATCTCATGCTTGGTCCCGACGTCGATGCCGCGGGTCGGATCGAACAGCAGCAGCACGCGGCTTTGCGCGAACAGCCATTTGGCGATGGCGA
Source organism: Labrys sp. (in: a-proteobacteria) (assembly GCF_047605565.1). Classification (NCBI taxonomy): domain Bacteria; kingdom Pseudomonadati; phylum Pseudomonadota; class Alphaproteobacteria; order Hyphomicrobiales; family Xanthobacteraceae; genus Labrys; species Labrys sp. (in: a-proteobacteria). The sequence continues at coordinate 28,050 of NZ_JASGFM010000037.1, forward strand.
TCTTCTGCTGATTGCCGCCGGAGAAGGACTTCACGCTGGTCCACAGCGCGCGCATCTGCACGTTGAGCCGGCCGAAGACCCGGGCGACATCCCTCTCCTCGCCGGCCTCGTCGATCAGGCCGAACCTGGTATAGCGCTCGATCACCGGCAGGGAGACGTTGCGCTGCCCGTCGAGCTTGAGGAAGAGGGCTTCGGTCTTGCGGTCCTCGGGAACCAGGCTGATGCCGATGCGCGCCTCGATGGCGTCGCGCGGGGAAGTCAGCGTCACCGGCTGTCCGTCGATGCGGATCTCGCCGCGATATTCCTCCATGCCGAACAGGGCCGAGAAAAGCTCGAGCTGGCCCATGCCCTGGAGGCCGGCGACGCCGAGGATCTCACCTGCGCGCAGGTCGAAGCCGACGCTTTCGAGCCTCTTGTGTGTATTGAGGCCGTTTACCGAAAGCACGGGATCGCCGGTCAGCGCGGGCACCGGCGGCTTGGGCGGGAAGGAGCGGCCGAGCTCCCGGCCGGCGATCATGCCGATCAGGTCCTCGTCGGCGACATCGGCAAGGCTGGCGGTGGCGATATGCTTGCCGCCACGCAGGACCGTGACGCGATCGCAGAAGGCCCTCACCTCTGCCATGCGGTGGGAAATGAAGACGACCGTGACGCCATCGCGCTTCAGCCCGTCGATCAGGCCGCCCAGCCAGTCGATGTCCCGGCCGGAGAGCGTGGAGGTCGGCTCGTCGAGAAGGAGGATCCTGGGGCGGCGAAACAAGGCGCGCGCAATCTCGATCTTCTGGCGCAGGTTGAGATCGAGATCGCGCAGGTCGGTGTCGAGGTCGATCGCCGCAAGGCCGATCGCGTCCAGATGTTCAGCCACCTGGCGGCGGGCCTCGGCGCGGCGGATCTGGCCGAGCAGGGTCGGCGGATAAGGCAGCAGCATGTTGTCGAGCACCGTCAGGTCCTTGACGATGGTCAATTCCTGGAAGGCGGTCTGGATGCCGAGCCGATGGGCCGCGCGCGGGCTGCCAAGCATGGCCTGCTGGCCGAAGATCTCGAAATGGCCCGAACTCGGCAGGATCAGGCCGGACAGCAATTTGACGAGCGTCGACTTGCCGGCGCCGTTCTCGCCCAGCAGGGCATGGGTCTCGCCGGCGCTGACCTCGAAGGAGACGCCGTCGACGGCGATGGTCGGCCCGAAGGAACGGCTGATATCGCGGGCCGCGACCGCCGTTTTCGGCAAAGCCGTCTGAACGGATGGGGATGACATGCGAGCCGGTCCTGAACTCATTTGCGGTATCTGCGCGCCTCATCCTGACCGGGAGGCTCACATCGAGACCAACAAGGTGTCTCTCCCTCTCCCGCAAGAGGAGAAGGAGAGTCTCGGATTTGGACGAGGGCGCGGACCGCCCTGCCTTCAATTCTCGGGCTGGCCGACCAGCGCCGCCGACAGCCCGAGCTCGGGCGTTTCGGCCGAATAGATCGAGGCGAACCAGCCGGGGTTGGAAACCAGAGAGGGCTTGAAGGCGTTACAGCCGGCCTTCATCTCCGCCCAGCTGCCTTCCTGGCAGAGCTTGATCGTCTCGTTCGTCACGATCGGCAAAGGCAGCACCGTGTGCTTGGGAATGTCCTTGCCATCGAGCTTGGCGACGGCAAGCTTCAGGGCCAGGCCACCCGAGTAAGGCGGCGAGGCATAGGAAATTCGGGGCGCAGCCATCGGGGTATATGTGCCGTTGACGCCTTCGACCTCGGTGCCCACCGGCAGCATCTGGATGCGGCCGCCATTCGAGCCCTCGCCGGCACAGGGCTTGAGCTTATCGGGGGTCGCGCCGGCCTCGATCTGCATGGTATTGGCGGTATAGCAGCCCACCTGCATCCACAGCCCGTCGATCTCGTCCCATTTACGGGTGGCCATGATCTTGGACAATTCGGTGCGAGCCACCGCCTGGCTCCACATGCCGACGGCTTCGTTGACGATCTTGATGTCGGGATATTTGGCAAACACCTCCTTGGCTGCCTTGGTGCGCAGCGTATCGACCGAGGTGCCGGGCACGCCGGTGATGGCGATGATGTTGCCCTTGCCGTTCAGTTTCTTGGCCAGCCATTCGGCCGTGACCCGCCCTGCCTCGGCCTGGTCGATCGTGACGTTGTAGGCGCAGGGTTCGGTGATCTCGCCATCATAGGCGATCACCACCACGCCCTTGCCGCAGGCATTCTTCACGGCCGCATTCAAGGCCGTGGGCGAGATCGGGAAAACAACGATGGCCTTGGCACCGGCCTGGACCATGGCGTTGATCTGCTGGATCTGGCGCTGGGCATTGGGGCCGGCGACCTGGACCTGGAGATCGACCTTGTCGGCCATCTCTTTGCTGGCGGCCATGGCCTTGACCATGTTGGCGGCCTCGCCCTGCCAATCATTGCCGATATAGCTCATCGACAGATAGATCTTGTATTTGTCCTTGGCTTCGGCCTGCCCGCCAAGGGCGCATAGGCCGAGCAGTCCCGCGCCCAGCAGGGCAGCACCGCGCTTCACCAGTCCCATTCTTCCCTCCCTGTCAGCCCGCTTCGTTGCGGCGGGCACTTCGACTCGTTGATAAGTCAGCTTCTGTGAGCTACTTTTGATCATAAATCAAAGATCAGAATTTTAGCAAGCCCGGTGACGCTTTCTTGGAACGGCGAACCGACCTACAAGACGAGAATCCCGTCCCGGGATTGCAACGCGGAGGTGTCATGAGCGAAATCAGGTCCAAGGCGCGAGAACCGCTCTCGGTCGTCCGCGTGCAGCGCGCCACGATGCAGGAGGACGTCTATCGCCAGGCCAAGGAACTGATCCTCAATGGCGACCTGGCGCCCGGCCAGTCGATTACCATCCAGTGGCTGGCGGATGCCTTCGGCGTCAGCGCCATGCCGGTGCGCGAGGCCATTCTACGCCTGACGGCGGAAAAGGCCCTCACGGTGGTCGCCGGGCGAAGCCTCGGCATTCCGCATCTGACCCGAGAACGATTGGCCGACCTGACGCGCACTCGCCTGGAAATCGAAGGATTGGCGGTATCCTGGGCCGCGCCCAACCTCCAGCCCGCAACACTCGCCCGGCTGGACGAACTGGTCGAAGAGATGGACAACATCAAGCCGAACAAGGAAGCCCGGAAGATCTATCTGCGCGCCAACCGGGCGCTGCATTTCGAGATCTACCAAGCGAGCGGCTCGGAGACACTGTTCGGCATCATCGAGACCCTCTGGCTCCAGGTCAGCCCCTATTTCAACCTGCTGCAGGAACGCGGCAATTTCGTCGTCTCGAATAAACACCACCGTATCCTCGTCGACGCACTGCGATCGGGAGATCGGGATGGTGCGGTTCGTGCCGTCCAGGCCGATATCGGCGACGCGGCCGATATTCTCGAAACCATTCTCTGACCGGCTGTGTTCCAGAGAGGGACCAGCCTCTTGCCGGTCCTAACCCTTTGTTTCGATGTGCATTTGCGAATCCTGGCAAGGTTGTCGGATTACAGGACGCCTTGGCGCCGGTACTTTCACGGCTGTGTCACATCGTCTGACAATAGTGTGCACCCATGCCGCAAATCGGCGGCATAGCAACCAACTTTTGACCCGGCGCCCGACACGCCGGGTTCTTTGTTGGCACGAGGCATGATCGGCATGCTGCCTGGATGCCGGCATCGCTTTCACATCCGGCCACAGGCCGCGTGAATGTCTCTTGAGCAAAAGCCATCGAGGTTGCATCCTGCCCGAGACACGATATGAACGGCGAACGACACCGGGACTGGTTTGGGCATGCAGGCGGATCTATTGAGCTTTGCCGGCGAGTGGGGAGCAGCCTTGATGCTGCTGCTCTTCTTCGTCAGTGCGGTCTCGCTGCTGCCCCGGCCCGCGCTTTGCATCGTGGCCGGTTCCGCCTATGGTCTATACGGCATCCCGCTTGCCCTGATCGGATCCATCCTCGGCGCATCCGTGGCTTACTGGCTCGGCCTCGCCGTTGGTCGCCGCTACGGGCACCGGCTCACCCGGCGCTGGCGCCTGCTCGAGCCGCTTCGTGAAGCTGTTCGGATAAGTGGCTGGCGTATCGTGCTTTTATGCCGTTTCGCGCCGATTGCGCCATCGAGCCTGGTGAGCTTCGTGTTCGGCTCGACTTCGACCGCCTTCGGCCCGTTCCTGATCGCGACCGGGCTTGGCATTCTGCCCGGCATCGCCCTGCAGGTCGCTGCCGGTGCGGGACTGCGCGCGAGCCTCGATGGACAGCTGTCGGCGCTGCAGATCGTCACTTTCGGCTTAGGCCTTTGCGCCGGCCTGGCGGCTCTCCTGTTGCTGGGGCGCAAGCTGCGGCAGGTCCTGGCGACCTATCAGCGCGAGCCGGCGGGCGAAGAGCGGATTCGGTAACGCTCAATCATGGATGCTGACGGCCGGTGCCTCAACCGCGCCTTCTTCGCCGGATTGTGGTGGCTACTACGCCCACCACCAGCAAGCCGGCCACTGCCAGGGCCATGATGCCCGTCACGCGGATGGCCGCCAGGGCGAGTATGATGGATGTCAGAGAGTGAATGAGGGCGTCGGCGATACTCAGCAAGGGCGGCGGATACCAATGGAGGGGGGGGTGAATGACAGAGATCAGATCTCGATGACACCGCCAGAGTGGCATGAGAGTTGGGCGCTGATGGGGCACTTTCACGACGAGACTCGCCTTCGCTCGCCTTGCCTTATCATGCGGTAGTGGGCTCCGGACAATCGGATCACACCCCTGTCACGCCGGTGGCTGATCTAATGGCGGGCAAGGAAGAGCCAAGAGGTTTGACCCGAACCAGATACAGGCCGGTCTTCGGCCAACATGCAGGTTCGGTATCAAGGATCACGGCAGGACCCGCGACATCCCCCCGGGAGATCGGGGAAATTCTGCTCAAGAAAATGCATCAACGCGAAGAAGAATAGAGAAACTGCGCTTCAAAGCGGTCACAGGTCCGGGCGGTGGCACTCATGACGATCGACATGCACAACAGACATCTCTCGCTGCTGCAGCCTTCCGGCGAGAAGATCCCGCGCCTGCCGCCAGGCAAGCCCAGAACCGTGCTCGTCTGTGGTGATGACGAGACCATCGATGAGCAACGCGTCTTCGCCATCCTGGACCGCCTGCTGGCGGATGAGGGAGAATTTCGTATCGTTCATGCCGGCAAGCGTGGCGCTGACCTGCTGGCAACCAAGTGGGCCGTCGCCCATCGGGTCAGGTCGATTGTCGAGCGCGCGTCCTGGCTCAGATATGGCACATCCGCGGGACCGCTGCGCAACGAGCACATGCTCAATTTCTACGAGCCCTTCGTGGTGATTGCTTTTCCGGGCGGCAAGGATTGCGCAGATCTGGTGGCGCGAGCCCGACGATCCGGTGTCCGCATCGTCGAGGCGGTTGCCTTCTGAAGCCTGCAACGCCCCGATCCCGGCGACCGGAACCGAACTCGGTTGCCCCTTCCGATTGGATCAGTGGGCGTCGCCGTCAAAAAGATCGTTGGTCATATAGGCGATTTCCGTGCGATTGCGCGCCCGGATCTTCTGCATGATGTTGCGGATATGCACCTTGACGGTGCATTCCTCCATATTGAGCTTGTAGGCGATGATCTTGTTGGACTCGCCCTGGCGCAATCGCTGGATCACCGCCAGTTGCTTGGGTGTGAAGGCCGCCTGCCGAGACACGCCTTCGTCCTGGCTTTCCTCTCCGCTGAAACCAGCCCGTGACTTCGACGGCAGCAGGCCGCTTGCCGGGACGAAGATGCCACCTGCCGCCACCAGGCGTATAGCCGCCAGGGCAACATCGAGGCTGGAGCTCATGCCGATATAGCCCCGTGCCCCCTTGCCGAGAGCCGCCACGACCAGCCGGGGATCCTCGATGTCGGAAACCACGATCACCCGAACGTCACCGCAATGTTGGGCCACAAAATCGAGATCGAGCCCCACGACCGCCTCGGTTGCCTTCTGACCCGTGACGCAAAACAGGACAATGCACGGGCCGTAGCCTTCCTCACTCTGGTGCCAATCCGCCAGACTGGCATATCCCAGGGCAGAAAAGGCAGGGGCAGCAGAGACGAGGCTGTGTATCAGACAGCTGCGGGTGAGTTGCTTGTCATCGATGACGGCAATCGTCCACGGCGCGCCCTGCCGGTCGTGTTCGGGAGCATGGGAAGTGGGGATCGGTTCCACGGGAGGAGTCTTTCAGCAAGAAAATGGACCATGAGAACTTCGGCAGCGAATTGCCGAAGTACATAGTGCGCCCCCCTGTCACGCTGGCTACCATTGGGAATGCAGCCTGCTTGGCCCGGATCGGCGATAGATCGACGAGGTGAAAACCTCAACCATCCGATTCTCTTGCGGCAAGCGCCTTAGCCGCAATCGGCCGGCAAGCTCGTCGTGAGACCAATCCCGCCAAGTTGCTCCACTCAACTCCAACCCGTTGGTCAAAGCGACTTTAGAAAACTCTTAGCTCATTTTCCATAGTCTGTCTTGGACTAGTCTGCATGGACTAATGGTCTAAGGTCGGCAACTAGCCTAAAGTAGGGTGTCATGCACGCCCCATCGCCGCTGCACTTACTCCTGATCGATGATCACTCGCTCCTGCGCGCCGGCTTGCGCCTGGTGCTCGAGCAAGGGCTGCCGCACGCCATGATCCGCGAGGCCGCCTCGATCGCCCAGGCCATTGCCGAGGACCAGATACGGCCTCATGCGGTATTGCTCGATATCGAGATGCCCGGCCTGAGCGGCATGGAAGGATTGGCCGTGTTCAGGCGACGCTGGCCAGGCGCACCTGTGATCATCCTCACCTCGCATGACGATGTCGGCACTCGGGCGGAGGCCCTCGCCAAGGGCGCGGCGGCCTTCCTGTCTAAGGCCGAGCCGACCGATCGTATCGTCGCGACCGTCGAAAGTGCCCTGCGAGGAGAGACGGCCCCCAGCGAGATCGCTCATCCGCTCGCCAGAAGCCAGGCCCAGCTCACGCCGCGCCAATACGAGGTTCTCGACCAATTGGGCCGGGGCTATTCCAACAAAGTGATCGGGCGCCACCTCAACCTGTCGGAAAACACGGTACGCGTGCACGTCCAGGCCCTGCTGGCGGCTTTCGACGTGGCGAGCCGGGCGGAGGCGGTGGCCACGGCCCGCGAACGCGGCCTGATACGCTGAATGGCAGCGCTCCTGTTCAAGCCGGTTCCCGCCCGCATCGCTGCGGAGCAGCTTCGCTTCATGCTTGGCACGGCTCCGTTTGCCTTCATCATCGGCGGCATCGGCAATGCGGCGATGGCCGTCATCTTCGCCCTGAATGCCCCCGTGCTTCCCTTGGCGATCTGGGCAGTCTGCGCTTTTCTTCCCGTGCCTTTTCTGCGCCTGCTCGCCAACCGCTTCCGTGACAGTCCGGATCCTGTTGCCGAGGCCGGTCGCTACCAGCGTTATGCCGTCCTGCTTGCCACGGCGATCGGCGTCCTGCGGGGCATATTGCCCTGGATCGCCTTTGATCAGGCTTCGCCCCTCGCCATCGCCCTGCTTCTGTGTTTCATGGCCGGCATCCAGGCTGGCTCCCTCTCCTTCATGGCGCCCGTGCTGCCGGCCTTTGTCGGCTATTCGGTCGTGTTCATCGCCATGCTCTCCCTCAAATTGGTCACGCTCGGCGATCCCATGTATTGGGGCATGGCGATTGGCAGCATATTGTTCTGCATCGCCATCATCGCTTCGGCGCGCAGCGCGTCGCAGACCTTCCAGAAATTGGCGGAGCTGCGGTTCGAGAACAACGAATTGGTAGAGCGCCTGCGCCAGGAGACGGCAATCGCCCAGGCCGCCCGCCTCGAGGCCGAAACCGCAAACCAGGCCAAATCGAAATTCCTGGCTGCCGCCAGCCACGATCTGCGCCAACCCATCCATGCCCAGGGCCTGTTCCTGGAAGTGCTCGCCCGTGGCCAGTTGACGGCGCAGCAACGCGAGATCCTGGACAATGCCCGCGCCGCCTCGAGTGCTTCGGGCGACATGCTCAACACGCTGCTCGATTTCTCGCGGCTCGAAGCCGGCGTGGTCACGGTGAGCAAGCGCTGTTTCGAACTCCAGCCCCTGCTCAACAGGATCGGTACCGAACTTGCCCCGTCGGCGGATGAAAAAGGCATCGTCTACCGTCAGCGCGATACCGATGTGATGGTGGAATCAGACCCCGCACTGGTGGAGCTGATCCTGCGCAACCTGATCTCCAACGCCATTCGCTACACCGAACGCGGTGGTGTGTTGATCGGCTGCCGGCGCCGCTCCGACCAGGTCCATGTCGAGGTCTGGGACAGCGGCATCGGCATCGCGGCCGACAACCAGCAGGAAATTTTTCGAGAATTTCATCAGCTCGGCAATCCCGAGCGCGATCGCCGCAAGGGGCTCGGCCTGGGATTGGCTATCACCGAGCGTCTCGCCCGGGCCGCCAATCATGAATTGCGATTGCGCTCGGTGGTTGGCCGCGGCAGCAAATTCGCTCTTATTCTGCCTCTTGCAGCCGGGCAGTCCGGCATGCAGGCCGATCCCGAGCCGTCCGCGTTCGCGAACGACCACACGACGCTGGGCACACCGTGCCGGATCCTCGTGATCGACGACGACGAAGCCGTTCGTGAGGGCATGTTGCGCCTGCTGAAAACCTGGGGCGCGCGGTGCGAGGCCGTGGAAGGCATCGAGCAGGCGCGGCTTTGCCTCGACCGCATGGCACCGGATCTGGTGATCTGCGATTACCGCCTGCGCGAGCAGCGAACCGGCGCGGAAGCGATTGCCATCCTCCGGGAACGGATCCCCGACCTGCCCGCCATCCTCATCACGGGCGACACCGCGCCCGAGCGGCTACGCGAAGCGGAGGCCAGCGGCATCCCCCTGCTGCACAAGCCGGTTCTGCCAGCCGCCCTCTTTGCCAGGATCCGCAGCACCTTGCCGCCTCGAGCAAAGCGGGCCCATGGCTGAACGGCGCTGGTGCCGGCCTGCACTCCCTATGTCTTTCAGCCGAACCGGTTCATTGCAAAGGGCGTCGGATCGGCAAAAGTGGGCAATCCCGCCATCATTTCCGACAGCAGTCGCCCCGTGGCGGGACCGAGCGTCAGGCCATGATGGTTGTGGCCAAAGGCGAACCACAGGCCCTTGTGGCGTGGAGCCGGGCCGATCACGGGACGCATGTCCGGCAGGCAGGGGCGCGATCCCATCCAGGGCGCAGCCTCGACACGTTGCGCGAGTGGAAATACCTCGCGGGCATGCGGCTCGGTCCGGTCGAGCTGTACCGGCGTCGGCGCGTGATCGCGTGCGGCGAACTCGATTCCCGTCGTCAGCCGGATGCCCCGGGTCATCGGCGCCAGCAGATAGCCACGCTCGATGTCGACGATCGGCCGATTGAGGACGGCGCCGGGTGCCGGATTGAAATGCACGTGATAGCCGCGCTTGACCGCAAGCGGCACGCGATAGCCGAATTTCGTGTAGAGCCGGTCCGACCATGGCCCAAGGGCCACGACGGCTTCGCGGCAGTGATAGTGGTGCTCCGGCGTCTCCAGACTCCAGCCGCCCTCTTCCTGCCGCAGGGCTGTCGCGTCGGCCTCGACGAAGCTGCCGCCATTGCGGGCGAAAAGCGCAGCATACTCCTTCACCAGCCGGCCAGGATCGGCAATCGTGGCGGGATCGCGCCAATGCACCGCACCCGCGAATACACCCGCCAGGCTCGGTTCCCTCTCACGCAGTGCGGAAGCGGCAAGGAGGTCGTAGCGCAAGCCGAATTCGTCGAGCTGCCTAGCCGCCGAACAGGCCTTCTCGAAGGCCGCGGTGCTGCGATAGGCCTCCATCCAGCCGGTTGGTCGCAATTGCTCGGAAATACCGGCATCGGCCATCAGCCTGGCGTGCTCCTCCACCGAATGCTCGATCAGGGGCAGCATATCGAGGGCAGCCCGGCGCAGCCGCTTGGGCGAGGACTCCCACCAGAAGCGCGCGAGCCACGGCAGGGCCTTGGGCAGGAAGCGCCAATGGTAGCGCACATCCGCAGATAGATTCAGCCCATAGTGGAGAATCGTCGAGAGCTCACGTGGAAAGCCATAGGGAATGACGCTGGCCCGTTCGATCAGGCCCGCGTTGCCGTAGCTGGTTTCCTCGCCTGGAGGACGGCGGTCGACGAGAACGACGGATCGCCCCAATTTCTGAAGATGCAGAGCAACCGAGACGCCGACGATACCGGCACCGAGCACCAATACGTCGCCCGATTGCCTGATGACCTGAACCATGGACCGCTGCCCCCAAGCAATTTCGCGGCCAAGATCTGATTCGTGGCCAAGACTTGACCGCTGCATCGTGGAGTCCATGACGGCCGGCCGTTTCCCGATTGTCCTTGCGCCAAGCGCTGTCGTGCCCGCAAGCAATTTCGTCGCATGATGCGGAAACCGCGCTGCTTTGACGCTTGGTCTGCGAGAAGGGCAGAGAACCGCACGGATCATTCGCCAGGCCTGCGCGGTTGTCCGGAGGTGTCGATGCACCGTCATCGAGCACAAAGAAGTGCCGAAACAGCGGGTTAGGTGCAGCCCTTCCCGCCCGAATGCACTTTGCTTTAGGCTCGCTCCTTCGAATCAGCACAATCTGATCGGAGTGAGACGAAATGGACCGTTCAGCGGACGAGGCCCATTGGACGCGTATTGCCGAACAGTGGATCGCCTGGGCGCGATCGCCGGGCCATGACGCTTTCTGGGCCTATCGCCAGTCATTGCTTGCCTTCATCGGTGCCGGGCAAGGCAAGGCTCTGGAGATAGGCTGCGGCGAAGGCCGGGTCAGTCGCGAACTGCGCAAGCTGGGCTACCACGTGACGGCAACGGACGCCGTGGCGCCGATGGTCGATGCCGCGCGGCAGGCGGAATCAGCCGACGCCTACGCCGTTGCAGGAGCTGCAAAACTACCGTTTGCCGCGGCCAGCTTCGATCTGGTGGTGGCCTACAATGTCTTGATGGATGTCGAGGATGTACCGGCGGCCGTTGCCGAAGCCCGACGTGTCCTCAAGCCGAGCGGCGAGTTCCTGATATCGCTGGTGCATCCCTTCCGGGACCGTGGCCGCTTCGCAGGCCCTGAGCCGGATGCGCCCTTCATCCTGGAAGGCAGCTATTACGGCCGGGTTCGCTTCGAAGGCGAAGAAGAGCATGACGGACTTCGCATGCACTTTGCCGGCTGGTCGCAACCGCTTGAGAATTATGTCTCTGCCCTCTCGCGGGCGGGCCTGGCGATTACGGCCCTGCGCGAGCCCATTCCCGATATGGAGAATGCAGACCGCCTCAGGCAATGGGCTCGCCTGCCGCTTTTCCTTTGGCTCAAGGCAAAGATCCTGGCTTGAGAAAATCCAACCTAAAATATTATTATATCAATGTAATTCATTGATATAAAACCATAATTATAGATATGATCAGCTCTCGCAGAGGCGGCGCTGGTATCCTCTGCCCGTTCTACACGGCCCATTCGACATCCGTGGTAAAGGCGATGGTCAACCAGCGATCCCGGCTTTCGCCGCCGATCGCTTCGCCGATCTCGTCACGGATGCGGTCCCATTCCTCCAAGCGTGTGGCTGGCCGGCCGGACGGCACGATGAAATAGAGCTCGATCTGCCGACCTCGGCCGACCTTCGCGACATAGGCTTTGTGAGTCAGAAAGCCGTATTTGGTGACGAAGATCTTGGCGACGGCGTCGACATGGTCCTTGAGGGACGTCGGCGTTACCAGGAGGATCTCGGACAGGGCCTGCCTGACGGTCGAAACCGGCAGAGGAATGATGACCAGGCAGAGCAGAAGCAGGACGGCGGGATCGACATAGGGGGTGAGCCAGTCGAAGCGCGTGCCCTCGATCGCATAGCCGATGCAGAAAGCCAGAAGCAGCGCCCCCGTGATCGCGGCTGACATGATCCAGGCCTTGGCATCGAGCGCCACGAAATCGGAGCGGATGGTCCGGTTCATCCGGGTTTCGATCACCGCCATGGCGATGCAGGCAGCCAAGGCCACGGCGGCATAGAGGATGGCATATCCGAATTGGAGATCCCTGCCGCCGACCATCAGACTGCCGATGGCATTGATCATCGCATAAATGGCCGCCCCGATGAGCATGGCGCCGTTGAGGCCGAGAACCATCGGCTCCAGATGCCAGAAGCCCATGGTGAAGCGCTCATGCAGCTTTCCCACGGCTGTGGCCGGGGACGAATTGGTGGCGATCAGGCTCGCCACAATCAGCGCCAGGCCGCTCATGCTGGCGTCGACCAGCATATAGACGCCGTCGAAGACGATGGAGAAGGAACCAGAAAGCAGGCCGAACACCACGCCGAACCCGGCTACGAAAATGGTGACGGCGATCGAGACTTTGAGAATGCCTTGTTCCGTATGCACCATCACCCCGCGCTGCCGAACGGCCAAGACCTAGTACACCGCCAAGCCATGTCGGCATCGGCACAGGTCGGCGCGACCTGCCAGGCCGATAACTCGTATCAGCCATCCCGGTCAAAAGGCGATGCCCCTTCGGGGCTACGGACGCAGTTGCCCGATGCGGCCAGAGCCCAGATTCCGGCGGACATGCCGCAACCGGCAGGTCCAGCGTTCCGCGGGTTTGGCAGCGGAGCGAGCGGCGCGAGCCGACAAAGGCCTGCGCGCACCCGCTTCGGCCGCATCCTCGGAGGAAACCTCATCCAGCGGTGTTTCCGAGGCGGGAGCTTTCTTGCGCGGAGCAGTCTTGACTTCTTCCGGCAGATTGGAAGATGGCGGTTCCTGATCGTTCCCGGGGGCCACATCAGGAGCCAGCTGGGAATGCACCGGGGGATGCTCTTCCTGCGATGCCTTGCTCCTGCGTGCCTTCCTTACCGGAATAACCCTTGCTTCCTCCGGCGGCAGCACCGGGGCTTTCGCCATTTTGCGACTGCGTTTGACGGTGTTCTTATCGCCCTTCCCGTCGCGCGCCTCGACATGGGCAGTCTCGTCCTTGGGCTCGACCACGGCCTGGGCCGGAATGGGCACAGGCTCAACAGGAGCGAGGGGCTCCTGCTCTGACGGCCCGGGCTCGGTGGCTCGAGGCTGAAAGAACTGCTCGGCATGTTGCCAGGCCTTGGATCGCGCACCGGCAGGCTCGGGCGCGTCCTCCCAAGACGACGTCGGTCGCGCGGGTGGAGAGGCCTGGGCCGGAATCGATCGCGAACGCCTGACCTCGACGAAGAAAGGCTTGGACGGGGGTTTCATTCGGGAATGTATGTTGCTTGCGAGTCGTGGAATGCGGGCAGCATTACACCCTCGATCGTGCTTGGCAAACCGCCAGATCGGTTGAAATGCGAAATATCCCGCCTTCTCCCCGTCGACAGATCGTCATACCGCGTTCCTTGCAGGATCATTGCACCTTCGGCTTTGCCTTCCGGCAGTTGAGGACGATCCCGCTCCCCTGCTCCTCCGCCACCAGGAATTCGAGAGCCAGAACAGACAAGGTCGCCACGGAACGACTGAACGAGAACAATATCCAGACTGAAGCGTTTCCCCCAAAAAGTTGATAGACTTCTCCATCAACAAGACACGTCGAAACAGGGAATGTGGAAAAGATCGATTCGGAGAAATCGCAACATGCTCGGGCATGTCGCGATGCGATGAAGATATTTCCCAAGTCGCAAAACCGCGTCAAAGCAACAAGTTAGCGCAAAAAAGCGCAGTCTTGCCGAAGGTCGAGCCATTCCAGGGAGGGATTGTCATGGCTGCCAAGGACGTGAAGTTCTCATCCGAAGCGCGCGAGAAGATGTTGAAGGGCGTCGACCTGCTTGCAGATGCGGTCAAGGTGACGCTCGGTCCCAAGGGGCGCAATGTCGTCATCGAAAAGAGCTTCGGTGCCCCCCGCATCACCAAGGACGGCGTCACCGTCGCCAAGGAAATCGAACTCGCCGACAAGTTCGAGAATATGGGCGCGCAACTGGTCCGCGAGGTCGCCGCCAAGACGTCCGACGCGGCCGGTGACGGTACTACCACCGCCACGGTTCTCGCCCAGGCCATCGTCCGCGAAGGCGCCAAGGCGGTGGCGGCCGGCATGAACCCGATGGATCTCAAGCGGGGCATCGACATGGCGGTGGACGCGGTGGTCGCCGATCTCAAAACGCATGCCCGCAAGGTCACCAAGAACGACGAGATCGCCCAGGTCGGCACGATTTCGGCCAACGGGGACGCGGAGATCGGCGAATTCCTCGCCAAGGCGATGAAGAAGGTCGGCAATGAGGGCGTGATCACCGTCGAGGAAGCAACCGCGCTGGCTACCGAACTCGAGGTGGTGGAGGGCATGCAATTCGATCGGGGCTACATCTCGCCCTATTTCGTCACCAATGCCGAGAAGATGCGAGCCGACCTCGAAGACCCCTATATCCTGATCCATGAAAAGAAGCTCTCCAGTCTTCAAGCATTGCTCCCCTTGCTCGAAGCCGTCGTGCAAAGCGGCCGCCCCTTGCTGATCATCGCCGAGGATGTGGAAGGCGAGGCCCTCGCCACCCTGGTGGTCAACAAGCTGCGCGGCGGGCTGAAGATCGCCGCCGTCAAGGCACCCGGCTTCGGCGACCGCCGCAAGGCCATGCTCGAGGACATTGCCATTCTCACCGGCGGGGAGGTCGTCAGCGAGGATCTCGGCATCAAGCTGGAGAATGTCGGGCTGCCAATGCTCGGGCAGGCCAAGAAGGTGGTGATCGAGAAGGAAAGTACCACCATCGTCGACGGCGCCGGCAAGAAAGCGGAGATCCAGGCCCGCCTCGGCCAGATCCGCGCCCAGATCGAGGAGACCAGCTCCGACTACGACCGGGAGAAGCTGCAGGAGCGCCTGGCCAAGTTGGCGGGCGGCGTGGCGGTGATCCGGGTGGGGGGCGCCACCGAAGTCGAGGTCAAGGAGCGCAAGGACCGGGTCGACGATGCGCTTCACGCAACCCGCGCGGCCGTGGAGGAAGGCATCCTGCCCGGCGGTGGCGTGGCCCTGCTGCGCTCGCTCGGCGCCCTGGGCAGCTTGAAACCGGGCAATAGCGACCAAAAAACCGGTGTCGACATCGTCAGACGTGCAATCGAAGTGCCAGCCCGGCAAATCGCGGCGAATGCCGGTGCCGACGCCAGCATCATCATCGGCAAGCTTCTGGAAAAGGACAGCTATAATTGGGGCTACAATGCCTATACGGGCGAATATCAGGATCTCGTCCGGGCCGGGGTGATCGATCCAGCCAAAGTGGTGCGGACGGCCCTGCAGGGTGCAGCGTCGATCGCTGCCTTGCTGATCACCACCGAGGCGCTTGTGGCTGAACTGCCCGGCAAGGAGGCGCCACCGGCCATGCCGGGCGGCGGTGGCATGGGCTTTTAAGGGCCGTGATATCGCGGCCAGGATAGGCTACCAGGGGAACTCGCGCCTCTGCGGGTCCGCGGTAGTGCCGTGCCAAAACGTCGCCCGCAGACTGGGTCCCGGCTGCTTTTCCAGCCGTTGTGATCGGGTGATGATCGCAATGTGCGAAATCGCACTGACGAGCCCTGTCGCGTTCTGCCTTGTCGTTACGTCATGTCGACAGTTCGAGGGCGAGATCTTGGTGCGGAAAGAAACGTTGCTGGACCTTATCGAGGGACAATCCCAGGCCGGGAAGGCTGGCCGGAGGATTGCCCGTCGCCAGTACTGTTTCGCCGCCTGCATCGTCGCGACACTCGCGGTGGCCATGGTGACCACGGCCATTGCCGGCGTCTCGGCCTATCAGGGCCAGACGACCTATTGGAATCATCCGGCGCACAAGCGCGCCTCGCTGGCCCGGCCTTAGAGCAAAGCGCGATCAAGTGTGAACGCCTATTTGCTCTAACTCCTTGTTCCCAAGGCCGATCCAAAGGATTGGCTAAGGCGCCTTTGCGATTCTTGGTGATTCCACCAAATCGCAAAACGCTTTAGAAACAGGATCTTCGGCGCCATGGGTTCGGGCACGAACGCAGTGCTGCTGATGCGTCAGGCTTTGTCGGCGAGCCAAGCCGCCACAGACGATCCCAGCTTCGATGCGGGTAAGTCCCAAGCCATGGGATTATCCGCGATCACGACCGGCGGGCGGATGCGCCGGGCCGGCCCCCAGCCTGTCTGCTCGACAATGTCGGACCAGTCGGAGGGTTGCTCGGATGCCGGCGCTTCCATAGCGACTGACTGGTTTCCATTTGAAACCACGAGGCGTGCGGTCCGAGCCAGCGATCCCCGCACCTCGCATCCCTGCCCCGTCTGCAGTCGCTCCACCAGGCCGCGGATGGCCGCTGCCGCCAGGATATAGCCCGTGGCATGGTCGAGCGCCTGTCCCGGCAGTGGTGTCGGACGATCGCGCCCTGCTGCCCGCCTGCCTGCGTCGGCAATCCCCGTGCTCATCTGGATCAGGCTGTCATAGCCCCGGCGACCCTGCCACGGCCCGCTCCAGCCATAGGCGTCCAGGCAGACGTCGATTAGCCCGGGATTGAGCTGGCGCCGGCGCGCAGAACCAAGCCCGAGGCGGGCAAGGGCATCGGGCCGATAGCCGTGAACGAGTATGTCCGCTCGCGTGAGCAACCGTTCCAGCGCATGCAGATCATCCGGGTTTTTCAGGTCGAGCCGGGCACAGCGTTTGCCGAGCACCACCTCCGGTACGGTGACCGGCTCTTCCCATCCAGGCGGATCGATGCGCAGGACCTCGGCCCCAAAGCCGGCGAGGAAGCGTGTCGCGACGGGCCCGGCAAGAATGCGCGTCAAGTCCAGCACGCGGATACCCTGCAAGGGCCGGCCAGCCGACAATGTCGCACGCAGTCGGTTGCCGCCGATGCTGCTGCTACGATGCAGCAGCGGCTCCGCATTGACGGCCCTTCCCTGTGGGTGATCGACCCATTGTTCGAGCGTGTACATGGCGGCGGCGCAGCCATTCCCGGCGACGATGGCTGTCTCCAGGGCCACGGCCGGCCATTGCTTCACCACGGCAGCCACCGCCTCGCGATCCGCTGGCGTCTTCAGGACGGCGAGGGCCGCATCACGGTGATGCGGGGCGTTCGTATGCAGCCGGATCCAGCCATCCGCCGCCTGATAATCGCCGGCTAAGGCATCCCATTGCGGCGGCATCGACCAGCCCTGGGGCCGTAACGAGGTAAGGAACCAGAATGAGGCCAGCCGTCGATCGACCTGCACGGCAGGGAATCTGCCCAGTTGCAGCGATACCAACTCGGCGACGGCGAGGCCAGCGGCCGCCACGGCAGCGCTGGCGAGATCGGTGACGTGGAATATCGAGGGCAGAGCGCCGGTACCGTTTATCGCCAGATGGCGGAGATGTGCCGGATCCCCGCCGACCGCGCGCCAGATTTCGCTGAGGAAACATGCCGCAGGAGCGGAAACCGTCGAGGAAAGCGATGTCGCGGCGATGTCGTCGTGCATGGAGGCCTCAATATGCTCTTGTTCGATGAACAACTCAGCAGACGTCAGGGCTCAGGCGTCGCCCGGTGCTGAAACCTGAAAGCGGAACCGGTAGCGCACAAAGCTTGAATGAATGACATGGCATGCTAGGTACGCTTGCCCTGCCTCCTCCCCCTCGACCGTGTCCGCGCCGCCTCCAGAGGGTGAAATTGCTATAATTTCAATGTTCTTTCTGGAATTTCTCTTCAAATCACTCAATTCGAATTGCCTGGAATCGACAGTATGAACTCGTTTGCCCGCCCCTTGGCCTTTCTGGGGATTCTGCTCTGCCTTGCCCTTTCGGCCTGCGGTGACCAGGAACCCAGCCAGCGCAAGGAATTCATCGAATTCCTGCAGACCCGCATCCTCGACAAGCCGGGCGCTCATGTGCCGCAATTGAGCGGCAATCAGAAGGACGCCTTCGGCCCCTACGTCAAGGACTATGCCATCATCACCGACTTTGCGGCAGGCCCGACCGGTGAGCCAGGCAATCTGCAGCAGCGCTTCAGCGCCATCATGGCGAAGGGCTCCATCCGTTCGATGAGCGATCTGGCGTCGCGACGCGAGGATCTGGTCGCCGTACAAAATCTCATCGGCGAGCTTGGTGGTGCCATCGACCAGGCCCTTGCCAAGGCCAATGACGCCAAGGCGCAGCTCAAGCAGCCCGAAGATCTCAAGGCCGTTTTCGACAAGGCTTATGAGCGGGACGTGACGAACGTGGCCAGCAGCGTCAAGCAGATGCTGCCGCCGGTCCAGGACATGATTGCCGCCGCGTTGCAGCTCTCCGATTTCATCGCAAGCCACAAGGACAAGCTCGAAGTCACCGGCATGATGATCACTGCCAAGGATCAGAAGACCCTGGCGTCCCTGCAGCCTCTGCTCAACGATTTCAACGCCAAGGGGCAGGCCGTGATGGCCCTCCAACAGAAATTCCGTTCTTCCATGCTCGGCACGGGAAACTGAGCCAGCCCTCCTTCGATGTCATTAGGCCATAGGTATTCAATATGCTGATCTTGCGAAAACTCATCATGATCGTGGTGGTGGCCGTCATCGCCATCGTCGGCACGGCCGGCTATCGCTGGTACGACTATGTGACGGCCGCCAAGGACCCGCTCGACGAAGTCGGCATCGAGCTCAACAGCCGCATGCCGATGGCCCTGCGCAAATGGGGGTGCTATCAGCTGCAAAAGCGTTTCGGCGACCGCTTGCCGCCTTATGGCTGCTCCAGCGGCGACGGCCGGAGCTGGATGTAACCGGCCCATCGCCTCGGTGCCCTTCCGAGAGGATGGAAGGGCGACCTTCAATCAACCGCAACCGGCGCTGACCACCCGCCCGGTCGCCGGGTTGGTGGTGATGGTGACCCGGTCCGGACGAAAATCGAAGGTGACGGCCTGGCCTGGCTTGATCTGGCGCACGATCTGGGCACCGGTCAGTTTCCTGGCCACATCATCGGTTGGCTTGGGCTGACCCACCAGGCGTTGCGCCGCCTCCGCCACGCAGGCTGGAGGCTGTCCCGGCCGTGCGGCATTGGAGGCGCAAGCCGCCAGAGCAAGCATGGCAAGGGGTAGGAATGGCAGGAGGAGTTTATACTGGCCGACAGGCATGACGAATTCCTCATGGCGGGTATCGGATCGTTGAAAAAACGATCGGATGCTGTCTTGCCGGATTGAGGGTCGGCCGTCTCACCACCAACGCAATCCAGCAGGAAGCACACATTAATTCATATATCTCAATACATTACATGGATTTTTTATTCTAAGGATCAAGGAACTATCCTGACGTTCTAGCCTGGAGGCATGACCTTGATATGGCAAGCCGATCATCCCGCATGCGTGGACACTCACCCGCGCGGCGGAGACCCTACGCACTCGGCTAAGCCATAGGACTGCAGGGTGGTCACCGCGCGACTGCTACGCGATCTCACGACCGGCAAATGAAATTGCCGATCAGATCGGCAAGGGTGTCCGGCGCATCTTCGAAGCAGTAGTGTCCCACTCCCTTCAGCCGCTCGATGGGCGCCCGAGGGAAAAGCTCGGAGAACAAGGGCAGGAAATGCCCGGCCTGGAGCGTGCGGTCCGCCTCCCCCCAGATCGCCAAAGCAGGCTTGTCGCGAATGATCTCGATGGCAGCCGGGCTGGGCTGCTCGAAGCGGTGGATACCCAGGGCAAAGCCCTCGGCCCAGCCGATTGCACCCAGGCATTCGGCCGGCTCCGAAAAAGGAGCACCATAGGCTGAGAGCCAAGCGTCGGTGACAATGGCATTGTTCTCGAAGCCGTTCAGCTTCAACGTGCTCAAAATGTTGAAGCCGAGCTGGCCAAGCACCCCTGTCAGCACACCCCCGGCATGGGCTCGAGCAATCCACTGGAACCAGGGCGACACCTGCGCATTGGCCGTGAGGCGTTCGACCAGATCGGCCTGCCCGAAGGGCGTCGGCCCATTGGCCGAGATGATCCGCCGGATCCGTTGCGGTTGCCTCGCAGCAAGTCCCATGCCGACGGGGCCGCCGAAATCATGCATGACGAGGGTGATGTTGCCGAGATCGAGGGCAAGGACGAAGCGCTCGAGATTGTCGATGTGATCCTGCAGCCAATAGCTGCGCCCTTGCGGCGTCTCGCTCTTGCCGAAACCCATGTGATCGGGAACGACCACGCGATGCGTCCGGCTCAGCACAGGAATCAGATTGCGGAAAAGATAGCCCCAGGTCGGCTCGCCATGCAGGCACAAGATGGGCTCGCCATCGCCGGGTCCTTCATCGACATAATGCATTCGAAAGCCAGCCACGTCAGTGAAGTGCGGGGCGAACGGAAAGGTCCTATCGAAGGTGGCCTCTGCCTCGATCATGAGAATGTCCATATCCATGGTTTTAGATTGAAACCATGGATTCGATAAACCTTGCGGTTTTAATTTGCAACCTCTATATTCCGAAACGAGAGCGCGGACGAGAATGGTGGACGAATGTCATGGCCAAGAGGATAAGCCACCAGGAATCCCTGTGCGGCGTCGCCCGGCCGCTGGATGCGATCGGCGATTGGTGGTCGCTGCTGATCGTGCGTGACGCCATCGATGGCCTGCGCCGGTTCGGCGAGTTTCAGAAGAATCTAGGCTTGGCCAAGAACATTCTGTCGGCGCGGCTGCGCAATCTGGTGAGCCATGGCATCATGGATCTGGTGCCTGCCAGCGATGGCGGCCCCCATCACGAATATGTTCTGACCGAGAAGGGCCGCGGCCTGTTCCTGGTTCTGGTCGCCCTGCGGCAATGGGGGGAGGATTTCTTCTTCGAGCCTGACGAAGCGCATGTACTGCTGGTGGACAAGAAGACCGCCCTCCCCGTGCGCAGGCTCGAACTTCGCGCCCAGGACGGACGCGTGCTGGGCGCACAGGACACATTCGTCCGAAGCCCACCGGGACGGATGGATGCAGAGAAGGCGGGCTGACCCCTCCTCTCGCGCAATAGGCCTTTCTAGCGTTCCTCCCGATGCGCGTTGCACCGACGCTCGCCATGAGCGGCCAGGCGTACGTGGAAATCGGCGGAGAGATCCGCCAGCGTTACCTTGGCAAACTGATCGAGCAACAATTGGCGCGCCTGGCCGAGCGCATCGTCGAGGCGGGCATTCACCGCCTGTTCGACCAGGCATTGCGCGTGGTCCTCGGCGAGACCCAGGGCGAATATGGGCGGTTCGCCGATGGCGGCATAGACATCGAGCAAGGTGAATTCACCGAGAGGCCGCGCCAGTTTCCAGCCGCCGCCATGGCCCTTCTCCGAGGTCACATAGCCCTGCTCCCGCAGCCCTGCCATGGTGCGGCGGATCACCACGGGATTGGTGTCGAGCATCCGGCCGATCTCGTCCGAGGTCAGCCCGCGTTCGGCCTGATCGATATGAAGCAGCACATGGAGCATGCGTGACAGCCGGCTATCGCGAGCCATTCGGTCCCCTTTCCTTTCAGCATCTCCGACCGGCCGCTGGACCGTGGCGATGATGGGTTGCCGCTATCCGTGATAACCGGAATTGAATCTCGTAACAATAAAAGTTGCGTTCTTCGCCGGCCGAACTATCATGTAACTTTCAATGATACGTATATGGCAGGCGTGCCAGCAAAGGTTTCTCAACACCGGACTCAAGGTACTTCAATGACTGTGTCGCCTCTCGACCGTGCCGACCATTCCCCTCACGACGTCATCATTATCGGCGGCAGTTTTGCCGGCGTTTCCGCGGCGATGCAGCTCGCCCGCGCTCGACGCCGGGTGCTGCTCATCGATGCCGGCCTGCCGCGAAACCGCTTCGTGGAGAGCGCCCATGGCTTTCTCGGCCAGGATGGACGCCCGCCGCGCGAGATCATCGGCACCGCTCTTGCTCAGCTCTCCGCCTATCCGACTTTCGGTTTCCTTGCCGGCCAAGCCCGACAGGCACGCCGGAAAGGAGCGGTCTTCGAGGTCGACCTCGGGCAAAAGGGCATCGCCCTTGGGCGGCGGCTGATCCTGGCGACCGGCGTCGGGGACGAATTGCCCGAGATCGCCGGCATGCGCGAGCGCTGGGGCCTTTCCATCTTCAGCTGCCCCTATTGCCATGGCTATGAAGTCGCGGATCGCCGCCTCGGCGTCATCGCCAACCATCCGATGTCGGCGCATCAGGCCGTGCTGGTGTCGGATTGGGGCCCGACGGTCTATTTCACCCAAGGGCGGTTCGAGCCCGATGAGGACCTCCTACCGCTGTTCCGCGCTCGCAACATCAAGGTCGAGCAGAGCCCGGCCGTCGAGATCATCGGCACCGGCACGGCCATCGAGGCCGTCCGATGCACCAATGGCCTGACGGTGCCGGTCGGGGCCATCTTCACTGCGCCGCGAACCTGCTTGACGTCACCGCTGGCAGAACAGCTCGGCTGCCGGATCGAGGACGGTCCCCTCGGGCCTCTCGTCAGCGTCGATGACCAGAAGCGTACCAGCGTCGAGGGTGTCTTTGCCGCCGGCGACGTCACCAGCATGATGGCGAATGCCACGATGGCTTCGGCTGCCGGCGTAATGGCCGGCGTATCCGCCCATCGCTCCCTCGTGTTCGAGGGCGCGATGCAAGGCTAATCCATCGCACGTGGCAGCAGGCCGGAAGCGGCCGGCCGCCAGGTGCAAGCCACCGGATGGCCCGACCGATCACATCGTCCGCGCGAGGCCGCTGGCGACATCCCTGGCGGCCGCCAGCGTGACCGCGACGTCCTCGCGGCTATGGGCCGTCGATACGAACAGGTTCTCGTAAGCGCCGGGATGGAAGAGCACGCCGCGCTCCAGCATGCCCTCGAACCAGCGCCGGAACAGGCCCTGGTCGGCGTAACGTTCGGCGTCGCGATAATTGTGGATCGGCTTGTCGGCGAACCACACCTGCATCAAGGGGCCGAGACCGACCGTGTAGGCAGGCAACCCTGCTTGCTTCAGGACGAGGTCGAGCCCCGTCCTCAGTTCATCCGAGACGGCATCCAGTCGCTCATAGACCCCGCTTTGGCCGAGCTCGTCCAGAGCCGCATTGGCGGCAGCGACCGCAATGCCATTGGCCGTGTAGGTGCCGGCCATCGACACGGTGCCGTCGGCGACCAGGCTCATGATCTCCTTCCTGCCCCCGAGTGCCGCCACCGGGAAGCCGCCGCCGAGCCCCTTGGCGAACACCGACAAATCAGGCCGGATGCCGAACCGCGCCTGGGCGCCGCCGAGGCCGAGCCGGAAACCGGTGATGACCTCGTCGAAGATCAGCACGACGTCATGCCGGGTGGCGAGATCGCGCATCGCTTCCAGGTAGCCGGGCCTGGGCAGGATGCAGCCGGTATTGCACATCACCGGCTCGGTGATGATGCCGGCGATCTCCTCGCCGTGTTTGGCCAGAACGTCGGCCAGCACCTGCGCATCGTTCCACGGCAGGATGATCAGGTTCTCTTCCACGCCGCGCGGCATGCCGGGACCCTGGGCCACCGCTTTGGGGCTATGATCGGGCCCGGCCTTGTCGATGGGGGGATGCTTGCTCCAATACACCCCATCCGAAAAGCCATGATACATGCCCTCGAAGCGGATGATCTTGCGCTTTTTGGTGAAGGCCCGCGCCAGGCGGGTGGCATAGAGCACGGCCTCGGTGCCGGTATTGCACAGGCGAACCTGCTCGACGCCGGGGACCGCGGCCACGATCTTTTCGGCCAGGACCGCCTCGTCGGCCGTCGGCAAGGCGAAGACGGTGCCGCGCTGCTCGATGAAGTCGACGACCGCCCGGGTCACCTGGGGCGGGCGATGCCCGAGGATCATCGGGCCGAGCCCGAGGAGATAGTCGATGTAGTGATTGCCGTCGACATCGACGAGCCGCGATCCCTCCCCCTTCTCGACGAACAGGGGATAAGGCAGCCAGCCTGACCATTGGGCCCGGGCGGTCGAGTTCACGCCACCGGGAATGACATGGCGCGCCGTCTCGAACAGGGAGGCGCTGGTGGTGGTACGCGTGAGGGAGGGGCTGATGTAATTCACGGGATTGTCTCGATTGAGGAGGGTTTTGGCGGGCGCGTCACGTGGGAGCCGACGGGCGTGCGTCAGTGCTGGGCCAGATCGGCGTCGAGGAAGCCAAGGGGATGGGGCGGGCGGATCACCCGCGTGCCAGCCTGCTCCTGCTCCGAGGCAATGGTGCGGTGGAGCTCGGGCATCTTGGTCCAATGGACCTTGGGCCTGTAATGATGCTCGGCGTGATAGCCATTGTTCATCCAGGTCCAGTTGTAGACCTTTTCATAGGTGCTCACGCCCCAGGCCAGCGGCTTTTCCGGGTCGCCGCCGAAATGCTCGTAATAGCCGTTGAGGGATGACAGGCACTGGCCCAGATAGTTGAAGGGCAGCATGCAGACGATGAAGCGCCAGTCGAGCAGCGCCAGCACCACATAAAAGCCGATCATCACAACAAGTTCCAACTTGGCCTGTCGGGCTTCCCCCGGGCGCCTGAGCGCCATGGCCCGGAGGATCTCGGCCGGGTCATCGCGAAAATAGCTGAGGAAAGTATAGGCCCAGACATTTTCGGGCTTGCCGTCATGGCCATGCTTGTAGATCGACAGGTAATCGATGGTTTTTCCGGCTTCATCGGGCCTGTCCATATTGCCGCTGTGATGGCGCATATGGACGAAGTTGTACATGGCCTGCGAAAAGCCGAGCGTGATCGACAGTATGAAGCTGAAGACGACGTTCAGGGTCTGACTGGCGAAGAACGGATTATGAATGAAGTTGTGGGATATACTATTGATATTCCAGGATATCGATAGCGAATAGATCAGCGCCAGGCAGATGAAGCTCCACCAGGACAAATGCGGGAAGGCGACGAACAACCCGATCACGGCGAGGAAATGAGCGGTCCCGAGTACGACGGGTACCCAGTCCCATTTTGAATAGTGCAGAATGCGCATCTTGAACGTTCCTGGTTCGGTCGCCTGGTTGCGGCGACCCACAGAGCGGCTGCCACACCAACCGCAAGGAACGTGCCAAGATCGCCAAAGCCTCGAATGCCCGCATTCCGCCACGACTTTCGACGTGTTGCGCGCCATAGCAGCGAATGGGAGGGCGGCCAGCGCCGCGACATTTCCTGACGCGAGCTACAAAACTTGTAGCTCGCAATTTGGAGGAAGGCCGGTGATCCGTGCCCTCGCCTGCGCTCATTCGCCGCCACAAGCCGTAACAACTGCTTTGAGAAGCGAGAGAAAAGCGGACGAGGACGCCTGCGATCCCAAGAAAGCCGACTGGCATGCATCTTGCGATGAAGGGGGCAAAACCTTCTGCCGGCGGATCGTGAAATGGCGTATCGGATATATTGCGACTTTGATGGAACGATTGCGACAAGCGACGTGACCGACGTGCTGCTGGAAGCCTTTGCGACACCTGGCTGGCGCGACATCGAAGCCCAATGGCAGGCGGGCCTGATCGGCTCCGCCGTTTGCATGGCCCGCCAGGTGGCGCTGCTGCATTGCAGCCGCCCTGCCCTCGATCATCTGCTCGACGCCGTCGACATCGATCCTGGTTTCGTCGATTTCGTCGCCTTCTGCCGAGACCATGACATCGAGCCGATCATCGTCAGCGACGGCCTCGATTACGCCATCCGGCGCATCCTGTCGCGCGTCGGCCTGGGCGACCTGCCGGTTATCGCCAATCGCCTGATGTTCCTGGCCGAGGATCGTCATGCCATGCTCAGCCCGCATGCCTCCTCGGCCTGTCATTCGGCGGCCGGAACCTGCAAATGCGAAGCCGTGCGTTCGGCCGGCACCGCGGAGGCGCACACCGCCATCCTGATCGGCGACGGACGTTCCGACTACTGCGCGGCCGGGGTCGTCGATCTCGTCTTTGCCAAGGCAGGCCTGCGGGAGCACTGCCAGGCCAACGGCATCGTGCACCTGCCCTATGCGGATTTTGCCGAGGTCACCCGGCTCCTGGCCGAGCGGCTGCCAAACCTCGGCGCCGCCGGCTTGGCCGACCTGCCCACACACGCACCCAGCGGCGCCTTTCTCGGACAGGAAAAGCAAGCCGCCCTGCTGGAAGCCGGCATCCCCGGCAGGGTGCTGCCATGATGCCGATCCGGGTCCTGGATCTCGACGGCAGCCTGCCCGGCCAGGGGCCGGTCGCCCGGCGCCTGCAGTCCGGCCAGGCTGTCCTGCATGACCTGCGCTCGCTTGGGCCGGCCTTGCGTCTATGGGCACGCCGCCAGGCCTATGCCGCCTTCGAGAGCTTCTGGGCCAGCCTGCCGGCCTCGTCGAGACCGGCGCTGACGCTGGTCGGTTCCGGCGATTTCCATCACCTTACCGCCAGTTTCATCGCCTCCGCTCCGGGGCCATTGACCGTGCTCCATTTCGACAATCACCCCGACTGGTGCTGGACCATGCCCCGCCGCCATTGCGGATCCTGGGTCAACGAGGCGCTCGCCCTGCCGCATGTCCAGCGCGTCGTCACCATCGGCCCCTGCAGCGACGATCTCGTGCGTCCAGATCGCAAGGGCGCCAATCTGGAGGCTCTATCGAACGGACGGCTGGAACTCTTCCCCTGGTGGCATGGTCCCTCGGAAACACGCAAGGCCGTCCGCAGCGGCGCCGGGCATGTCGCCGCCGACGGGCTGATCCGCTGGCACAATCTGGTGGACCAGGACTGGGGCGACTTCCTTTGCGCCCTGATGGAGCGTGTGCCGACCGAGCGGATCTGGATCACCATCGACAAGGACGTACTGCCGCCGACGGAAGCCGTGACCAATTGGGACCAGGGTGGACTGCCGCTGCAACGCCTGATCGAAGCCATCAGGCGCCTGGCAGCCAATTTCAGCGTGGTCGGTGCCGATATCTGCGGCGAATACGCGCCGATCCGCCACCGCAATCCCTTCAAGCTCATCGAGGCCCGGCTCGACCAGCCGCGTTCCGACGCCGAACCCGATCTCTCCGTCAATGCCCATACCAACGAGCGGCTGATCGCCGCCTTCGAGGCTGCCCTATGAACGGTTTCGCCCTTCTGGTCCTCTTCGGCACGATCCTGTGCGACGTCGTCGGCCAGCTCTGCTTCAAGGCGGGCCTCGATGGCGTCACGGGCGGGGATTCCTCGCGGCCGGTCTGGCTCAAGGTCACGACGACGCCGTTGATCTGGCTGGGCGTGGCGACCTACGCCATCGAGATCGGCGCCTGGCTGTTCGTGCTGTCGCGTATGCCGCTGAGCGTGGCCTTCCCGCTGGCGAGCCTCTCCTATTGCGGCATCGCGCTCGCCAGCCGCTTCATTCTCAAGGAACCGGTATCGCGCCGGCGCTGGCTTGGAACCGCTCTCATCGCCGTAGGCGTCGCCATTGTGGGGACCTCGACATGAACGTCCATACCCCTATCGGCAAGTCCGAGGCCGAAAGCTCGCCGGCTCCCGCCCAGCCCCATGCCTTTCACTATGCCGGCGGCCCGACTGCCATCCTGTTGATCCATGGGCTCACCGGCACGCCGGCCGAGTTGAAGCTGGTCGCCAAGGGTCTCGTGAGGGCCGGCTATTCGGTCTATGGCGTGCAGCTTGCGGGCCATTGCGGCAGCGAGGCCGACCTCACCGCGACCGGCTGGAAGGACTGGCTCGCCAGCGCGCTCGAAGCCTTCGACCGGATCCGCCAGGACCACGACGCCGTGTTCGTCGGCGGCTTGTCGATGGGCGCGCTGCTAGCCCTACTGGTGGCATCCCACCGGTCCGACCGGGTGGCCGGCTGCCTGCTCTATTCGCCGACTATGTTCTATGACGGCTGGAGCGTGCCGCGCGGCAGTGTGCTTTTGCATGGGGCCATCCTGCTCGGGCTCGGGCGCTTCTTCCGCTTCCGCGAGAATTTTCCCTACGGCATCAAGGACGACAGGCTGCGGGCCAGGGTGCAGGCCGCCATGGAGTCCGGCCGCAGCGAAGAGGCGGGCCTGCTCTATATGCCCGGCCGCAGCCTTGCCCAGCTTCTTTATCTCATCCGGGACCTGAAACCGCGCCTGCCCGCCTTGCGCATGCCGGTCCTGGTCCTGCATGCCCGCGAGGACGACGTCACCAGCATCCGCAATGCCAATTACCTGGCGGCCAATCTTGGCGGCAATGTCGAGAAGATCCTGCTGGAGAACAGCTACCACATGATCACGCTCGACCAGGAACGTGAGCTGGTGATCGATCATTCCGTCGGTTTTCTCAAGCGTACCGAGCCCCGCCGGCTTGCTGCTCCCAGCCTGAGCCTGGCGCTCAATCGAGGACGATCATGACGCTCACCGCCGTCGTCGAAAACTCGATCACCGCCTTCGACAGTGCGGACTGGAATCGCTGCTTTCCGTCCGACCCGGAGAACTGGGCCTTCTATCGCGCCTGCGAGGAAGCTGGCCCGCCCGGTTTCACCTGGTACTACGCGGCCATCCGCGACAATGGCCGCCTGGTCGCCGTGGTGCCAGCCTTCGGCACCGAATATCGCCTCGACACCACCGTGCAGGGCGTCCTGAAGCGGATCACCAACCAGATCCATCGCCTGCTGCCGGCCTTGCTGTCGCTGCGCCTGATCGCCTTCGGCTCGCCGGTCGCCGAAATCTGCCATCTCGGCTTCGCGCCGGAAGTGCCGGCCTATGAGCGGCCGGCGCTGCTCCGGCGCATCGTTACCGCGCTGCAGGAATTCGGGGCGGCCAAGCGCTACGGCCTGCTCGGCATCAAGGATGCTCCTGCCCGGGACGACGGCCTGTGGCGAGGCGCGCTCGCGCCGAGCGGCTTCACGCGTCTGCCCGGCCTACCCACGGCCGTGCTCGACCTGCCTTACGGCAGTTTCGACGGCTATCTCGAGAGCCTGAGCAAGGCCACCCGCAAGGATATGCGGCGCAAGCTCAAGGCGTTCAAGGATATCCGGGTCGAGCAGCGCCGTAATATCGACCACGTGGTCGGCGAAGTGTCGGCTCTCTATGAACAGACCGTCGCCCATAGCGACCTGCAGTTCGAATATCTGCCGCCGGACTATTTCCCGCAGCTGCTGCGCTTTCTCGCCCCGGAGGCCAGTGTCTTCCTCTACTGGCACGACGACGAGCTGGTCGCCTTCAATTTCGTGATCGAGACCGCGGATCGCCTGATCGACAAATATATCGGCATGAACTACGCCGTCGTTCCGAAATTCAATCTCTACTTCAACAGCTGGCTGCACAATGTCCGCTATTGCATCGAGCGCGGCATCCCCGTCTACCAGAGCGGCCAGGCCTTCTACGGCCCCAAGCTGCGGCTCGGCTGCCGGTTGCAGCCCAATTGGCAATATTTCCGCCATCGCAACGCGGCAATTAACACCATATTGCAAGTCGTCGCCAAATTCGTGCGGTTGGACCGTTTCGATCCCGCGATCGCCAATCTCGTGAAGGAAGCGGCATGACCAACGCGATATCCGCCATGCGCCCGGACTACCGCAATACCCTGTTTGCGTGGCTGCTCCTGCTCGTGTTCGAGACCACCTCCCAGCTTGCCCTCAAGATCGGTGGCGAGGCGCTGGCCCATCTGCCCTTCGGCCTTGCCTGGCTCATGCAAGCGGCGAGCAATCCCTGGGTCATCGTCGGTGTCTTCGGCTATCTCGGTGCCTTCTCGGCCTGGATGGTCATCCTCGATCGCATTCCACTCAGCTTCGGCTTTCCCCTCACCGCCGTGGTGATGCTGGTGGTTGCCATCGCCTCCCACTACGTCTTTGGTGAAGAGCTCACACCCTGGCGCCTGGTCGGCATCGGCCTGATCGTCGCGGGGGTGGTCGTCATGGGAGGAGGCGACGGGTGACGATGCTCACCGTTCTCTATAAATGGTGGAGCCGGTCGATACGCTGGAAGCTCGTCGGCGTGTTCGTGATCATCAGCGTCATCCCGATGCTGATCGCGACCAAATTCGCCACGCAGGTCGTCTCCACCACCTTCGAGGACAATGTCGAGGCCTGGCTGTTCCAGACCTCGCACTTTTTCGTGGCCAACATTCTCGACCAGCGTCGGGAAACTGCCAGCATCGCCGACGTGCTCGCCGAGAACGGCAGCCTGACCGCTCTCGTCACCGGGCAGTCGCGAGAAATGCCGCCGGCAGTGTCGCATATGATCAACGCGCTCGGCTACGACCTCCTGCTGATCTCCGACAATGAAGGCAGGATCGTCTTCTCCTCCAAGCCCGCCACCAACATCACCAGCGTGCCCTTCGGCGAGGGGCAGAAGCTCTATCTCGACGTGATCGACGGTACGCCGACCCTGATGGCAGCGGGTTCCAGCACCTTCGACTATCAGGGCCAGCGCTACCATGTGCTGATCGGCACGCTGGTCGACCAGAGCTTCGTCGCCAATATGGGAGCGCTGTCGTCGCTGACCGTCCGCCTCTACTACAAGGTCAACGGTCAGTTCACGCAGGTCTACGCCTCCGGCGGCCAAGCCTCAGTGGCGTTGCCCCCGGCAACGCTGGCCGAAGTCGCCGGCAACGCCGCTGACGAGTATACATCCGCCGACATCGACGACGAAGACACCTCCATCGGCATCTATGCGCCGATCCGTGACGGCAACAATCTCATCGGCGTGCTGTTTTGCGGCCTCAGTTCGGAGTCGGGTATTGCCGACTGGGTGACGAGCAAGAACCTGTTCATCGCCATCTTCGCCTTCGGCATGCTGCTGTCGCTCGGTGCCGGGTTGATCATGTCGCGCCTGCTCACCAGCCCGGTCATCCGCCTTGCGGAAGGCGTCAACGCCATCGCGAAGGGCGATTTCACCCAACGCGTGCCGACGCGCCGCCATGACGAGCTCGGCCAGCTTTCCACCGCCTTCAACTCGATGGCCCAGCAGCTGGAGGGTCTGCGCAAGATGGAGGCCAAGCTCAGACGGCGCGAGCGCATGACCACGCTCGGCGAGGTCGCCGCCGGCCTCGCCCATGAGGTGCGCAATCCGCTCGGCATCATCAAGACGTCCGCCGAACTCCTGCAGAACGGTGCCAATCTGACCGAGGTGGAAACGCGGCGCCTCGGTTATGTCATCGACGAAGTCCGCCGCATCGACCAGCTCATCCGCGACTTCCTGGCCTTTGCCCGGCCGCCGCAGCGCATGATGGACCTGGCTCCCGTCGATCTGATCGACCGGGTTCTCGGCAGTTGCCAGAGCGAGATCGAGCATCAGAAAATCCTTGTCAACGTCGAGGATGAAAGCGGCGGTGCCCGCATCCATGTCGATCGCGACCAGATGATCCAGGCCTGCCTCAACCTGGTGCTCAATGCCCTGCAAGCCATGGAAGGAATGCCCGAACTGGCGACGGCACCCGGCCTTGCCGTTCGCCCGCGTCTCGATATCCGCATCGCCAGCGAAGGAGACGAGGTGCATTTCATCTTTGCCGATAATGGCCCGGGCATCCCGCCAACCCTGATCGACCGCATCTTCGATCCCTTCGTCACCACCAAGGACAGCGGCACCGGCCTCGGCCTCGCCCGCGTCTTCGCAGTTGCCGAGGGCCATGGCGGCTGGATCGAGGCCCGCAACGCTGCGCATGGCGGCGCCATTTTCGAACTCGTGATACCCGCATCCCAACGGAGGGCAGGCGATGTCCCAAACGATCCTGCTCGTTGACGACGAGGTGAAGCTGCTCGACGTGCTGAGTGGCGTGCTGGAGGGGCTGGGCTACCGCCCGCTCACCGCCAGCAGCGGTGCTGCCGCGCTCGAGCGGCTGGAGCAAGAACCCGTCGACCTCGTGCTCAGCGATCTGCGCATGCCCGGCATGAGCGGGCAGGAATTGCTGGCCGAGATTCACCGTCGCCATCCCTCGATGCCTGTGGTGATCATGACGGCCTACTCGACCGTGCGCGACGCGGTCCAGGCCATCAAGGATGGCGCCTTCGACTATATCGACAAGCCGATCGAACAGGAGGAACTGGCGACGACCCTCGCCAACGCGCTGCGCCTTCACGAGGCCTTGCGCGACAATGAACGGCTACGCCAGGAACTGGCGGGGCGCTACAAGTTCGACACGCTGGTGGGCAAGTCTCCGGCCTTCCAGAAGGTGCTGCGCGCGGTCAGCGAAGTGTGCGAACAGCGCACCACCGTGCTGCTCACCGGCGAGAGTGGCTCGGGCAAGGAAGTGGTGGCACGCGCCATCCACTTCAACAGCCCGCGCCAGCGCAAGCCCTTCGTCGCCGTCAATTGCGCCGCCATTCCCGAAGCGCTGCTGGAAAGTGAGTTCTTCGGTCATGTGAAGGGCAGCTTCACCGGCGCGGTCAGCAACCGTGTCGGCCGCTTCGCCCAGGCCGAGGGCGGAACTCTCTTCCTTGACGAGGTTGGTGACATGCCGCTCAACCTGCAGGCCAAGATCCTGCGCGTGCTGCAGGAACGCCAATATGAGCCAGTGGGAGCGACGGGTTCGCGCACGGCCGACGTGCGCATCATCGCCGCAACCAATCGCGACCTCACCCAGATGGTGGCCGAGAACAAGTTCCGCGAGGACCTTTATTACCGCCTCGCCGTTTTCCCGATTGCCTTGCCCCCGCTGCGCGAACGCGCCGAGGACATTCCGCTGTTTCTCGATCTTTTCGCCGACGACCTCGCACCCACGCTCGGCAAGCGCGACATCCGTTTCAGTCCCGATGCAGTGCGCGTGCTGGCCGCCTATCGCTGGCCCGGCAATATCCGCGAATTGCAGAACTGCGTGGAACGTTCGCTGATTTCGGCACGTGGCCCGGTGATATCGGCCACCGACCTGCCGCCCTACATCGCCGAAAAGCCAGGTAACGGCGCGGCGCAGGACTTCCCCATTCAACTCGACGATGCAGCTGCCGCCTTCGAGCGCGGTCTCATCGTCGAGGCCCTGAAGCGGGCCGACGGCGTGCAGGTGCGCGCAGCCGAACTGCTCGGCATCAATGAACGCAGCCTTTGGCACCGGTTGAAGAAATACGACATCACCGTCTCCAAGACGGTCGGGCCGCGCTCCTAGCGCCACCCCATAGGAGATCATGAGATGGATTCCATCCTGGACCGCATCCTGCGCTGGGCCTTCGCCAGGATCGTCAGCCGCGGCAATCTGACGGTGGTGACACCCGCCGGAACCAGGCTCATCTTCGGCGACGGCAGCGGCGAACCAGTCACCGTCCACCTGACGGACCGGGCTGCCGTGGCGGCCCTGCTGGCCGATCCGGACATGCGGCTCGGCGAGCTCTACATGGACGAGCGCTTCCTGGTCGAACAAGGCTCGATCTATGATTTCGTGCATCTCATCCTGCGTGAGGGCCAGAACCAGACCCATCCCCTGCCCGCGCGCCTCATCGACCGGACGCGCGCCGCCCTGCGCCGCTTCCGGCTGCGCAACCTGCCGAGCCGTTCCAAGCGCAATGTCGCGCATCACTATGATCTCGATGGACGCCTCTACAATCTGTTCCTGGATGCCGACCGGCAATATTCCTGCGCCTATTTCGAACATCCCGGCCAGAGCCTGGAGGAGGCCCAGGCTGCCAAGAAGCAGCATATCATCGCAAAGCTCAGAGTCGGGCCGCAGCACCGGGTGCTCGACATCGGTTCGGGCTGGGGCGGTCTCGCCTGCTCGATCGCCGAAGCGGGTGCAAGCGAGGTCCGCGGCGTCACCCTGTCGGAAGAGCAACTCGCCTTTGCCCGCGCGCGGCCCAAGGGTGCCGCCGAAGGCCGCGTCCATTTCGACCTGATCGATTATCGCAGTGTCCAGGGGCATTTCGACCGCATCGTTTCCGTCGGCATGTTCGAGCATGTCGGCCTTGCCCATTACGAGACCTACTTCAGGACGGCGGCCCGGCTCCTGGCCGATGATGGGGTGATGCTGCTCCACACCATCGGCTGCTCGGCCGAACCCGGCTTCACCACGCCCTGGCTCGACAAATACATCTTCCCCGGCGGCTATATTCCCTCGCTCTCGGAGATCCTGCCGGCCATCGAACGCGCCGGGCTGATCGTCACCGATGTGGAGGTGCTGCGCTTGCACTACGCCGAAACCCTGAGAGCCTGGCGCGAACGCTTCCTGGCGCGCTGGAGCGAGGCCGAGGCGCTCTACGACGCTCGTTTCTGCCGGATGTGGGAATATTACCTTGCCGCCGCCGAGGTTGCCTTCCGCTGCGAAGACCTCGTGGTGTTCCAGATCCAGCTTGCCAAGTCCAACCAGGCCCTGCCGATGACGCGCGACTATATCGCCGCCGCGCACCCACCGGCCACCGGCAATTTTACAAATGTAGACACGCAACTCGACAGCGCGGCCTGAGACGGCGCGCGCCAACTGCTGCCGCCCGGCTCGCCGCCGGGCAAACCTTCGAACGCAACGAACTGATGGAATAGCCGCAAGAACATCCTTCAACACCACTGAACGGTGACGACCATGGCCCATATCGTGCTGATCAATCCGCGCTTCGAGGCTTCCTATTGGGGATTGGAACATGCCCTACCCCTGTTCGACGCCAAGGCCAACCTGCCGGTCGCCTGCCTGCCCTTGCTGGCAGCGCTGACACCGGCCGAACACACCGTGACCCTGATCGACGAAAACGTCGAAGCAATCGACTACGAGCTCTGCGCCCGGGCAGATATTATCGGCCTCACCGGCATGATCGTACAGCGTTTCCGCATGCGCGAGATCCTCGACGAACTCAAGCGCCACAATTGTTTCGTGGCGGTCGGCGGGCCCTGGATC
Organism: Labrys sp. (in: a-proteobacteria); assembly: GCF_047605565.1. Lineage (NCBI taxonomy): Bacteria > Pseudomonadati > Pseudomonadota > Alphaproteobacteria > Hyphomicrobiales > Xanthobacteraceae > Labrys > Labrys sp. (in: a-proteobacteria). Next base: position 62,572 of record NZ_JASGFM010000037.1, read on the forward strand.
ACCGTGCGGGAGGACTATTTCGGCGATGATGCCGACGTCACCTTCGTCGGTGAGGCCGAGGAAAGCTGGCCGCGCTTTCTGGATGATTGGATCCAGAACCGCCATGCCCGCCGCTACGAACAGGCCGACAAAACCGACATGAGCACGGTGCCGGTACCGCGCTTCGACCTTCTCAAGATGGACGACTACGCCGTCGGCAGCGTGCAGTTCTCGCGCGGCTGCCCGTTCACCTGCGAATTCTGCGACATCATCGTGGTGTTCGGTCGCAAGCCGCGCATCAAGACCAGCAGGCAAGTCATCGCCGAACTGGAGGCGTTGCTGGCGACAGGCATGGATACCGCCTTCATCGTCGACGACAACCTGATCGGCAACAAGAAGGCGATCAAGGACGTGCTGCGTGACGTCATCGCCTGGCAGGTCGCGCATGACTATCCGATGACCTTCGTCACCGAGGCCTCTATCGACCTCGCCGACGATGCCGAGCTGATGGAGCTGATGGTCGACGCCAATATCAGGGTGGTATTCATCGGCATCGAGACGCCGAACGAGGCGGCTCTGCGCGAAACCAAGAAGCTGCAGAACGTGCGCAAGGGCGCCACCATGCTGGAGAAGGTCCACACCATCCAGCGCAGCGGCATCGAGGTGTGGTGCGGCATGATCCTCGGCTTCGACAGCGACGATGCCACCATCTTCGAGGCCCAGCGCCGCTTTATCAAGGACTCGCGCATCGTCAATGCCATGGTGGGCATGCTCGCAGCCATTCCCAAGACGCCGCTCTATAGCCGCCTCGCCAAGGAGGGTCGCCTCGACCTCGCCGACCGGCAGCCCTACGGCACCAATGTCATCCCCCTCAATTTCAGCCGCGAGGCGTTGCGCGACGGCTATCTGGACGTAATGGCCGATCTTCACCAGCCCCAGGCCTATTTCGATCGCCTGGATGCCCTCTATCTCGACGAGCGCATCAGGCCCGAACGCTCGAGGCTGCGGCATCTGCGCCGCCATCCGCTGCGTTTGGCAAGGCTCAACCTGATGTGGATGCTGGAGGCCGCCGGCATCTTCCTGCGCCTGATGCGCCGGGTACCCCAGAAGGAACTGCGCCGGGTCTATCGCCAGCGCCTGTGGACGATGCTCAAACGCCGGCGCTCACCGGTGGTAATGCAGATCTACGCGATCAAATGCGCCATGCACTACCACGCCCACACCATGATCACCGACATGCGAGCCGGCCGGATCGTCAACTCGTTCTGAAAAATGCGGAGCAAGCCTGCGCTCGGCCTAGTACTCTACAGTTGCTTCTTTGTTCGAAGGGGATTTGGAGTGTCAGCCCCGCTCCATCACTTGATGGAGCTGTGGAGGCTGACACTCCCCTTTTCCCGTGCTCCTTCATGCAAACGCAACTGCAGTGCTAGCAGCACCCGCCGCCGCTTGCTTTCGAACTGCAGCACGCCGTCGCGCCGGCCGGTTGCTCGAGCCGATGGCGCGGCTTGCAAATTGCCGGGCGCCCTTCGAGTTTGAGGACGATCTGCTCGCCACCGGCGATTTCAAGTGCACCGACATCGAATATCTGCATGGGCTCGCCAGGCTGGCCCACCTCGAAGGTAAGCCGGGCATCCGCTTCGAGCTCCAGCCTTTCCGCGACCCGTTGCAGAATTCGTTCGAATTTGGCGACGGACATGAAATCCCCGTCGGCGGTCGCCTCGATGTCCTCGACCTGCAGGATCGTTTCTCGCCAGGCATCCGGATTGCCGCCACAATCCAGGGTGACGAACGAGCCCGCCTTGACCTCGGTGACATGATAGCCGGGCCGTATCGTCCGCTCGCCATAATGCAGCACCAGCCCCTTGCCGGCATGCGGCTTCAACGCAGCTCGGAAACCGTCGAGCGAGGCATCGCCGCCAAATTCGATCGTCAATGGGCTGGCAGAAGCGTTCATGTTGGTGTATCCATCATTTCAATGAGTCTTGAGATGTTGAGATAAAAATGGACGAAAAGCAAGCCCTCAATGCCTTCGCCGCCCTATCCCAGGAAACGCGGCTGAGGATCGTCAAGCTGCTGGTGACGGCTGGCCCGGGCGGCTTGGCGGCAGGCGCGATTGGCGAGGCCATGGACGGCGCTTCCTCCTCGCGCATGTCGTTTCACCTCAGCCACCTCGAGCAGGCCGGTCTGGTTGAATCGCGCCGTGAGGGACGTTCGATCCTCTACAGCGCGGCCTATCCGGCGCTTTCCGGCCTGATCGAATTCCTCATGCGTGACTGCTGTCAGGGCCACCCGGAAGTCTGCAATCCCGCCGTCGCCTCGCTCTCGGCGTGCTGTGCTCCTCGAAAGGATATCCCCCATGCCTGACCCGCATGCGCCTTCGCACATCTACAATGTGCTGTTCCTGTGCACCGGCAACTCGGCCCGCTCGATCCTGGCCGAGAGCATCCTGCGCAAGGATGGCCGTGGCCGCTTCAACGCCTTCTCGGCCGGCAGCAAGCCCAGGGGCAGCGTCCATCATTTCGCACTGCATTGCCTGGAACGGGCTGGATATCCGATCGAAGGCCTGCGCTCGAAGAGCTGGGACGAGTTCTCCGGGCCTGATGTGCCGCAGATGGATTTCGTCTTCACCGTCTGCGACGACGCGCATGGCGAGACCTGTCCGGTCTGGCCCGGGCACCCGATGTCGGCCCATTGGGGCATCGAGGACCCGGCTCGTGTCGAGGGCAGCGACATCGAGAAGGAAACGGCGTTCGTCACGGCGCTGCGTTTTCTCAAAAACCGCATCAGTGCTTTCATCGCTCTGCCAGTCGCCAGCCTGGATCAGGCATCCCTACGCGCACAGCTCATCGAAATCGGCCAATCCGAAGGGGCAACCTCGCCCCGCAACAGCGCGGCATGACGGCCAGCATGGATATCGTCATCTATCACAATCCCGATTGCGGCACTTCGCGCAACACACTGGCCTTGATCCGGCAATGGGGGACTGAGCCCCATGTCATCGAATATCTGAAAACGCCTCCCTCACGGGCCCTGCTGGCTCGGCTCGTCGAGCGAATGGGTATCGGCGTGCGAGCGCTGATCCGGCAGAAGGGCACGCCCTATGCGGAACTCGGATTGGATTCGCCTGATCTGACCGACGATCAGCTCCTGGATGCGATGATCGCACACCCCGTCCTGATCAACCGGCCCATCGTTGTCAGTCCACTTGGCGTGAAGCTCTGCCGACCGTCCGACGTCGCGCTTGATCTCCTTCCTCAAGCAATGGCACGCTCGAGGATCGAAAAGGAGGAAGGTGTTCCCTTCCTGAAGGACGTCGCCGCAGCTCCGACCAATCCGGCCTTTGTCGCCGCCCTCCAGGCGGAAAACTTACCGGTCGACGACCTCGCCGAGCCAGGCAGCAGATTCTTTGCCTATCACACACTCGACGGCCAGCCTGTCGGCTTTGGCGGCTATGAGTTGCAGGGCGACGAGGTTCTGATCCGATCGGTCGTGGTACCGCAGGAGGCGAGAGGAACGGGGATCGGCCGCAACATCGTGCCCTTGCTGCTCTACCGGGCTTATGAAGCTGGTGCAAAGCGAGCCTGGCTCCTGACGACATCGGCATCTGATTTCTTCTCTCGCGTCGGCTTCAAGCCGGTAGAGCGGGCAGCTGCGCCCATCGCGATCCTGGCGACACGCCAGGCGTCATCGCTTTGCCCCGCCAGCGCGGTGCTCATGACCCGCAAGATCAGTTTCTGACATGTCCACATTCGAACGCTACCTGACGCTCTGGGTTGCCCTTTGCATCCTCGCCGGCATTGCACTCGGCCATTTGATGCCGGCGGCCTTCCAAACCATCGGCGCCGCCGAGATCGCCAAGGTCAATCTCCCGGTCGCCGTGCTGATCTGGCTGATGGTCATCCCCATGCTGCTGAAGATCGACTTCGCCGCCCTGCGCGAGGTCGGCCGGCACTGGCGGGGCATCGGCGTCACCCTCTTCATCAATTGGGCCATCAAGCCATTCTCCATGGCATTGCTCGGCTGGCTGTTCATCGGCTGGCTGTTCCGGCCCTATCTGCCGGCTGTCCAGATCGACAGCTACATCGCCGGGCTCATCATCCTCGCTGCGGCGCCCTGCACCGCCATGGTGTTCGTCTGGTCGAACCTGACCAAGGGCGAGCCGCATTTCACCTTGAGCCAGGTCGCGCTCAACGATGCCATCATGGTCGTCGCCTTCGCGCCGATCGTCGGCCTGCTGCTCGGCCTCTCGGCGATCACCGTGCCATGGGGCACGCTCGTCCTGTCGGTCGGGCTTTATATCGTCATTCCGGTGACGGTGGCACAGTGGCTTCGCCGTCGCTTGCTGGCCACCGGAGGCCAGGCGGGGCTCGACCATTTTCTCGCGCGCATCGGCCCCCTCTCCCTGCTGGCGCTCCTCGCCACGCTGGTGCTGCTGTTCGGCTTCCAGGGCGAGCAGATCATCGCTCAACCCCTGGTCATCGCGCTGCTTGCCGTACCGATCCTGATCCAGGTCTATTTCAATGCGGGGCTTGCCTATGTGCTCAATCGCATCGCAGGCGAACAGCATTGCGTCGCCGGCCCCTCGGCCCTGATCGGCGCCTCCAACTTCTTCGAGCTTGCCGTTGCCGCCGCCATCAGCCTGTTCGGCTTCAACTCGGGGGCCGCCCTGGCAACCGTCGTCGGCGTGCTGATCGAAGTACCGGTGATGCTGTCCGTGGTGTGGATCGTGAATCGATCCAAGCCTTGGTATGAGCGGGGTTCCTCCGCGGCCGCAGCGGAAGGACGCGATGGATGACGAACGACCTGCCCAACATCGCCGCTGATTGCGTGCAAATCCCCTCGCTCGATCGTCTGCGGCCGAAGGCGTCGGGACATCCGCCACGCATCCTGATGCTCTATGGCTCGCTGCGGGAACGCTCCTACAGCAGGTTGCTGACCTTGGAAGCGGAACGGCTCCTCAGGCATTTCGGCGCAGAGACCCGGATCTTCGATCCGCATGGCTTGCCGCTGCCGGACACCGAGCCGGCAGATCATCCCAAGGTCCGCGAACTACGGGAGCTGTCGCAATGGTCAGAGGGGCAGGTCTGGTGCAGCCCTGAGCGCCATGGTGCCATGACAGGTATCATGAAGGCACAGATCGATTGGATTCCCTTGTCGATCGGAGCGGTACGCCCGACCCAGGGCAAGACGCTTGCCGTCATGCAGGTCTCAGGCGGTTCGCAATCCTTCAATGCGGTCAACCAGATGCGCGTCCTCGGCCGCTGGATGCGAATGATCACCATCCCCAACCAGTCCTCGGTCGCCAAGGCCTATGAGGAGTTCACGCCCGACGGTCGTATGAAGCCCTCATCCTATTACGAGCGCGTCGTCGATGTAATGGAAGAACTGGTCAAGTTCACCCTGCTGACGCGCGATGCCTCGGATTACCTCACCGATCGCTACAGCGAGCGGAAGGAAGCACACGCAGCCCTTGAAGCCCGTCTCAAACTGACGGAAGTCCGATGACTCAATCCCACGCTGGCCAGTGATCACCATCATCGGGCGGCACAGATCTTTGCACTGAGGGCTTCCTACCACGCACCTGCCGTGCTGGCGGATTTCTCGCGCGACTCTTCCATGGCGCTGCGCCCGCCTATCGGAATTTCAGGCCGAAGGAATAGCTCAGGCTGAGGCCGACCGTGTTCTGGTTGAGCGAACCGAAACGCTTCGTGACCGGGCTGTCCGCGGCATCGCCCGTCAGGCGCTCGTATTTGTCATAGAGCGTCGCTTTCCAGGCCGGCGAAAACTGGTAGGAAAGCGAAGCCAGGGCACCATAGGCCTTGATGCCGGCTGAGGGGTCGTAGGGGATCACCTGGCCATTGCGTGCGGCATCGCGCTCCGTCACACCGAAGGAGGAGCGCATATAGGTGCCGTTGCCAACCGACAGGCGCGGACCGATGGAAAAGGTGAAGGCGTCGTAGGGCTGCACCCAGTCGGCCGAGAAATCGGCGACCAGCCCTTGCCCGGCCCGCAGGGCCTGGCGCACTTCCGCCCGGGCACGGAGCTGATTCTCGATCAGCCAATATTCCATGAACAGGCCGGCATCGAGCGTCGCGGGCACCGTATGCACGCCGGTGAGGTCCCGCTCATCCGATCGCGAGCGGCCGCCACGGAAATCGGCAGCGGGCCCAATGGCAAAGCCATGGCTTTCGAACACCGAAAACGAGAATGCGTCATCGGGGGCGCCCCATCCGGGTGCCTCCCCTGCTCGCCTGATGTCGAAATCGGAGGGCAGCACGGTAACGCTGGTTTTCGAGGCTCCCTCATAGGTCGGTCCATACTGCGTCCCGACCCCCACCGTCACGATCCAGTCCGGACCGGCGTCGGGCTGTGAGGAAAAGTTCAGCACCGAATAGGGAGAACGTTCATCGGCATGCACTCGCGAGCCGGGCATGAACGTGCCGGCGGCGAAGCCAAGGAAAGCCAGAACGGGCAATACTCTCGAACGCATGGACGCAGCATCCTCAAACTGGATCGTACTTGCGGCGCGTTCCGTCGCGTTGACAAGCAAAATCAGGCTAGAGGCTTAAGATTTCATGGGCATGACGCGCCTGCGCCACGGGAGAGCTCTGCCGTTCGTCACCTCGTCTTGATTGTCAATCGTCATGGCCGTGCCGGCGTCAGCTTGGCCCCCAGATAGAGACGGTTCATCAATCTGAGCTGGTCCGGCGCGCCTGGCGTCGTCGGCGCGTCCTTGCGCATCATGCCGACCATGGTCTTCATATTGTTGAGCACGACTGCGGCGATGTCGTCCGCTTCGGCCTCCGCCAGGCCTGGCGCGTTGGCCATCAGCGCCGCGCGCACGCCGGCTAGAGCCTGAGCGCGGAAGCGCAGGCGGATCTGCGTCCAATCCGTCCTGGAATCCAGCAGGGCCGTAACGGCTCGCGCCTGGGGATGAAGCTTCACCAGGAGATCGATAAGGATGTCCGCCAGCTGCTCCGGCGTAGCGCCTGCCGCCTGATCGCGCACGGCGTCATAGGCAGCGGCAAGGACCGTTGCATAATGATCCATCAGCGCATCCGCCACCGCGTCCTTGCTGGGGAAGAAGCGATAGAGCGAACCGATGCGGGCATCGGCGCGCAGGGCGATCTCCGCCATGGTGGTCGCCTCGAAGCCCCGCTCCTGGATCACCTCCGCCGCCGCTTCCAGGAGTTCGGCGACGCGCTGCCGGCCGACCTCGCGCTGGGGCGCCAAGGTTTTGCGTTTCTGGCTTGACAAATTTGAGCCCATCCTCAAATACATACGCTGCTTGAGCAATTCCTCAAATAGATATCGATCTCCCCGCCATCATGCAACCCTGGCGCGAGGTAGTCGAAAACTCCGCAAAAGGATCAATCCATGCCCGCTCTGCCCGCCTCGACGACGGCTCTGATCTTGATCGATCTGCAAAAGGGAATTGTCGGCACGGCCGCCGAGCCCTATTCCGGCCCCGATGTGCTGATCAAGGGGCAGGAACTGGCCCGGCGCTTTCGGGCAGCTGGAGCGCCCGTCATCCTTGTCAATGTCGCCTTCTCCGCCGATCGCGGCGATGCCCTCAAGGCACCGGTCGACCAGCCCATGAGAATACCGCCCGGCGGATTTCCCGAGGGCTGGGCGGATCTGGCCAACGGTCTTGCAGACCCCTCCGACCTCAGGATCACCAAGCATCAATGGGGCGCCTTCTACGGCACCGAACTCGACCTGCAGCTGAGGCGCCGCGGCATCACCACCGTTGTCATCGGCGGCATCGCCACCAATATTGGCGTCGAATCGACCGCCCGCGCCGCCCATGAACACGGCTATGCCGTCGTGCTGGTGGAGGACGCCTGCACAGGCCGCGCTGCCGACATGCACGCCTTCGCCTTCCAGCGCATCTTCCCGCTGCTCGCCCGCGTGACCAAGGCCGACGACGTCACGTTGCAGCCATGACAAGCCCGCAGGTACGGTCGGGGATACGCAGCTAGAACCCTAAGACTACGGCGGGACAAGGCCATGGCTCGGACAGTCGCCATGGCCCTCCGCTGCGTCGTCGTTCAGTCATAGATCGGGAAGCGCGCGAGCAGGCCGCTCACCTCCTGGCGCACCCCGGCTTCCACAGCGGCATTGCCCTCCTCGCCATTGGCGGCGAGACCATCGATCACCGCCAATGTGAGGCGGGCGACCTCCTTGAATTCCTCGACCATGAAGCCGCGTGTCGTGCAGGCTGGCGTGCCCAGGCGCACGCCGGAGGTCACCATCGGCCCCTGGGGATCGAAGGGAATGCCGTTCTTGTTGCAGGTGATGTGAGCCCGGCCGAGCGCCGCTTCCACCGCCTTGCCGGTGAGGTTCTTGCGGGTAAGGTCCACCAGCATCAGATGGGTATCGGTGCCACCCGACACGATGTCGACACCGCCGGAGGACAGCGCTTCGGCGAGGGCTCTGGCATTGTCGACGACATTGGCGGCGTAGGTCTTGAACGCAGGGGTCAGCGCCTCGCCGAAGGCCACGGCCTTGGCCGCGATCACATGCATCAGCGGACCTCCCTGTAGGCCGGGGAAGACCGCCGAATTGATCTTCTTGCCGATCTCCTCGTCATTCGACAGCACCATGCCGCCGCGCGGACCGCGCAGGGTCTTGTGCGTCGTGGTCGTCACCACATGGGCATGGTCGAGCGGGTTGGGGTGGACGCCGCCGGCGACCAGGCCGGCGAAATGCGCCATGTCGACGAAGAGCTTGGCGCCGACCTCGTCCGCGATCTCCCGGAAAGCCTTGAAATCGATGATGCGCGGATAGGCCGAGCCGCCGGCCAGGATAATTTTCGGCCGATGCGTCCTGGCAAGGTCGCGCACCTGATCGAGGTCGATGCGGTGCGTCTGCGGGTCGACGCCATAGGAAACCACGTTGAACCATTTGCCCGACTGGTTGACCGGCGCGCCATGGGTGAGGTGTCCGCCGGCGGCGAGGTTGAGGCCGAGAAAGGTATCGCCCGGCTGCATCAGGGCCATGAACACCGCCTGGTTCGCCTGGCTGCCGGAATTGGGCTGCACATTGGCAAAGCTGCAGTTGAACATCTGCCGCGCCCGCTCGCGGGCAAGGTCCTCGACCTCGTCGACATGCTGGCAGCCGCCATAATAGCGCCGCCCCGGATAGCCCTCGGCATATTTGTTGGTGAGGACCGAGCCTTGCGCTTCCAGCACGGCCCTGGAGACGATGTTTTCCGAGGCAATCAGCTCGATTTCCTCGCGCTGGCGATGGAGCTCGCGACCGATCGCACCGCTGACCGCCGGATCGGCCTTGGACAAGGTATCGTGAAAGAAATGGCCGATATCCGTGCTATCGGTTCTGACGGGGCTGTCCATGAAACTCCTCCCTTATGGCGCCCGGAGGCGCTGATATGACCATCGTCAGCCGGTCCAACCGAGCCCGGCCGAGATGCAGTTGATCGAAAGCAGCAGGGCATTGACCGCTCGCTTGGGGCTGGCGGACTTGCCGTCCTGGGCGCGGACTTCACGCAGGAGCTGGACCTGCAGGCGGTGGATCGCATCCATCTGCGGGCGGGTCTGGTCGAAATGGCGCTTGAAGGAGGGAAACCGCTCCGAAAGGGCCAGTCCGCCATTGACCTCGGCAATCATCTTGCGAGTCAGCTCATATTCGGCCGCGATCTTGCGGTAGATGCGCTCGCCAACCTCGCCGTCCTGCACCAGCGAGGCATAGAGACGCCCGATCTCCATGTCGGTCTGGTAGAGCCCCTTGTCGACCTCGTCGACGACGAGGCGAAAGAAGCGCGAGCGTTCGAACATCTGGCGCAGCAGATCGAGCCCCGCCTCGCCGCGGACGCCGACGAAGGAGTTGAGCGCGCTGCCGATGCCATACCAATTGGTGATCAGGTGCCGGTTCTGGCTCCAGGCGAAGACCCAGGGGATGGCGCGCAGGTCGGCAATGTCACGGGCGCCGAAACGCCGGGCCGGGCGCGAGCCGATCTTGAGCAGCGACAATTCCTCGACCGGGCTCGCCTGGTTGAAATAATCGATGAAACCCGGCTCGCGGATCAGGCCGGAATAGGTTGCCTGCGACATGCCGGTCAGCGCTTCCAGCGCCTCGTTGAACTCGGGATTGTCCTTGAGCTGGCTCTCGTTGCGCGACTTGACCGAATGGGCGAACACGCTCGCGGCCAGGATCTCGAGCTGGTAGAGGCCGGTGCCGCGATTGGCGAATTTCGACGATACCACTTCGCCCTGCTCGGTGACGCGCATCACGCCGTCGATGGTGCCGGCCGGCTGGGCCGCGATGGCCCGGCCGGTCGGCGCCCCGCCGCGGCTGACCGAACCGCCGCGGCCATGGAAGAAGCTGATCTTGACCTTGCGCTTGAGGCCGAGGGCAGTGATGCGCCGCTGCGCCTTGCTCAGCTCCCAATTGGATGCAAGGAAGCCGCCATCCTTGTTCGAGTCGGAATAGCCGAGCATTACTTCCTGGCGGTTGGCGAATTCGCGCACCGATCGGCGCACGATGGAAAGGCCCAGCAGCTGGTCGAGAATGTCGGGGGCGGCCCGCAGGTCCGCGATGGTCTCGAACAGCGGCACCACCCGCAGATTGATGGTGCCGCTGCCGTCGGCGGCCGTGGCTAGACCGCTATATTGCGCCAGCAGATAGACGGCGAGCAGGTCGTCACAGGAGCGCGTCATCGACAGGATGAAAGCGCCGATCGCGCCTGTGCCCGGGTCGGCCGAAGCCTCGCGGATGACGTCGAAGAGATCGAGCAATTCCCGGGCTTCGTCGGACAAGGTTGCCCGGTCAAAAATCGGTCTCCGGCCCGATTGCAGTTCGGACCGCAGGCGCGCGCTCCATGGGCCGGTTTCCGGCTGCGGAGAGTCGCCTCCCGGGATCTGGCCGAACAGCTCGGCCAGCACGCGATTGACCACGGTGGAATTCTGCCGGATGTCGAGCGAGACTGTGCGGAAGCCGAAACTCTCGACCTGCTGGCGCAGGGGACGAATGAGGCGCCGTGCCGTCAGGGAGCCGCCAAGCCGGACGAGGACGTTTTCCAGCTCGCTGAGATCGGCGTTGAAGGTGTCCGCGCGAACATAGGGCTCTGCCATGGACTCGCTGCGCATGGCGCGCAGGCGCTCCAACATGCCCGCCGCGAACTGACGCAGCGGCTCTCCCGGGTTGCGGGCCATAACGGCCGATGCGGCACCCGTCGAGCGCAGGAGGCGATCGAGGGCCTTGCCGAAATCCTCGGGAATGTCGACGACGTTGGCGCTGACGCTGAGCAAGGTCACCAGACGGCGCACCTGCTGAATGTACCAGCCGATGATGGCCTGGCGGCAGGCATCCAGCGCATAGGCCGTGGTCTTGGCCGTGACATTGGGGTTGCCGTCGCGATCGCCGCCGATCCAGGAGGCGAAATGCAGGAAGGACGGCACCTTGAGGTCATATTCCGGATAGTGGCGTGCCAGCGCCTCCTGGGCCGTCTCGTAGATCCGGGGTGTCGCCTCGAAGATGACCTCGCGGAAGAAGTGGAGGCCCCAGGCGATTTCGCGCTCGACCGAGGGGCGTTCGAGGCGCAATTCGCCGGACATCCACAACAGCTCGATCTCGCTCGCGAGATCGTTGACATGCTGCTCGCGCTCGCGCGGCGCCCAGCGATGCTGCTCCAGTTCGGTGAGCTTGCGATAGATGCGGCGGTGGATCTCGAGAACGGTGACGCGCTTGGCTTCGGTCGGATGGGCCGTCATCGTCGGCCCGACCCACAACCGGTCGAGCGCGGCCTGCACTTCCTCGGCCGGATAGCCGGCGGAGGCGATCTCCCCCATCACATTGGAAAAGGAGCCGACGATCTCGTCGGCGCCGCCGACCTGCTCGAGCTCACGCCGGGCGCGCATGGCCAATAGCTCGTTGGCGATGGTGACCAGCTGGAACCAGATCCCGGTCGCCTGCAGGGCGCAGATGCGTTGCTTCTTGTCGAGCGTATCCAGCGGTTCGGTGCCGGCCAGCACCGCAGCCAGAGATGGCTCGCGTTCGCTCACGACGGATAGCAGCAGCCTGAACAGCAGGCTGCGTACATCCTCGCGGAAACTGAGTGGCCTGCTCTCGTCCAAGGCGTCCCCCGTTCGCTGGAGCAAAGCGCGTTCGAGTGTGACCGCTTGTTTGCTCTCGCTCTTTGTTTCGACGCGCCTTTGCGATTCGAGGTGACCCCATCTCATCGCAAAACGCTCTAGCCACGATCCCGCAGGCGGCCCGATACCGGCCTTTCGCCTGTTCCCCCGAATGCTTGGTTCTGGGGATTTTTGGTTGGCTTAGCAGACCGCGTTTTGCCCCGGTTGGAAACGCCCGGACGGGTAGAAATCCTGCTCGTTCGGGTGGTGGAAAGACTGGCCGCCCGGATGACACCGATTGCCCTGCCGAGCAATGACGGGCCGTCGCCTCCGTCCGGACGTGCAGGCGAAGGATGTACGGCGAGCCCGCAAAAGAAAACGGAGGCGGCCAAGGCCGCCCCCGCATGATTGAAACCACCGATATAGGCAGTTTCGAACGCTTTACCCGAAGATCAGACGAGATCGAAGCGATCGGCGTTCATGACCTTGGTCCAGGCGGCGACGA
>NZ_JASGFM010000038.1:0-69786 GCF_047605565.1 Labrys sp. (in: a-proteobacteria)
CACAAGCCACCTGTCACATCACAATCGATTCATCGATCGCAGGACATGCTCTAGGTTGCGTTTCTCCCCTCATCCACCCCTTCGGGGCACCTTCTCCCACAAGGGGAGAAGAATTCTCCGCGACCGCCTGCTCGGATGCGCCCTGCCTCTCAGCGCGCCGGCGCGGTGACCGCCTGCGCGGCGTTGGCCCATTGCGTCACCACCATGCCGCCGACGATGAGCAGGACGCCGGCGAGGCGCGCCGGGTTGACCGGCCTCGGCGCAAAGCCCATCAGGCTGAAATGATCGATCGCCAGCGAGGCGATCATCTGGCCGGCGATCACCGCCACCATGAAATTGGCGGCGCCGAGCCGGGGTGCCAGCAAAAGCGCGGCGGTGATGTAGATCACACCCGCAAGTCCGCCCGTCCAGATCCACCACGGCCCTTTCGACGCCGCATCGATGGTGGGGATCGGGACACGGAAGGCCGCCATCACCGGCAGGATCACCGCGATGCTGACCGCCAGTGAAACCAGGGTGGCCCAGAGCGGATGACCGAGCAGCCGGCCAAGCGTGGCATTGGCCCCAGCCTGGAACGGCACGACCGCGCCTGCGATCAGGGCCGGCAGCAGCAGAAACAGGGAAGCGGGGTTGGTCATGGCGGTCTCCTTCGATCACCGAAGGTCTATGCCATGCCTAATTCAGATGGAAATTCCGATTTCCTATCCATACTATGCACCATATGAATAATCTTGCCGGCATCGACCTCAACCTGCTCACCGTCCTCGAGGCCCTGCTGGCGGAGCGCCATGTCTCGCGCGCGGCCCTGCGCCTGAACAAGAGCCAGCCGGCCGTCAGCCACGCCCTGGCGCGGCTGCGCACGTTGCTGGACGATCCCCTGCTGACACGCCAGGGCGGCAGCCTCAGGCCGACGGCGCGGGCGCTCGAGATCCAGCCTCATCTCACCGAGGCGCTCGACCGAATGCGCCATCTGCTGACCCCGGCCGGCTTCGATCCCGCGCGCGAGCGGCGCACCTTCCGGCTGGCGATGTCGGACTATGGCGCCGCCGTGCTGCTGCCGAGACTGGTGCCGCTGCTGCGTGCAGAGGCGCCGCACAGCGACCTGCTCGTCACCCAGGCGGGCCGGGAGGCGATGGCGGCCCAGATCCTCGATGGTGAAATCGATCTCGCCTTCGGCGTGTTTCCCGATCTCGGCGAGCAACTCGCTCAAGCGCTTCTGTTCGAGGATCACTATGTCTGTCTCGCGGATGGGTCCGGCCTGCCGCCCTTCGGCCGGCTCGACCTTCCCTCCTATCTTGCCCGCCCGCACGCGCTGGTGGCGCTGCGCGCCGATGTCGAGAACGAGATCGACCGCACCCTCGCCGCGCTCGGCCACAAGCGGCGGATCTGCCTCACCCTGCCGCATTGGGGCGTGGCACCGCGCCTGATCGCCGGCACGGACATCATCCTGACCGTGGCGCGCGGCATCCTGCCAGCCTCGATCGAGGCTGGCGGTCTTCGCCTGTTCGAGCCGCCTTTCACGCTGCCGGCCGTGCCCTTCACCCAGATCTGGCACCCGCGCCGTCGGGGCGATCCCGCCCATCAATGGCTGCGCGAGCGTATCGCGAGGTTTTATGGGAAAGGGCGAGGGTGATCGCGCCCTGTCATCCCGGACGCGATGCAGCATGCAGTGCTGCTTCGCAGATCCGGGACCGCAGGACAATTCTGCGCCGCACTCGGATTGCGGTCCCGCATCTGCACCGCAACGCCATGCGTTGCAGTGCGTGCAGGATGACAAGCGAAAACCGTGCCCTCTTCCTCCTCAATCCCCGAGATCGACCGGCTTGAGGGTGGGATAGAGGTCGCCGGGGCCGGGATTTTCGGCGGGCGAGCGGCCGCCGAGATGGGTCATCACGCCCCAGACCGCGTTGAGCGCCGTCTGCACCGCGCCCTCGACCCAGGCCGGCGTCCAGCTCACGCCGTCGCCCGCCATGAAGATGCCGCGCTGGCTCTCCGGCAGGTCGGCCTGCATGAAATGGCCGTACATGCGGTGATTGTAGCGGTAATGCCCGGGTAGCGCCCCCTTGAAGGCGCCGAGGAAGTTCTCGTCCGCCTCCCAGCTCACGCAGATCGGCGAACCGATGATGTGGCTGGCGATGTCGAGCCCGGGATAGATCTTGCCCAGCGCCGAAAGGGCGAGCTCCACCCGCCGCTCGGCCGGCAGCGGCAGCACCTTCAAGGCATCCGTCATCCAGGAATAGGACAGGCAGATCACGCCCGGCCTGTCGTCGCCATTGTCGAACAGATAGGTGCCGCGGGTGATGCGGTCGGTCAGCGTCATCGACATCACGTCACGGCCGGTGGCCGGATCCTTGTCCTTCCAGAACGGACGATCCACCATGATGAAAGTCTTGGCCGCCTGCATGTAGCGGGTACGATCGAGCGCCATCCACAGCTTCTGGTCGAACAGGCTCTCCTCGGCGGCGATCGAGGTGGTGAGCAGATGGCTCTGGCAGGTGACCACCACCGCCTCGTAATCGTCGCGATTGCCCCATTGGTCCGTCACGGCAAAGCCACCCTGGCCATTGTGGGCGATCGCCTGCGCGCGGCCCCTGGTGGCGCCGGCATTGAGCCCGGCCAGCGTGGTGCCGGCCGGCCAATGCGCCAGCTTCTCCGGCGCCTTGGACCAGATGCCCTGCGCCACCTGCTCGACCCCGCCGACGACATAGCGCTGCTCGTCGTCGAAGGCGCCGAGATTGACGCGCAGGATCTCCAGCATGGAATTGGGGAAATCCGAATCCCAGCCGCCGGTGCCGAAACCCACCTGCCCGAACACTTCGCGATGGCGGAAGGACAGCTTGCGGAAGGCCTGCGACGACACCACGAAATCATAGAAGGTGCGCTCGTCCCAATCGCGCACGATCGGATCCCAGATCTCCTTGATGCGCCTGGCGTCGCGCGCCCGCATCGCCGCCTGCAAGGCGGAGAACTGGGCCCCCTCCTCCAGCGCCTGGTGATAGGCGTCGGCGACCTCCCGGTAGAGCGGCGGCAGATCGTCCAGCGTGCGGGCATAGAGGGTCTCGCCCTCCAGATCGATCACGGTGGAGCCGGCCGCCGGCGTGAGCGGATTGGGAAAATCCCGCGTCTCCAGGCCGAGCAGGTCGACATAATGGTAAAAGCCGCGCGAGGAGATCGGAAAGCGCATGCCGCCGAGTTCGGCGATGATGCCGTCCGTGCCCTCGAAACGCTGCGAGCGCAGCCGCCCGCCGAGACGGGCCGATTCATAGAGCACAGGCCTGAGACCCAGGCGCATCAGCTCATAGCCGGCTACCAGCCCGGCTGCCCCCGCCCCGATGATGGCGACCCGCTTGCCATGCTTGTCGGCCGGCACCGCGCCGAGCCCGGCCGGATGGGCCAGCCATTCGTCATAGGCAAACGGGAAATCCGGCCCGAAGGCGCTGATGGCATCGGAGGGGTGGTTCGGCATGGTTGTTTCCCTGCTGGCATGATGGGCGCCGGAAAGGCGCACGCCATCATGCGCGAGGCAGGGGAATAGGGGAAGTGGGGTGATTTGGGGAGGGGGTGATTATGAGCCCCCTCCGCCGCAAACGAACGGCCTTCACAGAAACGCCCGAGCATGCCCAGGCCGATCACTGCACGGGGTCACGGATTGGCCGCGACCTCGGCGAAGGTGATCCTGTCCCGCGCAACCTCTTCGCGCTGCGCCGGGGTCAATCCCGCCAGCGCCTTCTCCACCAGACCCGGCCCATGCAGGCTCTCATCCGGCCAGTCGCGCCAGGCATTGGGATTGATGTCCTGGCTGACCAGGCCGCCCTCGGCATTGCGCACCCGGCTGCCGTAGATGACATAGCCCGGCGGCACCGTGGCGGGCTGCCCCTTCTTGCCGGTAGCAAGGTCGTAAATGCCCTGGACCTCTGCGTCCAAGGCGATCACGCCGACATATTTGCCGTCGGGGTCGATGCCCATGATGTTGGCGATCGGCGCCTTGACCAGGTTGACGGCATCGGTGGCCAGGTCCCAGATCTCCATGCCCTGCTCGCTCGATCCTACGGCATAGGTGCGCACCATATATTTGCCGGCGGGATCGCAGACGGAGACGGTGACGGCATTGCTCGCCTCGCGCAGCCGCATGGTCTTCTTCTGCGCCAAGTCATAGACGCCGAGCAGGCGCTTGTCGCCGCTGCTGTCGAGCGAAAAGCAGATCGTATCGTTGCTGCCGAAATTGGCCTGCACCAGACGGCCGCCCCGCGCCTTGCCCCCGGGCTGCGTGAGCTGGCCCGACTTCACGGTGAATACCGGCTTGCGGCTGGCGACATCGATGACGGTCAGCGCGCTGGAGCCGTCGCCGCCCAGCAGCAGCCGGCTCTCGTCCGGGCTGAATTCCATCGAGGTGACATAGCCGCCGGCCTTCAGGTCGAAGAGCCTGGCGCCATCGAGCCCGTTCCACACGGTGACCACATTGTCCATCTCGGTGACCAGCAGATTGCCGTGCGGGCTGAACAGGAATTTCGAGACCCTGCCCTTGGTCGGCAGGCTCGCCAGCGCCTTCTTCTCGGCGACCGACCACAGAGTAAGGTCGCCGGACTGGTAGTCGGCGCTCATCTGGTAGACGGCGACCCGCCCCTGCGTCGATACCGCCACCTGGGAGAAGCCGGGCTTCACCGGCAGCAAGGCCTCGCGGCTCTGCACGGCGGCATAAAGCGCCACATAGGCTTTGGAAAAGCGCAGGAGCGCCGTCTCGTCGGGCGCCGCGGGCAGGCCTTTCAGGGCCTCGACGATCGCCTCCTCCCGCCTGCCATTGGTGTTGAGTAGCGTTTGGGCCCGGGCGGCATGATTGTCGGAGATCGACTGGGCCTCGGCCAGGGTCTGGCCGCCGCCGAGCTTGAGCTCGTCGGTCAGCGAGGATTTCATCCACGGCGTCTGGGCCCAGTCGGTCTCCTCGCCAACCGCCTTGGTGACGTCGCTCATGATGCGCTGGATCGAATAGCCGGAGGTGCCGACCGTCTTGACGAAGGCGCCGGTGAAGGGACTGAGCTCGCCCTTGCCGTCGAGCGCCACTGCATTGGGCGAGGTGGCATAGGCCACCATCAGCCCGCGCGCCTGCACCGTGCCGGGCGCTGCCGCAGCCCCCGCCCCCTCGACCCGGGCCAGGCCGCGCCCGGTCGAGACCGAAAGCCCGGCCTGGCCGCCCTCGGCCATCGGATTGTTGCGGCAGGCATCGAGGAAAACCAAAGTCGCCTTGGCGCCCTTCTGCAGGGTATCGACGATCGGCTGCACCGGCACGAAGCCATGCTGGAGATCCTTCGAGGTGGCATCGGTGGCCACCAGATAGTTCTCATCCCTGATCTGGATACCGTGGCCGGAATAATAGAACATCGCCACATCGGCCCCGACCGCACCGGCATAGGCGGTGGCGAGGCAGTTCTGCAGGCTCGCGCTGTCAGCATCGCCGGCGAGGAAGATCTCGAAGCCAAGCGCCCCCATCGCCTTGGCCACGGCCTGCGCATCCCGAGCCGGATTGGGCAAGGCCGGAATGCCGTTGCTATAACCGCCATTGCCGACGATCACAGCCACCCGCTTGCCGCTCGCCCCAACCGGCGCGGCTCGGTGCTCGCAGGTGGTGGCGGCTTGGGCGGAGCTACCCGGATGCAAAACGACAA
The DNA here is from genome assembly GCF_047605565.1 of Labrys sp. (in: a-proteobacteria). Lineage (NCBI taxonomy): Bacteria > Pseudomonadati > Pseudomonadota > Alphaproteobacteria > Hyphomicrobiales > Xanthobacteraceae > Labrys > Labrys sp. (in: a-proteobacteria). The sequence continues at coordinate 5,661 of NZ_JASGFM010000038.1, forward strand.
GGGCAACAAAGGTCGCAAGTAATGTCGCCGCAACCCGATAAGTGATTTTCATAATATTTCCTGAAGTCCGGGACGCTACCATCACACGTCGCTTGATCGTTGGGGATCATTCGGAGGCAGCACATGCAAATCTTCTCCATAGAGGAGATGATGTCATGATCTTTCGACAAGAAAGACATCGACGTTCCCCGTGCGCGTTCTTAACCGCAAATGATTGCTGTCCTGCATAACGGCATGTGGAATGTCGATCGCGGCTACAGGATCGTCTGTCAGGAGAACGATGCGAGCCCCCTTTGACAAGGACATGAAGGCGCTGCGCATCTCGCGAACAGGAAAGGGACACCGAAGCCCGCGAGTATCGACGATGCAGCCGATGTTAGCATCGGCGGATAAAGTTCTTTGGCACGCTGTATTTGAGCTGAAATATGCGTCAAGAATGGCATGGAGTTCCAATTCGCTTATGCACGAGGCGGACCAACCGAACTCCACAGGGACAATCGAGATTCCGTGATCAGTAGCGCTCATGTTGATGCCTGCTTCTTGATCGTAACTGTTTGAATATTTTCTTATTGATCAAAACGTCTAAGCCAATTCAACGTAACTTGAAGCCTGACCTCCCGATCGAGGTCCAACATTGGTCGTGGGAGTTTCATGATATTGTACCGATAGCCTTCAAATCGGATCGGCTTTATGAAGCGGGCCACGGTCTGATATGTTTTAGGAATGCCACCCGTCTCGGCTGTCCCAAGCACCGGAAGCTTGCCGGCTCGCAGAACGACGCCGCCTGAATACCGCCTTACTTCGATATCGGGTGTCAATTTCTTACGGATCATCACCTCGTCACCGCCCAGAGCGTCGATGTTGGCGGAGCCAAGAATGGTCAGCCAGTTCGATGAACGCGGCTGTTCATAGCCCCCTTCACTGCATTCCGCCCAATAGTCGCCCATCGCATCATATTCGAGACCAGAATAGTGCATCAGCCAGGGATAGTGGTAGGCATCTTCCATCATCTCGGCGCCAGGCCTGGATAGGACCCCCAGGCCGGACGAACCATGAATCGCACTGAGACGGTCACACCAACGCGCTACCAACTCAACGTAACGATCAGGATTCTCGAACACAAAGCTGGGTGGAAAGTGCACTTTCATCCCTGAAAGAGGATTTCGTGTCCCCTCTTCATGACCGAAAGCCATGAACATGTAGAGTGAAGGGTCGTCCGTTTCCGCCATATCGACATGTTTTACAAACAGATAAGCGGTGTCTGTTTTGCTTAAGGTAGTAATTTTTATAAATTCTTCGGGGATTATGCCCTTGTACCGACGCATGCGTTTGTTATTGCCATCACCAGCGGGGTGAAAATGTGTAATCTTGTCACCGAACAAGCTGAGATAGTCCTTCAGATTTTCGAAGAGCGCCTGGCGTTTCTCTCTTCTCCAGCCCTCCAGAAAATAGATCGACAACAATATGCCAACACGAGAGCGTATCGCATGACCACTCCCCGCGCGAAGAACGCCACGCTCTTCAATATCTCTCGGATTTAACTTTAAATCGAAAGGATATTCCACAAATTCCTCCTCAATTAACAGGGAGCATTGGACTTTGCTTTACCAGATTCGCAGTCGCAATGTTCCTTGACATCGAGCTGGATCAGATCTTTTTCAGGGTCAAGTCCATTTTTTTCAGCAATTTTTCTGTATTCGCCGCGAGCTTGCATTGTGGTCTCTCCATCCACTCCACCGGCGCTTGTCGGGAATTTGAGTTCGAATATTTTCCACAATTTGCCGTCTTTCCACATGGAAACGTCAGGTCTTGGTGCACCAGCCACAACATCCCGTGAGGTAGGCATCTCCGGATCACTGCCCGCAGGCACTGGCTTATAATCGTTTTTTGGATCATAACTTACTTCAGGACGCGCGCCATCAGCATCTGGGCTTGCGGGATATCGCGGTGAACCGTCAGGCCGGCTAGGTCCGTTCTTGTCATAGTTAGCGTCGCGCAGCTTTTTACCTACACATTGGGTGTAGGTTCTCGCTCCTCCTCTGTCCTTCAAACAATCACAGGCCAATTTGCAGATGTCATCGCAGGCGTCGCGCTGCGAAGATACTCGAACATTACCGACCGCGGTTGCGGAGACTTTTGCTTGAGTCTGCGATGCAGACGACATAACGGCGTCGATTGTTTTTTGTTTAATTGCTTCAAAAGATTCCATGTCGCCGGCTGGTAGGGCTGTTGCTCGAACTTCAGCAGCCCCCTTTGCCCAGATAGCCATCTGTTCCGGGGTGTACCCTTGATTGGGAGTAGTTGCGTAAAAATCGAACTCCCCGACAAGATTCTCAATGCGCCGTCGATTGAGAGCTCCCCCGCTTACGTCATTGATCATATTGGCGGCAGACTCGGCACGCCCAAAGATGCTCCAGCGTAACAGCTTCGATGCCCATGATGTTTCAGGCACGGTGGTTGTTGCGCCACCAGATTGGGGGGCGGTGGTCGTGCTGCTTGAACCTCCCCCCCGATAGCCACCTCCAGCGTCATTCATCGTGCCTGTTGCAGCTTCGGCCACTTGATAGGAACCAGGAGGAAGGGATGTTCCGCGGCCAAATATCTTGTCAAGGTCCTGATAGCCCGCAAAGCGCAGCGATCCTGGTATCGGATCGGTATCTTTAGGCGCAGGATATGTCGCGGTATCACAGACGAAATAGGCTTCTCCCACCGTATTCTTGTTGTTCATATGGCAGCGATGGAGATGGGTGATGATAGGTGAACCTTCGGCCCGCACCAAGTCGGCCCCTTCAATAGGCTCGCATATGCCCTCTACCGTGCCCGATTTCACACCTTTGGCCTTACCCGGTTTGTCACCATGGACATGGCAGGTGTTCGATCGCAGCACCATCACTTTCTGGCCGGTAAAGCGCACGGACTCGGTGTAGTTTTCGTCGTGCCCACAGAAATCAACGACGGGATAGGGGATCGGCGGCGTCGAGGAGCCTATCGGGGTCTTACAGACGTCTGGTGACAGGGACACGATACGTGCAGCATCATTGTCCCGTAATCCCTCACGCGGCCGTTTAGTAGTCCAGGACGAGGGGTATTGCGGCTCTCCCGCATAATTATCCGTGGGAGGGGGCAGACTCATGCTTCCTGGGCCTCCACTTGTCGTCTTTCCTCTTGGGAGAACACCACCCGGTTGAGCGTCAGCCGCACATCGTCAGCCTCCGGTAAGGGAAAGCGAGCCCGCCAGGTCAAGAGCACTGTCTCGCCCTCTCGCCAATCGAATTGCACACCGTCTAGACTGGATAGAAACCATTTGTCGCTCCCCTCCTGCTCGCATCGAACGCCGAGGGTGACTCCCGGCAATCGTCCATGCGCCAGTGGTAGATCGGGATGGAGGTTGCTGAGCGCATAATCCTCGTCGCCTTTCAGCCACGGCTCAGCGATCAGATCGGGGTGAGCGCATTGCCAGAAATGCGGATCGAAGTCCAAGGGCAAGAGAGGGTGCCGATGCGCCAACCACGCATCGTCATAGGTACCCGCATATTGTTGACGAGGTCGCCACCATGGAGAAATCGGGCCAAAACCCTCGGGCCGGTAACGCGTTCGCCAATCAAGATTGGTCTCATCTACGGCCATGATGGACGGCGCCCGTATACCTGCGATATCAGCTTCAAAATGGCTGTTCACGATGCCGCAGCCAAGTGGGTTGGCTGTTTCGACGTCCGGACGTATTTCCCGCTCTATATCACCCGTACCGGGCACGGTGCCGCCATAGGCATGATGCCAGTCCAGCGGAACGCGCGCCGCCGGAAGAGGGCCATCAAGACTCCAGTCCTGAAGGATGCCCTCAGGGTGACCGTTCGAGAATCCAGCCCGTACATCTTTTAAGATCGGCCTCCAATGCCTCTCGCCATATACTCTTAGAGATTTCTCCTTTGCTCCCACTCGCAGTGAGCAAGTCCAACTTTTCGAGGCTTGACCGTTCGGAGGATAGGTATTGCCGAGGAATGTAATATCCGTACCAGGTTTTTCCGGCGTCAGATCGGTCTGACGCAGCATGATCCCCTCATGGGGATCGCCCACGTAGGCGTCGGTCCATTGGAACCCCTCCTGCTCGGCTGACAACGCAACCACCTCGCCCTGCCGATGGAGGAAGGTGCCGCGAACGGCGACGACACAATCAAGCTTTCCATTACGGTCGAACTGCCGGAAGGCGAAAGCCTGTAGCGGCGTCCTGTTGATCAGTTCCATGGATGGCCGCTACTAGTTATGGTCGATAGGCTTGCCACGCATCTGGAAATGCTCCGTGGCGACGAAGTTGAATTTCTTGCCGAGAATGATCACCTCGCCATTCGATTTCATGACCAATTTTGAATTGCCGACTTCGATGACAAATTCTTCGCCAACGGCAATCTTCTTGAACTTGCCGACGCTCTCGAGAGCCGCGATGCCGACATTTGTAACCTTGCTCATGCCGATCTGCTCGGCACGGGCAATGCCGATGCTGTCATGCTTGAAGGTACCGGCGACAGTGTACATCATGCCCGGTAGGGAGAAGAGGCCGCCGACATCCTGGCCCACCCCCGTGCCGGCACCGGCGAGGGCCGTACCCGCATCGGCGCGGGGATTGGAGCCGGACACCACGCCGTCCCGAGCGCTGAGCCCTCCCCCTGACAGGAAACCGAGTGCCGACGAAGCAACCGACATTGCAAAACTGCCAAGCGCCGGGCCACTATCGCCGGCAATGGCGCCCGCCTGTTGGAGAAGCCCTGCCGTATGTCCCGCGAGCCCAGCTACTCCGGCCAAAGCCCCAAGTGCCCCTGCGCCGGTACCGCCAACCGTAAGGTGATAGGACCCGCCGATCTCATGCTTCTGATTGCTGGCGACTTCGACCGAGCGGTTGCCGCCGACCGAATGCACGTCATGGCTGTCGACGCGGGCCGTGCGATCGTTGAGGACGCGGGTAGTATGATCCTTCTGAGCATGGAAGAACATGTTCTCCCCGCCCGTCTTGTCCTCCATTGAAAACTCGTTGAAGCCTGTGCTCTTGTGGGAGTTTGAGCGGAAGGTCGAGCGCGTCTTGTTGGCCGGCAGCTCATAAGGCACCTGATTGCGCTCGTTCGGCACCAGCGCGGTGATGATCGGCCGGTCGGGGTCGCCGCCGAGATAGGAAACGATCGCTTCCATACCCACGCGGGGGATGATCTGGCCGCCCCAATTGCCGCCGCCCCAGTTCTGTGCCACCCGGATCCAGCAGGTGTCGGTGCCGTCCTTCTTGGCGCGACGGTCCCAGGGGAACCACACCTTTACCCGTCCATATTTGTCGGGATGAATCTCCTCGCCCGGCGGACCGGCGATGATGGCGATGTCGGTGCCGTCGATGCGCGGGCGCTGGGTCGAGCGGTGGGGCGTCGCCGGCACCCGGCTCGGCAAGGCGATGAAACGGTTGGAATAGTCTGGCTCGCCCTCATTGGTCTCGTAGGAGCGGTCGCGCGCCACATGCACGATCTGGAAGGTGACGTGCTCCTCGTAGCTGTTGCCGGGATTGGCGACGTCATAGGGCTTGAAGCGCCGGCCGGGCGAAAGCGTGCGGATGGAGGAAGCGCCCTCAATGCGCTCGTAATCGGCCTCGGCCGCCTGCATCCTCAGCTTGGACTGTCGCTCCACCCGGTCATTGGCGATGCCTTCGGAAGCACTGTCGGAACCGTAGCCGCCGACCATCGGGTATTCATAGAGCTCATAGGCCTCGTTGCCCGGCAGCGACACCAGGCTCGGCGTCTCGCCCGAGGGCACGGAGCCGGGGGTGAGGAAGTTCCAGTCCCCCGCCGAGCGCTTGCCGGGCACATAGGTGAAGCTGCGCTCGAACTTGGTGAGGTGGTTGCGGTCGCTCGAGCCCATGGCGAGGCGCACATCGGTCTCGGGCCCGCTGGTATAGCCCGAGACATGCGAGGCGATGTGCATGACATGCTTGGCGGCGACCGAGCCTGCCGAGCCGCCCTCATGCTCGAACCAGAAGAACAGGCCGTCTTCCTCCAGGCGGCGCAGGAGATAGGCGATATCCGTCTCGTTATACTGCACCGAATAATGCTGGGGCTTGGGTTCGGGGATGACGCCCGAGGTCACCGGCGCCTGCAATTTGTGCTCGGAAAGCAGCGTGCGGGCAACGTCGAGCGAGGTCTTGTCCTGCCAGATCCGGCAGTCCGAACGCTGGCTCATCAGCCAGTGCTGGGGCCGGATCTCGAGCTGGTAGGAACGCATGCCCCGCGTCACCGGCGGCCCTTCCACCAGGCGCACCACCAGCCCGTTCCAGGTGCGCCGCTCGCCTTGGCCGAGTTCGAGCGAGACGTCGACCAGCTTGCCGACGATCTCGTTCGGCTTGATGTCGGTCTTCTTGGAGCGTACCGCGACATGAAGCGTGAACAGGTCGTTCACCGCCTCGCGCATCTCCACGTGCTCGGGCAGCAGCACGTCGGCGCCCAGCGGTGTCTCGATGCGCAGAATGCGTTCGGCCTGGATATAGGATGCTGAGCTGGCGTCGCCGTCCATCGAATGCCTGTCCCCGTATCATCTGGCCGGCGGCGGTGGCGAGTTCGCCTCACCGCGGGCCTGCCCGTTTCGATCGCGGCCCCGGCCTGGCGCCGGCGCCGCATGCGAAGTCGATGCTCAGTGGCTGATCCGCTCTCCCAGGAGATAGACCGTCACATAGCTGATCGAGCGGTTCGGCGGCGTCGGGCCGATCCATGGCCCCTGCACCAGCCTGGCCAGGGTCGGCTCCAGCTCGGCGCGGCTGCGGGCCGATTCGAGAAAATAGGCGCTGCGCCACATGAAGGCGCGGGTATCGGCCCCCTGCGCCAGCGAATAGGTCACCTGCATCACGAAGACCGTATGGCCCTTGGCGTCCATCGCCTGGGAGATCGGCTGATCATTGTTCTTCAGCCAGGTCCGCAGCGCATAGGTCAGCGAATATTCGTTGAGCAATTCGGAGCCCTGGCGGAACAAGGCCGCGGCCGCCCCGACCGTGGCAGCCCTGCCGCCGGCTTCGCGCGGCCCCGGGGCATAGGCGAAGTAGTCGAGGTTGGGGGCCCGGCCCATGCGGGCAATGGGCGGCACGTCGGCCGGAACCAGCGGCCTTACGCTGAGCCTTGCAGAGGAAACGCTGAAATCGACCATGCCACTCCCTTGCGATTGTCGTTCGATATGGCTGGAAGGCTTCTCCGGAACCGGACCGGAAAGCCGTCGAAAGGTCCGGGGCGCCGCCGGATCGGAGGCGCCCCGTCATCATGCCGGAGGTGCTTAGGCAGCCTTCGTCGTGGCCAGATCGTAGGTGGCGATCGTCGGCGAACCGGAGGTGTTGTCCTCGTTGTAGGGGGTGTACTTCACCTGCATCTTGGTGAAGTTGAGCCGGATCGTCTCGACCGGGCGATCGCCATTCGAATCGACCGAATAGTTGGCGAGCAGCGTGTTGGTCAGCGTGTATTCGATATAGGTGTTGCCGGGGCTGCCGGTGGACACCAGATGGATCACCGCCGTCTTGCCCGTGCGGCCCGAGCAGGCTTCCTGGAACAGCCGGGTGGAAGAGGAATCGCTGACCTTGGTCAGGATCACTTCCGAAATCGTCGGCTCGGAGGCTTCGCGGTTGGCGGCCGAACCCGCCGAAGTGTTCATGTTGCGCGAAACGTTCCAGTGAATGGCTTCGATATCCATCCACTTCTTGTGCTGTTCCTGGGTGGCGTCGCCCTGGATACCATCGAGCTGCAGATAAATCGGCATACTACTTCTCTCCTGTTCGAAGTTGAATCGGCTTAAGACAGGTCAAGGCGCTCGCGCCTTTCTGGGTCGTACCGCATCCGAATGAGCCTTCTTGCCATTCGAGGCTGCTTTATCCGCCGGCCGTTTCCTCGGCCTGGCGAATTCCGTGGCGGCCGCCGGCTCAGCGGCAATGCTGAAACGGTGGCCGTCAAATCCGATCTCGATCCGCCCTGCCTTGGTTCCGGCGGTGACCTGATCGAGGAAGAAGGTGGACAGATCCGGCAGGAGTTCGCGCGCGATCATCGCCTCGATGGCACGCGCGCCCATCTCGCTGGTGCCGGCGCGGGCGACCAGGGCCTCGCGCGCCGGGGCCAGCAGCACCACCTCGCTGCCATAGCTCGCCGCGACGCGGTCCTGGATGCGCCCGATCTGGATGTCGACGATGCCCGACAACGCCTCCCGGCCAAGCGGCATGAAGGGCAGGATGGTGGTGCGGCCGAGGAAGGCGGGCTTGAACTGCTTCTGCAACTCGCCGAGCAGCAGCCCCTCCAGCGCCTCGCCTTCCGGCATGGTATCGGGATCGGCCGAAAGCGTCGCCAGCAGGTCCGAGCCGGTATTGGCCGTCATCACGATGGTGGTGTTCTTGAAATCGATGTCGCGGCCCTCGCCGTCGCGCAGCGTGCCCTTGTCGAAGACCTGGTAGAAGATCTCCTGGACGCCGGGATGGGCCTTGTCGATCTCGTCGAGCAGCAGCACGCCATAGGGCCGGCGCCTGATAGCCTCTGTCAGCACCCCGCCCTCGCCATAGCCGACATAGCCGGGGGGCGAGCCGAGGAGCATGGAGATCTTATGCTCCTCCTTGAATTCCGACATGTTGATGGTGGTCAGATACTGGCTGCCGCCATAGAGCAGATCGGCGAGTGCCAGCGCCGTCTCGGTCTTGCCGGTGCCGGACATGCCGACGAACAGGAACACGGCGGGCGGGCGGCGCGGATCGTTGAGCCCGGCCCTGGCCGTGCGCATCGCCGAAGCGACCCGGCCGACGGCGCCGTCCTGGCCGATGACGCGTTCCTTCAGGCGCGCTTCCAGCGTCTTGACCGTCTCGACCTGGTCTGTCAGCAGCTTGCCGACGGGAATGCCGGTCCAGCGTGCCACCAGGGCCGCGATCACCTCGCGATCGACGGCGCGCGGCAACAGAGGCGTCTCGCCGGTGAGGGCGGCCAGGCTCCCTTCGGCCTCGGCCAGCGCGGCGCGGGCGCTTTCGCGGGTGCCGGGCTGCTCGGGGAAAGGCGCGACATTGCCCTCCTCGCCCCCTGACGATGACGGCTCGCCCGCCTCGTCCTCGCCCGACAGGATCGCCTCCAGCCGATCGGCCTCCTCCACTAGTCGGGCCTCGGCCTCGAAACGAGCTTCGAGCGCCTCGATCTCGTCGGCGATGGCCACCAGCCTCGTGGCTATCCAGCCTTGCCGTTCCAGGCCCTCGGCGCTCTCGGGCTCCTTGGCGAGCCAAGCCGTTTCGACCTCGAGCAATTCACGCTCGCCCCGCAGGGTGCGAATCGCCTCGGGCACCGCCTGGCGGCCCAATGATACCGCCGCTGCCGCCGTGTCGATCAGGCTGATTGCCTTGTCGGGCAGCTGCCGGGCCGGAATGTAGCGCGCCGACAGCCGTACCGCCGCAGCCAGGGCCTCGTCGCGAATGCGCACCTTGTGGTGGGACCGGAAAGCGCTGGCGACGCCGCGGAGCATGCGGATCGCGGTTTCTTCGTCGGGTTCGTCGACCTTCACCGTCTGGAACCGCCGTGTCAGGGCCGCATCGCGCTCGATGAAACGCTTATATTCGCCCCAGGTCGTGGCAGCGATGGTACGCAGCTCGCCACGCGCCAGCGAAGGCTTGAGTATGTTGGCGGCATCGCCCTGCCCGGCCTGGCCGCCGGCCCCGATCAGGCTGTGCGCCTCGTCGATGAACAGGATGATCGGCACGGACGAGGCCTTGACCGCATCGACCACGCCATGCAGCCGGCGCTCGAACTCGCCCTTCACACCGGCCCCCGCCTGCAGGAGGCTGAGATCGAGCGACAGCAGGCGGACGTCCTTCAGCATGGCCGGTACATTGCCGGCCGCGATCTCCAGGGCCAGGGCCTCGGCGATCGCCGTCTTGCCGACTCCGGCCTCGCCGACCAGGATCGGGTTGTTTTGCCGGCGCCGCATCAAGACGTCGATGACCTGGCACAGCTCACGGTCACGCCCGATCACCGGGTCGATACGGCCGGAGCGCGCATCCGCCGTCATGTCCTGGGTATAAAGCCGCAGGAAATCGCTCTCGCCGGCTGCCCCCGCGGCCGGCGTCGCGCCTGCCGGTGCCGGGTCCACCTCCGCCGTCTTGAGCTCGGCGAGCGCCGCTTCGACCGCCTTGAGGTCGATGTCGCGCAGGCTCGGGGCCGTCGCCCTCGCCACGATGCGAAGGCTCTGCTCGGTAGCGAGGGCCACCAGGAGATCGCCGAACTCCACGCGGCTGCGCCCGAACTGCAGCGAAGCCACCAGCCATGCCTCGCGGGCGAGCGCCAGGACATTCTGCGACAGGGTCAATTGTGCCTGGCTGTCCCGCGACAGGTCGGCGATGGCGAGGTCGAGCTCTCGCCTGAGCGCGTCGACGCCGATCCCCGCCTGTTCAAATCGCGCCACCAGACCGGGGGCCTGAACGAGCCCGCTCAGCCAATGCGCCACTTCCACAGTGGGGTTTGCGTTGCGTGCGGCGATGGACGCAGCTGTCTCAAGAGCGACACGCAGCTCCGGTCCCAACATCCTGACAAGTTGGTTGAGATCGATATTCGGCATCCACGAATTCCACGTAGGTTTTGCTGCTTATGCGCAAGTGCGCCGTAACGTCAATTGAGTTAAGCAGGATTCCTATTTTCCGTCTATAGAGCTATTATTACAAAAGCCAAGATACCGGTACACCACTGCGAGTCTACCACCGTTAGTGCGGTACGATAGTACATGACATTTTGATGACATTCGCGCGACATGATTCATATGATTCTTCATCAATTGGAAAACTGTAAGGTAATACCATATACCGTCATTCATTCATCATACGGGCTGTGGCATTGACATTACTGTACCTTTGGAAACAGAATGCTTGAGCCTTTGGAAGCAGACTGCCATCGGGATGTGTCAGGAGTTTAAAGCTTGGGGCCGCTGTGCTGATGGATTTAAGGGAGATTATCTCTCCACTTGGGCAGGATAGCCCTTGCGGCGAGAATATTAGGGTAGCTCCCAAATATCAGGAAAAGTATTATCGGATTAAGGACGCTCGCAATGCTGCTCGAAGCGTCGAGCGGAGCGCGTCTCCGAACGATAATATTCGTCTTACGCCCGCCTGGCATGAGGTCAATGAACTAGGTCTTCAGATCTTGTCGTCCAACAGCAAGGATATCGAAATCCTTGCCTGGCTCGCCGAGGCGCAACTCAGGCTGCGTGGTTTCGAGGGCCTACGGGACAGCTTCACCGCCATGATGTCGCTTTTGGACAATTATTGGGAGGAGCTGCACTCCATCGGCGACGACGATATCGAGGAACGACTGGCTCCTCTTGCCGGCCTCAATGGCGTCAATAGCGAAGGGTCCCTGATCCAGGCGATTCGCCTGACCTCGCTGGTCCCCAATGGCAGTTTCGCCCAGCATTCCCTGTGGGACTATCAGCTCGCCCAGCGGGCTGGAGAAGCCGAGCGTCGCGACCTCCTGCACGAGGCGGCCACGGAAGCGGGAATGGCTGCCATGGCCTCCCATCTGGCCGTGGTCAACGACTGCATCGCCTCCTTTGCCAAGCTGGCGACGGTGCTGACCGAACGCTGCGGGGACCGGGCGCCGCCAAGCTCGAACACCCGCAACGTCCTGCAGGAGGTCGCGGCCGCCATCCGGGATCTCACCGGCCTCGGCACGGAAGAGAGTGATGCCATGCCGGCGACTGCGGCGGAAACGCAGGCGGGCACGGCTGCCGAGACCGCTCCGGCACCGTCGGCGCCGCGTTCCCTCGTTCCCGGCAGCATCGCCTCGCGTGAGGAGGCTTTCGAGATCCTGCTCGCCGTTGCCCGCCATTTCCGGCGGACGGAACCGCACTCACCGATTTCCTTAGCCATCGAAACATTGGTGCGCAGAGGGCGCATGGACTTTTCCGAACTGCTGGCCGAGCTCCTTCCCGAGGCGCAGACGCGCAACGCCGTCCTGACCGCGGCCGGGATCCAGGCCAAGACCGAAAAACGGGACAATTGAGAGACCCTTCGGCGCCGTGCGGGAATTGAAACCCTCGTCGCCCTGGCCGTTTCCCGTTCCGAACGACGCAAGAAATTTATCTGCGGCCTAATTTTATCAACGTGCCCAATTTTACCAACGTGCCCTTGGCACAGACAGGAAGACCAAGATGGAAAGCGTTCACGCCAAGCTCGAAAGGGTGCGCAAGCCCCGGGTCCACATCAAGTACGAGGTCGAAACCGAAGGGGCGATGGTGGTCAAGGAACTGCCTTTCGTCGTCGGCGTGCTCGGCGACTTCTCCGGCAACCCCACCCAGCCGCTCAAGCCGTTCGGCGAACGCAAGTTCGTGCAGATCGATCGCGACAATTTCGACGACGTCATGCGCCGCATGACGCCCGGCCTCAACATCGCGGTCGAGAACACCCTGGCCGATGACGGCACCGACCTCGCGGTCAATCTCAAATTCGAGAGCATGGAAGATTTCGAACCCGGCGCGATCGTCAATCAGGTGCCGGCGCTCAAGGCCCTGCTCGACGCCCGCAACCAGCTGCGCGACCTGATGAGCAAGGCCGACCGCTCCGAGGACCTGGAACGGCTGCTCGAAAACATCCTGCAGAACCAGTCCGACATCAAGCAGCTGGTCGGTGAACTCGGCGGCAACAAGAAGGACGGCTCGGCGAACTGACGCCGCAGCGACACGAGGATCGAGCCATGAATGCCAAGACCCAAGCCAAGCGTGACGTCGTCGTCGAAACGACAGCGGAAGAGAACCTGCTCTCCAAGGTCGTGTCGGCCACCCGCCAGACCGAGCCGGATCGCGCCCAGGACCTGCTGCGCACCCTGACCGACCAGGCCCTCAAGGGCACGGTGGTCTATGACCGCAACCTGACTGTGACGCTCAACAACGCCATCGCCGCCATCGACAAGACGATCTCGCGCCAGCTCGCGACGATCATGCAGTCGCCCGAATTCACCAAGCTCGAGGGCGCCTGGCGCGGCCTGAACTATCTGGTGAAGAACTCGGAGACCAGCGTCAATCTGAAGATCCGGGTGCTCAACGCCTCCAAGCGTGATCTCGCCAGGGACCTGTCCAAGGCCGTCGAGTTCGATCAGTCGCGCCTGTTCAAGTCGATCTACGAAGACGAGTTCGGCACCCCCGGCGGTGAACCGATGGGCGCGATCATCGGCGACTACGAGTTCGACAATTCCTTCGACGACGTCCAGCTGCTGCAGGGCCTGTCCTCGATCGCAGCGGCCGCCTTCGCGCCCTTCATCTCGGCTGCGAGCCCGCGCATGTTCGGCTTCGAGGACTATCGCGACCTGGCGCGCCCGCGCGATCTGGAGAAGATCTTCGAGACGGTGGAATATGCCAAGTGGCGTTCGCTGCGCGAAAGCGACGATTCGCGCTTCGTCACCCTGGCCCTGCCCCGCGTGCTCGCCCGCATGCCCTATGGACCGAAGACGCATCCCATCGACGAATTCGGCTATGACGAGACCGGCGATTCCAAGACCGGCGAACTCCCGCACGACAATTATTGCTGGATGAACGCCGCCTATGTGATGGGAACGCGTCTGACCGAGGCCTTTGCCAAATTCGGCTGGTGCACCGCCATCCGCGGCGCCGAGAATGGCGGCAAGGTCGAGAACCTGCCGATGCACATCTTCTCCAGCGACGATGGCGATCTCGATCTCAAATGCCCCACCGAGGTCGGCATCACCGATCGGCGCGACGCCGAACTCGGCAAGCTCGGCTTCCTGCCGCTGTGCCACTACAAGAACACCGATTACGCCGTGTTCTTCGGCGCCCAGACCGCCCACAAGCCCAAGCTCTACGACCGGCCAGAGGCGAATGCCAACGCCGCCGTGTCGGCCCGCCTGCCCTATATGATGGCGACGTCGCGCTTTGCCCACTATCTCAAGGTGATGGGCCGCGACAAGATCGGCTCCTTCATGGAAGCCAAGGATTGCGAAGCCTGGCTCAACCGCTGGATCTCCAACTATGTCAACGCCAATGACGAGGCCGGCGAGGAAACGAGGGCGCGCTACCCGCTGCGCGACGCCAAGGTGACGGTCCAGGAAGTTCCGGGCAAGCCGGGCTCCTACAATGCCGTGGCCTGGATGCGCCCCTGGCTGCAGATGGAGGAACTGACGACCTCGCTGCGCATGGTCGCTCGCATTCCCGCCAAGAACTGAGCCGGCGAACAGACAGTGAGCCGTGCCGCCGGCCCGCCCGGCGGCACCTTCGGCTTTCCTTCCGAAAGCCATCTCCGACGATAGGTTTCGAGAACTTGCTGCGAGGCAGAGCAGATCGGCTCATCGCCCTGATCGACGAGGCGCTGAATCGCCAGGTCAACGCGATCCTGCACCATCCCGAATTCCAGGCGATGGAGGCACGCTGGCGCGGACTGGCGATGCTGGTGCGCGTCGCCTCGCGCTCGAGCGAGGTCAAGATCAAGCTGCTCGAGCTGAGCTGGAAGGAGCTGGCGCGCGGCATGGAACGCGCATCGGACTTCGACCAGAGCCATCTGTTCGAGCTGGTCTATAATCGCGAATTCGGCATGCCGGGCGGCGAGCCCTATGGCCTCATCATCGGCGATTATCACCTCTCGCCCACCGATCCCCAGGGGGGCGGCGATGTGGTCGGCACGCTGACCCAGTTGGCCCCGGTGGCGGCGGCCGCATTCTGCCCCTTCGTGGCCGGCGCCTCGCCGCGCGCGATCGGGCTGGAGAGCTTTTCCGAACTCAACCGCGTGCAGGATCTTCATTGGCTCGACAGCAGCCCCGATCGCATACGCTGGAACCGCCTGCGGACCCATGAGGATACGCGCTTCCTCGGCCTGGTCGCGCCGCGTGTCCTGATGCGCCAGCCCTACGAGCCCTATTCGCGCCGGCGTGATGACGGCTTCCCCTTCCGCGAAGCCGTATCGGCGGATGGCGCAAGTCTGCTGTGGGGCAATGGCGCCTTCGCCTTCGCCACCATCGTCATCCGCAATTTCATCCAGTCCGGCTGGTTCGCCGACATTCGCGGCGTCACCCAGGACGCGGTGGACGGCGGCATGTTGAGCACGGCCGAACTCGCCGCCTATGATTTTGCGACCGAAAGCGAGGGCCTGTCCGCCCAGCCGCCGGTCGAAGTGCGCCTGACCAGCGGACAGGAGCAGCAATTCTGCGATCACGGGCTGGTGCCGATCGGCACCACCTACATGTCCGCATCGGCGATCTTCAACGCCAACCAGTCGCTCCATGCGCCCCAGCATTACGCCAATGAAAATGCGCGCCAGAACGCGCGCCTTGCCGCCATGCTGCAATATGTGCTCTGCGCCTCACGTTTTTCCCACTATCTCAAGGTGATCATGCGCGACCAGGTCGGCCGGCTGGCCGACGCCACCGCGCTGCAACGCAAGCTCGAGGACTGGCTGTCGGGCTATACGCTCGGCAATGACGATGCCGACCTGCCCCTGCGCACGCGCTATCCGCTGCGCTCGGCGGGCATTGCGGTCGAGGAACTCGCCGGCAAGCCAGGCACCTTCATCTGCACCGTGCGGCTGCAGCCGCATTTCCAGCTCGACGACGTGTCGACCAGCTTCCACCTCATTGCCGAAATGGCGCCGCCGACGAGTGGCGTCGATACGGCCTCCCCGCCCAGAAGGATGACCGCATGACGCTCGCCGCCAGCATCGCCAGTTCCCTGTCCGAAGGCGCCCTGAGCCAGGCGCTCGACGATGCCAAGGACCATGTGAGGGCCCGTCCCTCGGACAAGGACGCCCGCCATCTCTATATCGACCTGCTCGTCCTCGCCGGGGACTATGAGCGGGCCGATACGCAATGCAGCCTGGCCGTGACCCTGGCGCCGCAGGACACCATGGGCTTTGCCCTGTTGCGCAACCAGCTGCGGGCCATGGCGGCCCGCAAGGCCTGGTTCGAGGCCGGCGCCGTGCCGGAATTTCCCCAGGGGCCGAGCGCGCTCGACAAGGCCGCCATCGAGCTTGCCATCGTCCATCGCGAGGGTGGCGCGGCGAGACCTGCGCTGGAGGCACTGGACCGGCTGCGCGGCGAACAGCCGATGCTGTGGAACGGCAAGCCGATCGGCGACTTCCGGGACCTCGACGATCGGGTGCCGCATGCGCTCGAAGTCATCATGACGGGCGGCGCCTATCTGTGGATCGACTTCGCCAAGATCGCCTCGGTGGTGGTGGAACCGATCGCCCGGCCGCGCGACCTCGCCTTCCGGCGGGCGGAGCTGTCGCTGATCGACGGCGCGTCCGCACCCGTGCTGCTGCCGGCGATCTATCAGGGTACCGAAGGCAACGAGACGCTCTTGCTGGGACGCGAGACCGAGTGGGTCGCCGAACCTTCGGGCATCACCACCGGCCGCGGCCAGCGTTGCTTCCTGGCCGGCGACGACTTGGTCTCCTTCCACGACATGCAGGCCCTGGGCATGCCGGAAGTCGCCCGTCACAAGCAGGCTGCCCATGGTTGATCCGCTCGAACGGTTCCGGGCCCGCGAACAGGTCCTGTCGCGCTCGATCCTCGATCGATTGCTCGACGCGACACCCGATCTCGTCCAGGACCCCGCCCTCAGCCTTGCGGACCAGGCGCGGGAGATGCGCGAGGCCATCCGCCGCGACCTCGAGGCGCTGCTCAATACCAGGCGCTGTCCGGCCAGCCCGCCGGACAGGCTGGCGGAGCTCGGGGACGCGCTGGTCAGCTACGGCGTGGAAGGGATCGTCTCCGCCAATCTGGTCACCGACGAAGCCAAGCTGCAGCTGGCACGCGCCATCGAGCGGCGCATCGCCCTGTTCGAAACGAGACTGTCGAACATCCGCGTGACCATCCTCAAGAATCGCACCCAGGGCGAAAGAGCGCTGCGCATGCGCATCGAGGCGACCTTCCGCCTCTATGACGGCATGCCGCCGATCAATTTCGAATCGACCATCGATCCCACCAGCCAGCGCTTCCAGGTGGAGGCGGCACATGGCTGAGGGGTTCCTGCGGCGCTACAATGAGGAATTGTCGGCCTTGCGCCGGCGTGCATCGCGGTTTGCCGATGCCTTCCCCAAGATCGCGGGACGCCTGCGCTTGACCGGGGAGGTTGCCGACGATCCCCATGTCGAGCGTCTCATCCAGAGCTTCGCCTATTCGGCAGCCAGGGTGCGCCAGAAGCTCGACGACGAATTTCCCGAACTCACCGACGGCCTGCTCGAAACGCTCTATCCGCATTATCTCGCCCCCCTGCCCTCCATGAGCATCGTGCGCTTCGCACCGGGCGAGTCGCTGGCCGCCATGCAGACCCTGCCGCGCCACACCGAGGTGCAGGCCGAACCGGTCGGCGGCGAGACCTGCCGCTTCCTGACCACGCAGGATGTCGAAATCGCGCCGGTGGAAGTCACCGCGGTCACGCTGTCGGGACAGCCGATCCAGGCCCCCCTTTCCCGCCATGCCGGTGCGGCCGGCTGTCTGCGGCTGTCGATCCGTTCCCTGGCAGGGCGGCGTCCCTTGTCGGAGCTCGGGGTCAAGCGCCTGCGTTTCTACATTGCCTCGCCCTGGCGGCAGGCGAGCGCCTTGTACGAATTGCTCGTCAACCACACGCAGGGCATTGCACTGGCGCGCCATGCCGACGACGACAAGGCGATCTTCCTGCCGGCCGATCACCTCAAGCCTGTCGGCTTTTCGGCCGACGAGACCATGCTGCCCTATCCCAGCACGAGTTTTACCGGTTACCGCCTGCTGACGGAATTCTTCGCGCTGCCGCAGAAATTCCTGTTCTTCGAGATCGACGGGCTGCAGCGCTGGCATGGCGACGGGCTGGAGATCTTCGTCTATCTCGGCCAGACGGACGGCAAGCTCGAGCGCTCGGTTACCAGCCGGGATCTGGTGCTGCACGCGACGCCCGTGGTCAATTTGTTCCGCCAGACCTGCGAGCCGCTCGCGCTCGACGGCACGCGCACCGAATATCGGCTGCTCTCCGACTCGCGTCGGCAGCGGACACGCGAGATCTATTCCATCGAGAAAGTGACGCTGACGGGATCGAAGGGCGAGCAGCAATCCTGCCAGCCCTTCTTCGGCCGCACCCAGCGGTCAGGCGCTGCCGCCGCCTATTGGCAAAGCTATCGGCGCTTCGACCCCGACGACGGCACCTGCGATCTCGACATCGCCTTCGTCGACCACAACCGCCGGGTTACCGGCAATATCGATGCCGTGGCCAGTGTCGACGCCTGGTGCCTCAATCGCGCTCTTCCCGAGCGCCTGCCCTTCGGAGGCGGCCACCCCCATCTCAAGCTGGCGCTCGGCAACGAGGCGGTCGGGCGCATCGAGGCGTTGATCGCCCCGACACCCGCCGTGCGCATGAACGACGAGGATGGCCGCAACTGGCGACTGATGTCGCATCTCCTGCTCAACCATGTCTCGCTGTTCGACAATGGCGGGGCGGCGCTCAAGGACATCCTCTCGCTCTACGCCTTCCGTGACCTGCCGGAGACCCGCCAGCTCGTCGACGCCATCATCCGGGTGGAGGCGCGAGCTGCCACCGCTCGCATCCGGGGCGGCATGGTGCCCGGCACCGAGATCACCGTGGAATTCGACCCGGCCGCAATCGATCGCCCTTCCGCCTTTCTGTTCGGCAGCGTGCTCGATCGCTTCTGCGGCCTCTACACCTCGGTGAACAGCTTCACCCGGCTGACCGTCTCCATCAAGGGCCAATCCAAGCCGATCGCCACCTGGCCCGCCCGCGCGGCCGAGCGGCCGCTGCTGTAGGAGGCCCTTGCACGCCATGCTTCCTGATCCCAACACAGACAGCCTTGCCGACCTGCTCGAACGCGACCCCGGCCGTTTCGAGCCGACCACGGCCTTCCGGGTCGCCCAGGCCTCCGGAGAGCAGCTTGCCATCACGGCGCATGGCGGTGTCTCGCCGGCCGCCCTGCCGGTATCGGGCTTTCGCCGGAAAGAAGGTGAGGCGACGCTGCGCAGCGCCCTCGCCGGGCTCGCCGGACCGTTGGGTTCGCTGCCGCCAGCCTATAACGAACTCGTCATGCGCGAGGAACGCAACAAATCCTCCTCGCTCGCGGCCTTCCTGCAATTGTTCGGCGCCCGCATGGACGAACTGTTCGTCGATGCCTGCGAGAAATACCGGCTCGCCCGGCTGCTGCGCTGGGGAACCCGTGAAGGGCGCAACGGCTTCATCAAGACATTGCTGTCCCTCACCGGTTTCGGCACTGCGAGGCTGCGGGAGCGCAGCGGCACCGACGACGACGTGCTGCTGCGCTTCAGCGGCTTCTTTGCAGCGCGAACCCGCAATGCCAGCAATCTGAGAGCCATGCTGTGCGAAGTGAGCGGCCTGCCGGTCGAAATCGAGCTCTTCCAGGGCCGTTGGCTGAGCGTACCCGAACACGAGCAGAGCCGGATGACCCGGGCGGCCACGGTGCGCCTTGGCGTCGATGCCATGGCAGGCTCGGCCATCCGGGACCTCTCCAGCACCTTCCGCGTGGTGATCGGTCCTCTCGACTATCGAGACTATCTGTCTCTGGCGCCAGGGAGCCGCAATATCCAGGAACTCTTCGCGCTTACCCGCCTGTTCGTCGGTTGCGGGCTCGATTTCGACATCCAGGTCGTTCTCAAGAAGGAGCACGTTCCTTTCTGTCAGCTCGGCCAGGCGGGCGATCCACCACGCCTGGGCTGGAACAGCTGGGCACGCATCGCACCGGCGGCACGGGACAGCGACGATGCCGTCATTACCGAGCGCCAGGCGGTGCTTCAACCGGTCTCGTGAGGAGATGGCCATGCGGTTGGAACTCAAGCAGGTCGAAGCAAACGGAGCCGGGGCGGGCACGCCACCCTGGGTGCTGGAACGCGGGCGCCGGACGCTGGGACGATCGGTCGATTGCGACTGGCAAGTGCCTGACGCCGGCCGCACCGTCTCCAAGCTCCATTGCACCATCCTGCGCGATCGCGACGGCTATTTGCTGCGCGACGAAAGCGCCAATGGTACCCGCGTGGACGGCGTGCTGGTCCTGGAGGGCGAAACTGCTCGCCTCCGGCATCAAACGCGCCTCGAACTGGGGGGCCATGCCTTCGCGGTATCGGTCACCGGCGAGGCCGACCGCGACATCGTCGACCCCGATGCCGGACTCGCCGTCAGTTCGGAGAACCTGACGATCACCGCCATCCTTGCCGATATCGCGCCGGGCGGGCAGACGGCGACCGGCGTGATGGGCGGGCGTCTTTCCGACGACTGGCCTTTGGAGCAGCCGAAAGCCTCCCAGCCCGCGGGACGCAAGCGCGAGGCCGCTCCCTCCTCGCGTCATGTCGAGATCGGCTGGAGTGGGCCACCGGATCCCAGGGCGATCAAGGCGGTCCTGCCGGATGACTGGAACGAGGATTTCGACTACGGCAACCGCCTCGAACATGGCCGGGCCACTTTCGTGTCCGTACCCATGGCCCGCGACCGCAGCAAGGATGGCAGCGGGGCAGCACCGGCAAGTAACGACGGAAGGCAGGTGGTCGTGCCCACTGAGCCGGACGAGGAGCCCGCCGATTTCCTGGCCGCCATGGCCGCTCCCTCTTCCTGGCTGCCGCGCTGCGACGGCCTGCTCGCCCAATGCGAAGAAGCGCTCGAGAAGGCCTTCGTCACCTTCGAGATCGGCGCCGAGGCCTTGGCACCAGCACCGGACGTCTTCGGCCTCACTCGAGAGGAAGCCCTGCTGGCACGGCTCGAAACCCTGCTGGCGCGCCAACAGGCACTCGCGGAGGCGCTCGGCACCTTGGTCCGCGAAGTCGGCCCCCAATTGGAGCCACGCATCGTCGAGGCGAGCATCGATGCCCGTGCCATGGGCCTGCCCTGGCGCCGCAACGGCGCCTATTGGCAAGCCTATCGCCAGCAATTCGAGGCCGACGGCCGGGATCTCTCCGTCCGCGACCTGTTCCGCAGGGCAATGCTGCGCTCCCTCGACCCGGCTAGGAACGAACCAGGCGGCAGCGAGCCGGCCAGGACCGGGCACAGCACCGCACACAGCACGACAAGCAAGGACGACGAAGTCGCATGAGAAACGAAAACAGGGTGGCATGGAGCGAGGGAATGTTCCTTCGCGTGCAGCATTTCCAGCAGGCCGACCGCTGGACGGAGCGGCTCGTTCGAGCGACCACGCGTGAGCTTGCCGCCTACCCCTGGGGCATTGCCGAGATCGGCATCGATCGCGGTGCCCTGGCAATCGGGCAGTTCGCCTTGGCGAATCTGCGCGGCACCCTGCCCGACGGCACGCCGTTCGAAGCGCCCTTCGATACCGACCTGCCACCGCCGCTCGAGCTCGACGAGGCCACCAAGAACGCCATCATCTATCTGGCGCTGCCGGCCCGCCGGCCTGGGCGCGCCGACATCGCCGTCAATGGCGGGGCTTCCTCGTCGGGGGTGCGTTTCGTCGCCTCGCACTACGAAGCGCCCGACGCCAATGTCGAGACCGACTTCATGGCGCCCATCGATGTCGGCCGGCTGAGCCTGCGTTATCTCAAGAGCGGCGACGACCTCGCCGGCTACGAACTGATCGGCCTTGCCCGCATCATCGAGGTGCGCTCGGACAAGGCCGTGCTGCTCGATCCCGACTACATCGCCCCGTGCCTGAATTGCGCAGCCGAAGCGCGGCTCAGCGAACTCATGGCCGAACTCCTCGGTATCGTGCGCCACCGCGCGGCGGCCATCGCCGAACGTATCGGCGATCCTACCATCCGAGGCACGGCCGAAGTCGGCGATTATTTCCTGCTGCATATCCTGAACCGGGCCGATCCGCTGCTCAGCCACATCGCTGCCAATGCGACGCGGATCCATCCGATGACCTTCTACGAGCATTGCATCCAGCTCGCCGGGGAACTCGCCACCTTCACCATGGATTCCAAGCGCGCCAGCGAGTTTCCGCCCTATCGGCACGACGACCTCAAGGCGACCTTCGCCGCCGTGTTCGACGATCTCAGGACCTCGCTCTCGGCCGTGCTCGAACAGGCGGCCGTCGCTATCGAGCTCGCCGAACGCCGGCATGGCGTGCGTGTGGGCACGATCAACGACCGGACCCTGCTCAAGGATGCCGGCTTCGTGCTGGCCGTCAGGGCCGAGATGCCGGCCGAGGAGGTGCGCCGCCGCCTGCCGGCCCAGATCAAGGTCGGCCCGGTGGAGCGCATCGCCGAACTGGTCAACGTCGCCCTGCCCGGCATTCCCGTCCGGCCGCTGCCGGTGCTGCCGCGCCAGCTGCCCTATCGTTCGGGCACCATTTATTTCGAGCTCGATACCAAGAACCCGCTGTGGAAACAGCTCGATACGTCGGGCGCCATCGCCCTCCATCTCGCCGGCGACTTTCCGGGTCTTGAGATGGAGCTCTGGGCCCTGAGGGAGTGAAGGAGGCCAGCCGATGAACAAGGCAACGACAGCCCCCTGGCAGTCCCTGCCGACGGTGGTCGAGCTCACCGAGGACGGCGCCAGGAAGCAGCAGGTCGCCCGCAAGATGGCCGAGATGCTGGACGATGCGCCGCAGGATGCCGCGGGTCCGGCCGAACCATTGCGCTCGGGCGGCTGGTCGGCCGACACGCTGGTGCGCAATTTCCGCTTCGGCGGCGAGGAAGTCCCCACCATCGTGGCCTCGGCCGCACCCCTGCTCAATCTCGCCCATGCCTTGCGCCACACCGCGGACCAGCCCGACATAGAACAGTTGCGCCGCACCACCACCGAAGCGATCAACCGCTATGAGCGCGATCTCGCCGGCGCCCGCATCAGCCCGGAGCGGGCGCGCGCTGCTCACTATGTCGTCTGCGCCACCGTCGACGACGTGGTGCTCAGCAAGCCCTGGGGCGTGCGCGCCGGCTGGGCCCGCTCGGGCCTGGTCTCGACCTATCACATGGACGTCACCGGCGGTGACAAGGTCTTCGACCTGCTCGACCATTTCCACCAGAGCCCGGGCGCCAACAAGGATCTGCTGCTGCTGATCTATCTCAGCCTCTCGCTCGCCTTCGAAGGCCGCACCCGCGTCTCGCCGCGCGGAGCGCTCGAACTCAGCCGCATCCGCGACAGCCTCTACAAGACGCTGCTCGGCCAATATGGCGCCTTCGAGCGGGAATTGTCGCCGCACTGGCGCGGCGTCATCGCCAGGCACAAGCCGTTGCGCACCGCGGCGGCGCTCTGGACGCTGCTCAGCATCCTCGCGCTGCTTTTCGGCCTCGGCTACCTCTTCTTCTCGCTGTCGCTCGACCGGGCTTCGGACGGCACTTTCACGCGCCTGGCCAACCTGCCGCCCAACGAGGCGCCCAGCATCTTCATCCCGCCGCCTCCCAAGGCGAAGGATCCTGCCCCAGTCCAGGTCCAGGCCAAAGCGGAGATTCCCCCGGAACCTGTGGGTGTAACGCGCATCCGGCAATTCATGAACTTCCTGCAGCCGGAGGTCGACAAGAAGCTCGTGACCTTGTGGAACGACAATGGCCAGGTGCTGGTCCGCATCAACAATGCCGGCCTGTTCGATACGGGCAAGGCTGACGTCAAACCCGGTTTTCAGGATCTGATCGACAAGATCGGCGTCGCCCTGGCCGCTTCTCAATTCAGCGCAAGGGTGATTGGCTACACCGACAACCGGCCATTCAACGGCAATCGACGCATCCGCGACAATCAACAATTGTCAGAAGAGCGGGCCGACGCCGTCGGCAACATATTGAAGACCTACGCTCGCGACCGCATCACCACCGAAGGCCGGGGTGAAGCCGAACCGATCGCCTCCAACGATACAGACTCGGGACGCGCGCAGAACCGCCGCACGGAGATCCTGGTGATCGGCAAACCCGAGGATGGCTATACCGGTTCGCCTCTCGTGATGAGCCTGCCGGTTGTCGATCGCAGCGTCATACGGCCGGGAGGCGCCACGCCATGAACCCGCTCAGCTATTATTATACGATCCGCTCCTATGTCGAAGCCTATGGCACGCTGCTCGGCCAGCGCTTCCTGCCCATCGTCTGGATCGCGGCGCTCTGCCTGATCATCTGGTTCTACGGCCACCTCATCGGCTATGGCGAATTCTATCCGCTTGCCAGCGCGACCAATCGGCTGATCGCCATCGGCATCGTGCTGGTTGCCGGCCTCGCCTATATCGGCATCAGCATCTACCGGGCCCGCAAGCGCGACAAGGCGCTGGTCGCCGACCTCGAAAAGAGTGCGGAGGCGGAAGCCGCCGCCAGCCAGCAGGCCGAGGTCAGCGAAATCCGCGACCGCCTGAAACAGGCCTTGGCACTGCTGCGCCGCGTCACCAAGAAACGCTTCGGCTATGTCTATGAACTGCCCTGGTATGTGATCTTCGGGGCGCCCGGCTCGGGCAAGACCACCGCCCTCACCCATTCGGGCCTGAAGTTCCCGCTGGGCGATGCGCTCGGCGCCAATTCCGTGCAGGGCATCGGCGGCACGCGTAGCTGCAACTGGTGGTTCACCGACGAGGCCATCCTGATCGATACGGCCGGCCGCTACACCACCCAGGACGATCTCAACGGCAGTTCCAAGGCCGGCTGGGAAGGCTTCCTGACCCTTCTGAAGAAGCACCGCCGCTCGCAGCCGGTGAATGGCGCCCTGGTCACCTTGTCGATCGCCGACATCCTGACCCGCGAGCCCACGGCACGGCTGGAAGAGGTGCGCGCCATCCGCCAGCGCCTGTCGGAGCTCGACGAATACCTGCAGGCCCGCGTCCCCGTCTATCTCGTGCTGACGAAATCGGACCTGCTCACCGGCTTCGTGGAGTTCTTCGACGGGTTCAATGCCAGCGACCGCGAACAGGTGTGGGGCACCACCTTCGGTCTGGACGAGAGCTACAAGGCCGACGATCTGCCCGAGCGTTTCCTGGAGGAATTCAGCCTGCTCCAGCAACGTGTCGACGCCATGCTGATCGAGCGCCTGCAGCAGGAACCCGACAGCGAGATACGTGGACGCATTTTCCGTTTCCCCGCCGAGCTCGCTGCCCTCAAGGAGCGCCTGCACGAGGTGCTGGTGGAACTTTGCGCAGGATCGAAGCTGGTCGAATCCCCGCTGCTGCGCGGCATCTATTTCGCCTCTGGAACGCAGGCGGAGGTGCCCGGCGCGGCCGGTGCTCCACGCATGCGCCGCAGCTATTTCCTGCCGCGCCTGTTCAAGGAAGTCATCTTCGGAGAGGCGGCGCTCGTGGCGCGCGACAAGCGGCTGACCCGCCGCCAGCTGATGCTGCGCCGTATCGCCTATGGTGTCTCGGCCGTGGTGCTCGGCGTGGTCTTCTCGAGCTGGATCGCAACCTATTTCCAGAATTCCCGCGCCCTGGCGCAGGCCGACGAACGTATCAGCTCCTATGAGAAGCTGGTGCAGGGCATCCCGGTACGCGACGTCAACGACACCGATTTCCTGCGCATTCTCCCGGCGCTGAACGATATCAGAGGCGTGACCGATGGCTTCTCGGGGTCAGATACGTGGCAGGTCGGCTTCGGGCTGGACCAGAGCGACAAGATCGCCGGCCGGCAGCGCGAGGCCTATCAGCGCGCCCTCAATTCGCTGCTGCTGCCGCGCCTGATGGTGCAGTTGCAGAAGCAATTGGGCGACACCTCCAATGTCCGCCAGACCTTCGATGCCCTCAAGCTCTACGGCATGCTCGGCGGGTTGGGCCAGATCGATGCCAAATTCGCCTCGCAGGAGGCCGAGCAGATCTTCGACTCCCTCTATCCCGGCGAGGGAAGGGTGGCCGCCCGCCGCGAACTTCTCCAGCATGTCGAGCAGTTGGTGGCGAGGAGACTGCCGCCGATCGACATCGACCAGACCCTGGTCGCCAAGGCCCGGCAGGCAATCAGCGGGCAGAGCCTGGCGGCACGGGCCTATGACATCCTGGAGGAGAATCGGCAGGTGCGCGCATTGGCACCCTGGGTGCCCGCCGATGCGCTCGGCCCGCTCGGCGAACGGGTGTTCCAGCGCCAATCCAAGGCTGCGCTGCGCGAAGGCATTCCCGGCCTGTTCACCGGCGAAGGCTATCGCTCCGTCGTTTTGCCGGAGGTCGCCGAAGCCGCGCGCCAGGCGCTGGACGAACACTGGGTTCGCGGCGAGCCGCCCAGCGGCGGCATGACGGTGGACAGCCTGTCCCTGGCTGCGCTGCAGCTCTATTTCGACCAGTATGAGAAACGCTGGGCGAGCCTCCTGGCCGATCTGAACATCAAACCGTTCCAGTCACTGGCCGATGCCGCCGATACGCTTCGCGTCCTCTCCAGCGAGCCAGGCCCGATCGAATCCCTGGCCCGTTCCATCGCCAATGCCGCCGACCTCAGGCCCCAGGCGAGCGCCTCCGTGGCGCTGGCCCAGCAGGGTAGCCAGAGCACTGCCTTGAACAGCAGCACGATCAGCGTCCCCGATCCCTATGGCCGCCTGCGCGAAGCACTGGAAACCCCCAAGCAGAGCGAAACCAGCAGCTCGGAGAAGCCACGTTCGCAGATCCAGGCCCTGAAACCCCTGCTCGGAGCCATGTATACCCAGCTCTCGCGGGCTGCAGGATCGACACAGCCGGTGAACAAGATCTTCAACACCGACAGCCAGCTTGCCGCCGCCGTGCAATCCCTGGCGGAAGAGAGCCGACGCTTGCCGCCCCCGATCGACGATCTGGTGGCAGGCCTTGTCGGGGATGTCGGCGCATTGGCGTCCAAGACCGCCCGCAACGAGGCAGCCGACAAATGGGCTGGTGATGGCGCCAGGCTTTGCTCCACCATCATGGCTGGACGCTATCCCTTCGATCGGTCTGCCAGGGAAGACATGGCACTGACGGATTTTGCCCGACTGTTCGGTCCCAAGGGGCTTTTCCCGAGCTTCTTCCAGAACGAACTGCAGGCCTTCGTCGACACCTCGGCCAGTCCCTGGCGCTGGAAGGGTGCTCCCGGGGCGGAGGGGATGGCAAGCGAGGCACTGGCCCAGTTCGAAAATGCCGACGAGATCCGCAAGGCCTTCTTCCCGAATGACGGCGAGATGCCCTCGATCCGCATTACCATGACCGGCCTGTCTCTCAACGATGCGACCGACATGGCCGTCCTCACGACGGCCGGCGAGGGCGTCCGTCTGTTCAAGAGCAACGCCCAGGCCAAGACATTCGAATGGCCGTCGAAGGACACCAAGGCCGAATCCTGGGTGTACATGCCTCCCGGTGACTTCAACCGGAAGATCCAGGTAACCGGCGAATGGGCGACCTTCCGGCTGCTCGACAAGGCCGTGATCACCGCTGAAGGAACCGACCTGTTCAAGGCCCGCTTCAGTCAGGACGGCAGGAGCGCCGAGTTCAGGGTGCAGTTCGGCGGTACGCTCAATCCCTACCGCCTAAAGGCGCTGGCGGATTTCCGCTGCCCTTCGCAATTCTGAGGGCGGGTGATGAGTCAGCGCGGCGCTTCTCACCCTCCCTCGTCCGAGAATGACGGCATCGGCTTTTTCGGCAAGGTGCCGAGCCATGGCGATTTCGTCTCGACCGGTCTCGGTCGCCAGGCCGAGACCGAACTCGTCAACTGGCTGCAATCGGGCCTGCAGGAAAGCGAGCAGACGCTCGGCGCCCAATGGGAAAACCTGTTTCATGCCTCCCCGCCCTGGCGTTTCGTGATCGAGCGATCCTTGTGGGGGCACGCCACCATGGTGGGCATCCTGCTGCCGAGCAAGGACAGGGTCGGCCGCAGTTTCCCGCTGGTGATCGCAGCCCGGCTTGGCAATTATGACGGTCCGGCACGCCTTTTCTGCTTCGACGAGAGCTGGTTCACCGCCGCCGAAGCGATTGCCGAGACCTCGACACTGCGCGATTTCAACATCACGGCCTTTCTGGGCGGGCTGAAGCGCCTGCGCCTCCCCCAGGCCCGGCCGGTGCCGCCACCACCACCCGGCTCTGCCGATAGCCGCGTCTCGCTGTGGTGGACCGTTGAAAGCGGCACCGGACGGGCCAGCGGCTTCAAGACTCAAGGGGCACCACGCGCCGGCGATTTCGTACGCCTGCTGAAAGGCGGCACCCCCACCGTCAAGCCGCCCTCTCGTCCGCCCTCACCGCCTCCGCCGGCCGAGAGAACCGAAACGACGGCCCCGCCCATGGCTGCAACTCCGTTGCCGGCACTGGTGATGGAGCGCGGCTATGCCACGCATGCCGGCACGCGCCTGTCGATCAATGCCGACGCCTTGCTGGTCTCCGATAATCCGCGCCTTTTCGCGGTTGCCGATGGCGTCGGCGATGGCAATGGCGCAGCGGAGGCTGCCAAGATCGTCACCAACACGCTGGCTTATGTCTCGCCGGCCGATACGCTCGAAACCCTTGTGCAGGATGTGAAGGGCAAGCTCGGGCGTGCGCATAGCCTGGTGCAGTCGATTCGCTTCCCGGGCGCGTTGGAGCCTCCAAGCGCCAGCGTCGTCACCCTCGCCCTCGAGAACGGCGACTTCGCCGTGATCTGGGCCGGCAATGCCCGCTGCTATCTGATGCGCGAGGGCATGATGCGCTGCCTGACGCGCGACCATGTCGAGATCGGTCTGCGTTTCGCGCTCGCGCGCAGCATCGGCGCGCCCCGCCAACTGGTGCCCGAGATCGTGCACGACAGGGCCCAGCCGGGCGATCGCTTTCTGCTCTGCAGTGCGGCGCTCGCGCGTGTCCTCGACGAGCGCAGCATCGCCGCCAACATCGCCGAGCAGCCGGCGAAGGAGGCCGCCGCCGCCCTGGTTCAGGAGGCC
Source organism: Labrys sp. (in: a-proteobacteria) (assembly GCF_047605565.1). Classification (NCBI taxonomy): domain Bacteria; kingdom Pseudomonadati; phylum Pseudomonadota; class Alphaproteobacteria; order Hyphomicrobiales; family Xanthobacteraceae; genus Labrys; species Labrys sp. (in: a-proteobacteria). Next base: position 34,344 of record NZ_JASGFM010000038.1, read on the forward strand.
CTGATCGCCAATGTGCGGGAGAATGTCAGCGCCATCGTCGTGGCTGTCCAGGCGACATGAGCAGCGAACTGCCGCCGGATGACCTGGAGGCGATCGCCACCCGCTTTGCCGCGTTGTGGCAGGCCCTCAGCCGGAGCGGCGCTGAACCACGCACGCCCGCTGAAACCCGTCTGCTGGCCGATCGCGTGCGCGATGCGCTTGATCGGCGCCTCGACAGGCTGGATGCGGTGGAGCCAGGTTTCATCGCCAACAGCTTCGCCCTGGAAGCAATGGTCCATGAGGGCGCTCTCACGCAGATCCATCGCCTGCGCCATCGCGATCTCGGCACCCGCCACGCCCTCAAGACGCTGCGGCCCGACCAGGCCGACAATGTCGTCGCCCGCGACCTCCTGCTGCGCGAGGCCGGCTTCGGCGCCAGACTGCGCCACCGCCACGTCGCCGCCGCCACTGCCGCTTTGCGGCTCGCCGACGGCCGGCCGGCGCTGCTGATGGACTGGCTGCCCTCCAGCCTCTCGGAGCGGATGCGAAAAGCCTCGTTCCGCCGTGACGAGGTGGCCGGGATCGCCGCAGCCCTGTTGTCGGGGTTGGAGGCAGTGCATGCAGCCGGCCTGGTGCATGCCGATCTTGCGCCGGACAACCTGCTCTATGACGGCGAGGATCTCGCCACGCTGCGTATCGCCGATTTCGGCATCGCGCTGGAAGCGGGGCGGCGCCATGGCGATGTCGACCTGGCGAAGGCCGGCCGCGACGGCTTCAGCGCCCCCGAACAGCAGGCGGGCGAGCCCCTCGACGGCCGGGCAGACCTCTATGCCTGCGGGCGGATCCTGCGGGTGCTGCTGGAAGACCGTGCCGATCCACCCCAGGCCGAAGAGCCCTTGCGAAAACTTGCCGGGCAACTCGCCTGTCCCGATCGGGACGAAAGGCCGTCATCGGCAGGCATCGCCCTGGCGATGCTGCACGCAATCCAAAAAGCCTCCTGAGGCCTGCCTGCGTCAGCGGGACGGCAGGTTCAGGGACACACCCGGCGCGGGAGGCGGGCTGGACGGGATTCCTCCGGTCGGCTGCGGGGCCGCCGCCGTCGGCACGCTCTTCTGGAACACGGTGAAGAGCTTGGCGAAATCGACCATGCCGGCATTGCTGGCGAACAGCATGTCGCCGCTCTCCATCTGGACCTGCTGCATCATCAGGAGGCTGGAAGCGTCCCTCATATTGATGCGGAAGATCACGGCACGCGGCGGTGGCGGCGAGGCCATGGCTTCCGGGCAATTGCTGCGCGGCGGCATGGTGCCGCTGCCATAGGGCGAGGGCCGAACCAGCACGCAATCCTTGGTCGTCCAGTAATAGGCACGCTTGCGGAACAGATAGACGTAGCGCGAATCGGCCCGGTCATCGAGCAGACCGCCGCTGCGTGCGATGGCCTGCGCCAAGGTCAACTGGCCCGGTTCGAAATTGAACTCGCCGGCGCTTTTGAACGCTCCCATCGCGGTGAAGCTCGGCGTATTGCCACCCAGGATGACCTGGTCGCCCGGCTGCAGGTAGATGTTCTGCTTGGGATCGGCCATTACCTGGTCGAGGCTCTGGTCGGCGCGCTGATTGCCGCGAATCACCGTCACCGTCGTCGCGTTGGCGGGCCCGGTCGCCCCGCCGGCCCTCGCCACCACATCGAGGATGCGTTCCTTGCCTGAAGCCATCGGCATGCGGCCGGCGGCCCGCACCGCACCGGAAATGGCCACGGCACTGTTCGGACGATCGACGATGGTCACCACCGCCTGGGGATTGACGGAAGAGCCCTTGAGGCTGCCGACGATGCGCTTCTGCACCGATTCCGGCGAGGAGCCCGCCACACGCTGCTTGCCGACGAAAGGAATGTCGATCGAGCCGTTGTCGTCGACGGTAAAGCGGCCGAGATCCAGCGTCTTGCTATTCGTCGGCGAGAACAGACCGTCCTCGCCGGTATCGAGCACGGTGATCTGCAGGACGTCGCCGCGACTGATCTGCGTGCCGGTAAATCCGGCCGAACGCAACGTCGACAGACCGGGCGTTGCCGCAAAGGATGAGGCACCGGCGCCCGGAGCCAGGGCCGTCTGCGCGGCATAGGTGATGTCGATGACCGGAACGCGCTCATTCGTATAAGGCTGGCGCGCATTCAGGAAACTTCCGGCACTCGGGCCGTCGGAAGGGCTGGAGCAGCCACCCAGCAGGACAAGCAGGCCTACGCCCAGCAGCTTCCGCATTCCCAATCCTCATAACGAATCGTTAATCGCACAGATATCCAAATGCCACATTAAAGACAATATCTCTACGCCGGAGACGGAATAACGACAAAGCTTAAACAAGCGGCAATCTATTCGGCACCGAGCCATTGTCATAAAGTTGTTACACTGTATTCAGTTACCCATGTAACAGCCGTGGAGCGTTGAGGCACCCGCTCCGCCATACTTCACGAGACAATAGCTATGCGCTTGTCGAAGACGGTATCATCATGACTTTCAACAAGAAAGACATCGCGATGCTGCTTCGCGTACCAGTACGACGGCTTGGACAGGCGGTTGCACATGCGCCAACGCCACGATGAGCGGCGTCTATGGCTTAGTAATCAAGGATTGGATCTCGGGAAAATCGACTGGTCGGAGTGGCAGGATTTGAACCTGCGACCCCTACGTCCCGAACGTAGTGCTCTACCAGGCTGAGCCACACTCCGTATTCCAGTCGTGGGCGGGTCTATAGCGGGATCATAGGCGAGCCGCAAGCAGGATATGACGTTTTTGCGGAATGAATTTAGGGAGGTGATTTTTACGCTCCCGCCTTGCAGCGTTCCGGCGAACCGGTTATGAGCCGCACCGATTGGGGCGTAGCCAAGTGGTAAGGCAGCGGATTTTGATTCCGCCATTCGGAGGTTCGAACCCTCCCGCCCCAGCCAGATTCTCGATGCCCGACCGGACTTCCATGCCTCCCGCGGGACCAGTGCCCGCCCTGTCGAAGATTTGCGCTCCTACGCTGGGCACAACGCCTTGCGGCCGCCCTTTTGTTTGCGCAGCATGATGCAGCAAATCAATGCGATGGAGGCAAATGTGCGCGTGACGATGGCAGCATTCCTGGCAGGCGCCCTTTGTCTAGGCAGCCTCCCGATTCCACGGGCGCTGGCGACCGAGAAGCCCCCCGCCGACAAGACGGCGCCGGCCAAGCCGGAGGACGCCGCGCCTGCGGCGGTCAAGCCCCCGGCACCCGCCAAGCCGCATGTGCCCGTCAGCCAGGCAGTCGACTATGGCGACATGCGCTGCGGTTTCGCCGTGCGCCGCCGCGATATCCTCGACAGCCAGATCATCGCCTGGGCCGGCGGTTATATCGAAGGCTATGCCAAGGCCAATCCCGGGCACTTCGGCAGCGAACGCTCCCTTGCCGACCTTACGGATCCGGTCGCCCTGCGCACCCATCTGCGCGGCTATTGCCTGAAGCACCGCGACAAGTCGCTCGAGACTGCCGTGCTCGCCATGGTGCCTCGCCCGCATGGCGACAGCAAGCCCGCCACGCCGCCGCAGCACCCTGCCCCCAAATAAGCGTTTCAGCCCCGGATGAAACGCTCGACATAGTCGGCGCCCAGGCCGTTGGCGGCATAGTGGGCCCGACACATGTCGATCTTGGAGAAGACGTCCTCGAACCCCGTCACCTTGCCCCAGGGATCGACATAGATCATGGCGCCGGTGATGTGGAACAGGGTGATCATCTCCTCGCAATCCTCCGGCACCACGAGGGTATGAGTCTCGCCAGGCGGCTCGAACACATAGGAGCCGGTCTCGGCCACCCAATCATGCTCGAGATAGTGCCAGCGCCCCTTCAGGACATGGCCGTGCACCGGCGCCGGATGGCGATGGCGCGAGAGCACGCCGGATTTGCGCACGCGCAGCAGGTTGACCCAATAGCCCTGCCCGGCATGCAGGCAGAGCGGGCGGAACCAGACATTCTCCATCTGCGGCACCCAGACACGCTCGTCATGGGGCAGCACATGCGGCACCACGATCTCGGGGGCCGCCTCCGCGGGCATCGGCAGTTGATAGGGCATCCGGCTCTGGTCGAGCTTGCGGTCGGGCACGGTCATGGCTTCATCCAATCAGATAGCCGCCGTCGACGGGCAGGATCGTACCCGTGACGAAAGCGGCAGCGGGGGAACACAGGAATAGCACGGGCCCGACCAGATCCGCCGGCACGCCCCAGCGCCCAAGCGGGGTACGCGCCAGGATCGGGCCGCTGCGGGCGGGATCCTCCACCAGCGCCCTTGTGAGCGGCGTCTCGATCCAACCGGGAGCGATCGCGTTGACGCGGATGCGTTCGCCCGCCCAGGCGATGGCCAGCGATTTGGTGAGCTGGGCGATGCCGCCCTTGCTCGCGCTGTAGGCCGGCACCAGGCCGCCGCCAAAGAAAGACAGCATGGAGGCGAGATTGACCACGGCACCCGCGCCCGAAGCCGCCAGGGCGCTGCGACAGGCGGCGCAAAGGCGCATCGTGCCGTTGAGATTGATGTCGATCACCTCTTCGAAGATCTCCGGCTCATGCTCGGCACCGCGCCGGATGATGCCGGCGGCATTCACCAGCACGTCGAGACGCTGATAACGCCCGGCCAGCGCGGCGACGGCCGCACCATCCCTGACGTCGAGCTCCACCGTCTCGACGCCGGCAGGCGCGGCCGCTCCGGGCAGGCCTGCGGCCACGACGGAAGCGCCGGCTTCGGCAAATCCTGCCGCGATCGCGGCTCCGATGCCGCTGGTGCCGCCGCTGACCAGCACCAGCCTGCCCTTGAAATCGAATTGCATGATCCATTCACCATAGTGCGCCGGCTCAGGCAGAACCTGTCAATGATCTGACAATACCCCCTGCCCGGCGTCAATCCGGGTGCGACCATGGGAAACGGGACAAGGACTGCGTCGGTTCCTTGACGCGCCGGACGGCACGGTCCCGCATGATGCTTGACACCTTCGCTCTTCTTGAATTTACTCAACGGCAATGAATAAAGAGCGGCGTGGCGACTATGCGCTCGCCCAGAAAGTGGGAGCAAACAAGCGTTCACACCCGAACGTGTCTTGCTCCAGGCGGTAAGGGGGAGGAAGCCATGGCGCCCGCGTCGATGGCGGAACGCGGATTGACCTCCGCGCGCATCCGTCACTACCACCATCGTGTCGTGCTGCAGCGCCTGCGACGCCTGCGCGAAGCCTCCAAGGCCGACCTTGCCCGCGCCGCCAACCTGACCAACACCGCCATCGGCGAGATCGTCTCCGACCTGCAGGCCTTCGGGCTGATCTCCGTTGTCGGCAAACGCTATCACGGCCAGCGCGGGCAGCCGGCGACGCTGCTGCGCCTGGAGCCGACGGGGGCCTATGGCATCGGCGTGCGGATCGACCGCAACCGCATCGAGACCGCCCTGGTCGATCTCGGCGGTCATCTCATCGACAAGCGTTCGCATGACTATCCCCTGCCGGCTCCGCAGGAGGCCCTGGCCGTGGTCGCGGCCGACGTCGCCGATCTCAAGGCCATCGCCGACGGCCTGTCCCCCGGACGCGTGCTCGGCATCGGCCTGGCGCAGCCCTACAATCTCGGAGCCTGGCTCGATCGGCTCAATTTGGAGATCGACACGCTGTCGCTGTGGGAAGGCTATGACTTCGCCGCCGCGCTGCAGAGCCTGACCGGCCTCGACGTCCATGCCGAGAATGACGGCACCGCCGCCGCCATCGCCGAGCTCTTTTACGGCTTTGGCCGGGAATCGGACGATTTCGTCTATTTCTTCATCGGTCCGGCGATCGGCGGCGGCGTGGTGCTGGGCGGCGACTATCGCCGCGGCGCCCAGGGCAATGCCGGCGACGTCGCCATGCTGCCGGTGCCGCCCTCCCGCCTGGCCTCGGTGCCTCCGCCCAAGGGCCCCTATGACATTCTGCTGGCGCGGGCCTCCATTGCCGCCCTGATGCGCCATCTCGGCTGGCATGGCCGCAAGATCGTCGGCCCGCACGATCTGCCGGCAGCCATCGCCGCCAATCCGGCGGCCCTGGAAGAATGGATCGCCGATTGCGTCGACGCCCTGGTCGGGCCGGTCCTGTCGGCACAGGCTCTGCTCGACGTTCCCAATGTGGTCATTGACGGCGACCTCGGGGCGCCGATCATGCAGGAGATCGTCTCGCGACTAGAAACCGCGCTGGCCGCGGCCATTCCCGAGGCACGCAGCGCACCGGTGCTGCGGCTGGGCACCTTCGGCTCGATCGCCCATGCCCTGGGTGCCGCCAGCCTGCCGCTGTTCATCGACTTCGCGCCGCGGGCCACCTTGTCGGCCAGCGCCCGCCCCATCGCGTCGCTGGGAGAGACACGCCTGGCCTGATTCCTCCTCAAAGGCGGATCAGCGCTTTTCTTCTTCCTTCAGCCAATCGAGGCGGATGAGGCCGTTGCCTTCCTTGGCAAAGAGCGGAGCCAGATAGTCGCCCACCGCCCGCAGTTCCTCGTCCAGCTTCCAGGGCGGGTTGAGGATGATCATGCCGCAGCCATTCAGGCGGTCGATGCGCTGCACGGTGTAGCGGCTGAGTTCGAAGCGCAGGATGCGACCGGCGGGCAATGCCGCCACCTTGCGGGCGAAGCTCTCGACCTCGCGCATGCCCTTGATCGGATACCAGATGGCATAGATGCCGGTGGCCCAGCGTCGCAACGCCTGCGCCAGACCCTCGGCGATGGCGCGAAACTCGTTGTCCTCCTCGAAAGGCGGGTCGATGAAGACGAGGCCCCGCCGCTCGGGCGGCGGCAGCAGGCCGGGCAGCAAGGCCCAGGCATCGCCCTCCGTCACCTTGGTCCGCTTGCCGCGGGCGAAATTGCCACGCAGGCGGCTGGCATCCTCGGGATGCTTTTCGCAGAAGACCAGGCGGTCCTGGTCGCGCGTCAGGTCGGCGGCGAGCCAGGGCGAGCCGGGATAGAGCGGCGGGGACTGGGCCATCAGCCCCTGGCAGAGATCGTGCCAGGGTGCGATCAGTTCGGCGACCCGCACCGATGGCGGATTTGCCGCCATCAGGCCGACGCCATCCCGCCATTCGCCGGTGCGGCGGGCTTCTTCGGCTTCCAGACTGTAGAGCCCGGTGCCGGCATGGGTGTCGATCACGCGGAACGGCGCTTCCTTGGCCTTGAGATGGGTCAGGATGCGCGCCAGCACGATATGCTTGAGGACGTCGGCAAAGTTGCCGGCGTGGAAGGCATGGCGATAGTTCATGATGCGTGTTGCGGAGCCTTCGATTTCGCTTTCCTGCTGATATAACCCTCCCAGATCGCCACGACGAGCACGATCAGGGTGGTGATGCCGCTGATCATCAAAAGATCGGTCATGAAGGCGAAAGGCGCGGTGATGGCGAGCGCCAGCAGGCCGACGACATGGGTGATCGGCACGCCGCCATAGATCAGGCGCTTGTAGAGCGCATTGCCGAGCAGATAGATCGCCGGCCCGCCGAAAATCACCGCCATGCCACCGAAATCGACGTGATGGGCGGGGTGGGCGATCGACAAATCGTTGCCGACGGCCGTGACGATGACGCCGGCGATCAGGACGACATGCAGATAATGCGTATAGGCGGCGATCTGTCCGGGCCTGTCGGATTCGACGATCGCCTCGGTCGCATCCTTGGTGGAGATGTCGAAATAAACCCACCACATGGCGATCGAGCCGAGGAAGGCGACGAAGAAGGCGATCAGGCTGGGGGCATCCCAGGCCGCCGACTTGGCCAGGGTGGCTCCGGTGACCAGGACAGATTCGCCCAGCGCGACGATGACGAAGAGCGCACAGCGCTCGACGATATGGCCGCCTTCCACCGTCCATTCCTTGCCGGGATCGGAGCGGCCGAGCCCCGGCAGCCAGAAGCCGAACCAGGGGGCGAAATATTCGCAGGCCACCGCGACGATCCACAAGACGATGCGGGTTTCGCCCTCGGCGAGGCCGCCGGCGATCCAGATGCAGGCCGCGATCAGGTTCCAGCCGATCATGCGCTGGAAATTGCGGGAGATCGGGGTACCTGCACCCAGGCTGAACAGGGCGAAGGCCGTGCGCCCGACCTGGATGGCCGCAAAGCAGATCGCAAAGATCAGCCCGCGTTCCCCGAAGGCCTCCGGCAAGGCGGCTGCCATCACGAGCCCGAGCGCCATCAAGGCGAACAGGCAGATACGGACCGGCGTCTTCTCCGGATCGAACCAGTTGGTGAACCAGCAGGTATATTGCCAGGCCAGCCAGACGGCGAACCACAGGACCAGGGTCTGCAGCGCCCCGCCCCAGGAAAGATGCTCCAGAAGCGAGTGGGAAAGCTGCGTCACCGTGAAGACGTAGACGAGATCGAAGAAGAGTTCCGCATAGGAAACGCGAGCCTCATGACCATCGCGCTCACGTAGAAAACTGGTGGTGCCGCCCTGCTCTGCTGCCATTGTACCTGTCACCTCCGCCCAGCCCATATCGCCGGGAAGCCACTGGAGTGGCAAGAGGGGAAATCGCAGCCGGGCGGCATGGCAGGCAGAAGTCCACGGCTTAGGTCGCCCGCACGTCGGCATCCGCAGCGGAGACGATCGAGGTAGGCCACGACATGACTGGACCGGCAGGGTCATGTCGAGACGGCACGCCCGGCAATTGGGCACGACGAGGCGATCCTCCCCACCCGCAAGCGGAGAGAAGACGAGACCGATGTCCCGTCCTAAAAGCGGCGTTCAAATCCGGATCACGTAGCTCTTGCGCGTCGTCTCCACCACTTCCCAGCTGCCGGCAAAACCCGGTTCCAGGATCATGGTGTCGCCAGGGCCCAGTTCGACCGGCGCCCCGCCATCCGGCGTGACGATGGAGCGGCCTTCGAGCAAGGTACAGCTCTCCCATTCCTCGTAGACGATGCGCCAGCGCCCGGGCGTTGCCTCCCAGATGCCGCAGAAGGTCTTGCCATCGGCGCTCTCATAGCTGTTCCAGGTGCGGAAGGCCGGATCGCCGGCTTCCAGCCGTTCGGGCTTAGGTGCGCCTGCCTCGGCCTCCCCTTCCCCCACGCCTGCAAATTTGAGCCATAGAGCCATGTCGATTTCCCCCAAGCGATGTCAGTTCAGCGCTGGTATCAGAATGTCGCGCGTCCGGCAGCCCTGATAACGCAGCTGCGTCGGGCAGGTCCGGAAAGTGCGCAGATCCTTGCTCAGGCAGATACGCAATTCCGTGAGCACGCTGCCACGCTCGCCCCGGCTGCAGACCACGGTCATCATGTCGGGCCGCAGGCCGGGATTGGCTTGCGAGAAGGCCCGCCCGATCTCGATCGGTGCGGCCCGGCTGTCCTGCCCCGGGGCCCGATAGGCTTCGGGGACGACGATCCGGCGATAGAGCGTCGCCATCGCTTCGAAATAGCGGGTCGGGGACAGGCCCGAACAGGTGCCATGCTTGCGCCACTCATAGCGGGCCAGGCCTTCGGAGGGCATCACGCCCCGGGTTGCGGCGAGGTCTCGCCGCTGCACGAAGGCACCGGGATTGCACTCGGTGGGAAAATCGCGCTCCCCCTGCGGCCACAGGCCATGGACAAGGAAGCCGAGGCGCGAACCGATATCGCACTGGTCGGGCTGCTTGGCCGCGCCACCCGTGGCGCAGAAGCCCGGCGACCAGGTCAACGCGAGCAGATAAAGGTCAAAATCGCCCGGTGCCCCGCCACGGATCTCACGCGCGGCGAGACCGCTGCTCGCGGCCACCATGACAATGGCCGCGAGCAGGAGACGGATCACGGACGCGCCATCTTGCAGGCGGGCGCATAGGCTAGGTTGTGGTCGGTGCCATCGACGCACCATTCCACGCCCCAGCTTGCGCCGATCCAGCCGGTATCCTCGGCGATCGCATAGGAGACGCGGCGATAATGCCCGTCATTGGTCAGCACGCGCGCCACGCAGAAGCGGCGCGGAATGTAGCTCGCGCCCCAGGGCCGGAAGGCGACCTGGCGATGACGGTCGATCTGCTGGATCGCCAGGTTGGAATGCCAGTAATTCGCTTCCTTGCGGGCAAAGCGCGCGGCGATCTGGTCGGAGACGGCCTTGTCGGCGCAATGGGGCAGGACGGCGTCGTAATTAGGCCCGGACAGCCAGAAATTCTTTTCCAGCGCCGAGGCGGCAAGCGCCGGCGCACAGGATGCAGCCAGCAGGACGGCGGCAAGACCGGCAATACGCATGATGAGAATCCTTAAATCAGCAACTCATGCGAATCTGTCCGCGCTGAGGCCAGCCGTCAAGCACCAAGCCATGGGGCCGGGCCCCAATTGCTGCCGTTCGCAAGGCGGCCTGGCAATCGCTCGGCTTGCTGCTGCCCCCAAGACGACATGATCGCCTTCGTCTGTCACATTTCTGTCAGGAAACACGGTTGTTTTGCAGCAGCCATGAACAGGCTTAAACATGGATCACGAAACGGGGCGTCGATTCGGCCATGCAGAAATTCACCACCGCCCGCGAAGCTGCGCTGGCACTCCGCCCGGACGAACCGGTCTATGGCTTCCGACCGCAGGTCCTGGCGGCCGATGCGCGCGAGTTCATGGCCCAGTTTCCCGGCAAGACCGCCTATGCCGTGAAGACCAATGGCGAGCCGATGATCCTCAAGGTGCTGGCCGAGGCCGGCATCACCTCCTTCGACGTCGCCAGCCCGGCCGAGTTCGAAGCAGCCCGGGCCGCTTCGCCGAACTGCGAACTCCTTTATATGCATCCGGTCAAGGCGCAGTCCCATATCCGCCTGGCGCTGGAGACCTATGGCATTCGCGAACTCTCGCTCGACCATGAGGACGAAGTCGCCAAGATCCTGCGCATCGTGCGCGCCCTCGACATTCCGCCCGAGGAGATTACGCTGTTCCTGCGCCTCGCCACCAAGGGCGCGGCTGCCTACGAACTCTCCAAGAAGTTCGGCGCCACGCCGACCCATGCGGTCGAGCTGCTCGATCGCATGGCCGGCATCGGCTTCAAGACCGGCATCGCCTTCCATGTCGGCTCCCAGGTCGAGGATCCGGAGACCTATGAACGGGCGATGGCCTCCGTCGCCTGGGTGCGCTCGCGCATCAAGGAGGATATCGTCAGCCTCGACATCGGCGGCGGCTTTCCCGCGCAATATGGCCTCGACCCCAAGAAGAAGGGCTCGAACCAGGGCACGCCGACGACCGAGGCGCTGATGCGCCAGATCCGGGCCGACATCGCCGACTGGAAGCTGGACGACCTGCCGCTGGTGGCCGAGCCCGGCCGGGTGATCGTGGCGCGCTGCCTGTCGGTGATGGTGCGCGTGCTGCTCAAGAAGGGCCAGCGCCTCTACATCAATGACGGTGTCTGGGCCTCGCTCTCCGATTCATGGACGGGCAAGCTCCTGCTGCCGACCCGCTTCATTCCCGATCCCGCCCGCAAGCGCCGCAACGGCTCGCCCGACAAGCTGTTGCCGTTCCGCATCTGCGGTGCGACCTGCGATTCCGTCGACATCCTGACCCGCCCCTTCTATCTGCCCGAGACAATCGACACCGGCGACTGGATCGAGATCGGCCATATCGGCGCCTATTCGCTCGGCCTGCGCACCCGTTTCAATGGGTTCTTCCCCGACAAGTTCGTCGAGCTGGAGACCCCGTTCGAGGAAGAGCCCGGCGTCAGCATTCCGATTGCGGCGGAGTAGAAATCTTCTTGCCCTGTTCTTTTATCGCCGAGCGTTGATCTGAACTTCGAAATCATTTGCTCGTGACGGAAACTACCCCTAGCTTGGTGACGTAGTAGAATACACTACTTGTTCTATGCCTTGGGGGTTCTCTTGATCCGTCTTCTCGGTATTTTTGCTGTTTGCCTTGCTTTAGCCTCCTGTGCGGGACGCGTATCGCTCTCACCGGCCACCGATGCCGGCCTGGCATCGCGAGGCTGGGAGGAAGCGCGTAATCTGGCATATTACGCGCCGTCGGGCGTGCGTCTCACCAAAGGGCTTATCTGCAGGAGCGCACGCTGCGGTGGGCCAGGCTTCGTGATGACCGGAACCGCTTCCCTGCCGAACGGCAGCGCACTGGGTTTCCGGGGCGTGATGGCCAACCGTTCTCTTACCGATGCCAAGCTCCTCCAGGCACTCCGGCTGCTTAGCGAGGGCTCCCCGAACCTGGCGGGAATCGACGGCCACCTCATCGGCGCACGTAAACGGGCCAATTCGGTCGAGCTGACGTTCTCCTTTGCCAAAAGCACGCCCCAAACGGGCCGCATCGTCGGACTGGCCCGCGCCGATGTCAGGGGAACCGACATGTCGGTGGTGGTGGCCGGTGGCCCCACCATGGCCAGTGCGCGGCAGCGGTTGGGGCTGCTCCCCAATTAGAGGATAGCCCGAGCCAGGCCGCCGTCGATCGGAATGGCTGCGCCCGTGACATAGGAGGCGAGGTCACTGGCCAGGAAGGCGGCAACGGCACCGAATTCATCGGCGGTGCCATAGCGCCCGATCGGAACCTCGGCCTGGCTCTCCGCCGCAATCGCCTCTGCATCCACGCCGCGCGCCTCGGCATCGAGGCGGTCGAGTACCTTGGTCCGTTCGGTATCGAGCCGGCCGGCCAGCAGGAGGTTGACGGTGACGCCATCCGCCGCCACCTCGTTGGCAAGGCTCTTGGCCCAGCCGGCCACCGCCGCCCGCAAGGCGTTCGAGGCCGTCAGTCCCCTGATCGGCTCCCGCACGCTTGTGGATGAGACCACGAGGATGCGGCCCCAGCGCCTTGCCTTCATACCCGGCAGGACATGGGCGGCGATGCCCAGGCCCGTCAGGAAGAGAGCATCGAACTGTCGATGCCATCGTGCGCTATCCGTTTCGCCGGCACCGAAAGGCGGCGGCCCGCCGCCATTGAGCAGCAGAATATCGACGCCGCCCCATTCGAGATCGATCCGCTCGAACATGGCTGCGACATCGGCGGGATTTTCGAGATCGGCACGAATACCGAAGGAGGACGGCGAGACGCCGCGGAGTTCCGCGGCCGTCGTCTCGAGTGCTGCCGCGTCGCGTCCAACCGCGGCGACGACCGCCCCCTCCGCCGCCAGGCGGGCGGCCACGCCGCGCCCGAGGCCCTTATTGCCACCGAGCACCAGGGCCCGCTTACCTTCGATTCCGAGATTCATGTTTCTATCCAATATTTTGTTGCGTCATCCGTTCAGCGCACATGCACGATGGCATCGACCTCGACGGCGACGCCCAAAGGGAGCCCCGCCATTCCCAAGGCGGAACGGGCGTGCTCGCCTCGGGATCCGAGGATCCTGAGAAACAGCTCCGAGGCACCATTGCCTACCTGCGAGATCTGGCTGAACCCGGCCGCGGCATTGACATAGACGGTGAGCTTGGCGACCCGGACGATCCGATCGAGATCGCCCTGAAGCTCCCTGTCGAGCCAGAACAGCACGTTGGCAGCGCATAGTTCGGCGGCCTTGCGGGCCTCATCGAGGCTCACGCCGTCGCCGACCTTGCCGATGGCCGTGATCTCCTTGCCGCGTTCCGGAATCTGGCCGGAGATGTAGACGATGTCGCCGATACGCACACAGGGCTCGAATGGCAGGTCGGCGCGGACAACCCGCGGCGGTGTCAGGCCGAGTTCGTGAAAAATCTGGCTGAGCATGGACAAGGCTCCCTTCCGGCGATGTGACGGAATGGGCTTGCCAGATCGAGAGGTTAAAAAGTATCCTTATAATGATGATATAGACATCAGGATAATTTATGGATCGAGATCTGGATCCTTATCTCCTGCGGGCTCTGCTTGCCGCGGCCGAAACCGGGAGGATCAGCGCGGCAGCCGAGCGGCTGTCCCGGACGCAGGCGGCGGTCAGCATGCAGTTGCAGCGGCTCGAAGGCGATCTCGGCACCAGACTGCTCGACAGGACGCCGCGCGGCGTCTCGCTGACGCAGGCCGGCGAAACATTGGCGGCCTATGCCAGGCGCCTGCTCGCGTTGACCAGCGATGCGCGGCGACAGATCGAGGGCCGGCAACTGGCCGGCAGAGTCAGGCTGGGCCTGGTCGAGGACCTCGCAATGACGCCATTACCACTCGCACTCGCCGAGTTTCGGCAGCAGTATCCCAAGATCCAGCTCGACCTGATGACGGCCCACAGTCCCGAACTCGACGGCGCCGTGCGGGAAGGCCGCTGCGACATCGTCATCGGCGATCCCGCCCGTTTCGGTTCGGCGCCCCATTTCCACTGGTCCCGGCGGCTGGTCTGGGGCGGCAGCCGCCTCATCGACCTGTCCGACGCTGCGCCCGTACCTTTTGTCGCCTTCGAGGAATCCTGCACCTGGCAGGACATGACGGCCGTCGCCTTTGCCGAAGCCGGCATCGCCTGGACCATCGCCTGCCACGTCACCACGTTCGCGGCGCTGGTCGGCGCATTGCGTGCCGGTCTCGGCATCAGCCTGATGTTGCCGGAGACGCTCCCTGCCGACTGCGAAACCTTGGCACCCCGCTTTCGCCTGCCGGCACCGCCCAGCGCCCATTTCGGCCTGTTCCTGGGGGAAGAACCGAGCAATCCCGCCCGGCAGCTCGCGGCGTTCCTGCGGGACCGGCTGGTTGCCTGACACTATAGCGGGTCCAAGGATCGTCCGATGGTCTCAATGGGCCCGGCACTGGCCCGATACCTCGCGAGGAGTGAGACCGAATTGTCGCCGGAATGCTGTGGCGAAATTCGCCGGGCTGGCATAGCCAGCCAGCTCACTGGCCTCTTGGACGCTCGTCTCGCCCGACAACAGGGCGGTATGGGCATGTTCCAGTCGAATACGCCGGACATAGTCGAAGACGCTATGACCCTCGCCCAGCCGGAACAGCCGCTGCAACCCGCTGGCACAGACCCCGGCTTCCCGGGCGATCGCATCGATGCTGAGCGGCTCGGCCAGATGGGTTGCGATCAGGTCCTTGGCGCGCCTCAGGCGGACGAGATCCTGGCGGGCCAAAGTGCCGCCTGCGCTCCGGCTGCGATCTGTCCGTGTCGCCGCAGCGATGGTCTCGGCCACGATCTCCACGGCGCGCCCCTCCAGATAGAGATTGCGCAATTCCGGTGCAAACGCCGTCGGCGTCATGACCTGCCGCACCAGTTCGGCCAGGCGCGGCATCAGCGTCCAGCGATGCTCGCCGAGATGATCCTTGAGCAGGCCGGCGACGAGCCCCTCGCCATGCACGGCCTCGAGGCCCTCGATCTGCAGCCATTCCGGCGAGGCGGACACCACCAGATGACGCACATGCTGGCGTTCCCGCGAAATCCTGCGGAAGATTTCGGGCGTGGTGCTCATGATGGCAACGCCTTCCATCGCCCCGCGCGGGCCGCCTCGGAACTCGAAATGACGGTCGCCAATCCCCAGCCCCACCTTGCCGTCCACGAAGAAGATGCAGGACAGGCCCGGCTGCAGATGCGAGGTCACCGTAAAGGCACGTTCCTCAACGACGTTGCCGCCATGCAGGAATAGGCCCGGGCGCAATTCCCGGTGCATGAACTCACCTTCCATCAGGATATCGTCCATCGAAAGGCGGCTGTCGGGGCTGTCGAGGGTAACCTTGTCCCTTTCGAGGAAATCGCGCACGCGAATGGCCTTGAGCTCGCCGCCGGCAGCCTGCCCGCGCTGGCTTGAAACTATGCTCATCGGCAAAGCCTTTCCGTCTACGTTCGGCATCCCTCTACCCCAGAGTCAGGGCTTGGGACGCCGCGATCATCCGTCACCAAAGATTTCATCGGCACGCAAAGATCTAAGATCGTTGCGCAAAGACCTTAACATTGCCAAGTGCGAAACAATGCCATAGCCGATAATTAAACTCACATAGCAAGTCAATTCCCTGGACAATGCATGTTTTTGAACAGATCAAAACCAGAAGATAATGGCAGCGTTACCAGTGGATCGTTACGAGATTCAAAATCTAGAATGAATCTAGACTGCACAGAATTTGCATTGCGGCTGTGTATGGTTGCAAACGTCTCCGGGCTGGCGCTGACTATCGTCCTTTTCCAGGGCATGTCTGCGCCCGCAGCCCTGGCGCAGCAAAGCAGCACGGCGACGCCGCCGCCGATCGAGCTCGATCCGGTCGTCGTCCAGGCGACAGGAGGCCCGAGCGGTGAGCGGAGCGTGGTTGCCAAGCGCAACAAGAGCGCATCCAAGACCGACACGCCCCTGATCGAGACGCCGCAGGCGGTCAGCGTCGTCACGCGCGGCCAGATGGACGCCCAGGGCGCCAATACGGTGGCCGAGGCGCTGCGCTACACGCCGGGCGTGATGTCGGACCCGAACGGCAACGACATCCGCTATGACTGGCTCTATATTCGCGGCTTCAACACCTACGCCACCACTTGGCTCGATGGGCTTGTCCTCCCCGGCGACCCCAGCGGCTACGCCAATCCCGCCATCAATCCCTATACGCTCGATCGCGTCGAGGTAATCAAGGGGCCGGCCTCGGTGCTCTATGGGCGCACGGTTCCGGGCGGCTTCATCAACCAGGTCAGCAAGCGTCCGCTGAGCACTGCCCGGCGGGAAGTATCGCTGCAATCGAGCGCCTTCGGCGGCATCCAGGGCGCCTTCGATTTCACCGGCCCCCTCAGCGAAGACGGAGCCTGGTCCTATCGGCTGATCGGCCTTGCCAAGAACCTCAACACCCAGATCGACCATGAGCGCGACCGGCAATTCCTAATCGCGCCGAGCCTGAGCTGGCGTCCCGACGAGAACACCACGCTGACGCTCTATGGCTACTATCAGAACGATCGGCCGGTCTTCAATCCGCGCTTCTATCCGGCCGTCGGCACGCTGCTACGCAATCCCAAGGGACAGATCCCGCGCGATCTCTTCCTGGGAGAGCCGGATTGGGGCCACTTCCACCGCGACTATTTCCATCTGGGCTATGAGTTCGAGCATCGCTTCAACGACACCTGGACGGTGCGCCAGAATCTGCGCTTCGCCCGCTCCGACCAGAGCATGAAGCTGGTGCTTGTCAACCCGGCCTTTGCCTGGCAGCCGGACGGACGCACCCTCAACCGTGTCACCGCCATGTCGCAGGACACCCTGTCGGCCTTCACCGTCGACACCCAGATCGAGGCTAAGTTTGCCACTGGCCGCTTCGACCACACCGTGCTGGCGGGCCTCGATTACGTCCACAACACCTCGTCGACCAATTTCGGCAACAGCGGCCCGACACGGCCGATCGACATCCTGGATCCCGTCTACGGCAATGGCCCGTTCCCACTGGCCCCGCTTCAGCGCTCCGGCCTGCAGACACAGAACCAAATCGGCGTCTACCTCCAGGACCAGGCCCGCTATGACCGATGGGTCGCGACGTTCGGCCTGCGCTACGACATCTCGCAGATCGATACGAAAGACCGCATGCCCGGGGGTAAGGCACCTGTCACCACCAAGGACAGGCAGTTGAGCGGCAGAGCCGGGCTCACCTATCTGTTCGACAATGGCCTGGCGCCCTATGTGAGCTACTCAACCTCCTTCCTGCCGCTGCTCGGGTCCAGTCTGGACAAGGTACCCTTCAAGGCACTGACAGCGGAGCAATATGAGGTTGGCTTGAAATATGAGCCGCCAGGCGGCGGCGGTATGGTGACCATCTCGGCTTTTCAGCTCACAACCGATAACGCCCTGACACCGGATTCGCGCGATACTCGCTTTTCCGTCCAGAGTGGCCGGCAGCGCGTTCGCGGCATTGAACTGGAAGGCAAATACGATTTCTCGCCTCAGTTTCAGGTGATGGCGTCCTATGCCTACTCCGACTCCAAGGTACTCAGTTCCAACACGCCGGCGGAGCTTGGCCGGGAAATGCTGCGGCTGCCCGAGCATCAGGCCAGCCTGTGGGCCCTCTATCGCCCAGGCTTCGTGCCCGGTCTATCCTTGAGCGCAGGCGTGCGCGCGACGTCCTCCTACCAGACCGACGCCAAATATCTCCCGCAATTGCGCATTCCCGGCCGGGCGCTGGTCGACCTTGGTGCCGAATATGATCTCGGCACGCTGGGCAAGAACCTGCAGGGCGCCACCTTCCGGGTCAACGTCACCAACCTGTTCGACAAGACCTATGTCTCGCACTGCCTCAACATCACCGGCGGCAGCTGCAATTACGGTGCGGCACGCGCGATCACCGCGAATCTGAAATATACATGGTGATGATCGCACAATTCCTCCGCACCGAACCGCAGGCCGGGGCCACCGCCAGGATGACCTGCAGATCCATGGCCTTCCTCCTGCTCGGCGGGTTGATCCTGGCTGCGATGAGCCTGGTATCCACCGCCCGGGCCGAGATCCGGCTGACGGACGCCGCCGGGCGCGAAGTCCGCCTGCAACAGCCGGCCAGGCGCATCGTCACCAATGACAGCCTCGTCCTGCTGTCGTTGGCCCTGGTCGATCCGCAGCCGATCTCCAAGCTGGCCGGCTGGGCCGCACCGCAGCGGTTCGACCGCGGCCTTTATGATGCCTTCCACCGCTGGTTCCCCGAGATCGACGACATTGCCGTGGTCGGCGCGGTTTCGCCCGCCAACAGCTCGATCGAGGCGATCCTCGGCGCGCAGCCCGATCTGTTCGTCATCAGCATCTGGCAGCCCGATTGGGACGCCATTGCCGCCAAGCTGGAGGCTGCCGGCGTGCCAGTGATCTTTCTCGATTCCCCTCGAAACAAAGGACGGACGGCAGGCGAGGCGACCATGGCCTCGATTCGCCTGCTCGGCAGGGCAATTGGCCAGGAAGCCCGCGCTGAGGCCTTTGCAGCCTTTCTGAAGGTCCATTACGACCGTATCGCCCAGCGGCTCGAAAGCGCGAAGACGCAACCCCGGAATACCTGGCCGCAGGTGCTCGTCGATGCTCATGCCGGCCTGCAATGCTGCTCCACCCCCGGCGCGGACAACCCCATCACCCATGACCTCGCCTTTGCCGGCGGCCGCGTGCTCGGCGCCGACATCGTCCCCGGCTATGACGGCCAGCTCAGCCCCGAATATGTCCTGGCCGCCGATCCCCAGGTCTATGTCGGCACCGGCGGCTCGCATCTGGCCAAGCGCGGCGGCCTCGTTCTGGGCGCCGGCATCGCGCCGGAGGCCGCCCGCGCCTCCCTGCGCGCGGTGGTCCAGCGCAATCTCCTCGGCGAGCTCGACGCCGTGCGCGAAGGCCGCGCTTATGGCCTGTCGCATCAGGTTGCCATTTCGGCCTTGAACATCCTGGCGGTCGAATGCCTGGCGAAATGGACGCATCCGGATCTGTTCGCCGATCTCGACCCGGAGCAGACCCTGGCCGAGATCAACCAACGTTTCCTGGCCGCCCCTGTCGAAGGAACCTTCTGGATCGATGCGGGGCCCGTGGCGGGTCCGTCGACGCCATGAGCCCCATCCCTTCCGCCAAGAACTCCGGCCGCACCGCCCTCACCGACTATCGTGCGAGCCAACGCCGCCGGCTGTTCCTGGTCCTCGCGCTGATCGCGCTCGGGCTCGCCGCCTTCTCGATCGACCTTGTCGTCGGCCCCTCGGGCGTCGGCCTGCGCAACACGCTGGCCGCCCTGTTCGGCACGGACGAGGTCGCCCGCCCCGTCCAGGTAATCGTCTGGCAGGTCCGCCTGCCGATGAGCGTGATGGCGCTGCTGGTCGGTGCCGCCCTCGCCTTGGCGGGAGCGGAAATGCAGACGGTCCTCGGCAATCCCCTCGCCGAACCGTTCACGCTCGGCGTGTCCTACAGCGCCGCTCTCGGCGCGGCGGTGGCGATCGTGCTCGGCCTGTCCCTGCCTGGGCTGCCGGCAAGCTGGATGGTTTCAGCCAACGCCTTCCTGTTCGCCGCCCTCTCCCTGGGAGGGATCCACGCCCTCGCCCGCTGGCGCGGCGCCAGCCCTCAGACCCTGATCCTGTTCGGCATCGCCATCGGCCTGTCGGCCGAGGCCCTGCTGTCGCTCCTGCAATTCATAGCCTCGACCGATGCCCTGCAGCAGCTCGTCTTCTGGCGCATGGGCAGCCTGGTGCGGGCGGATGCCAACACCACCCTGATCCTGGCGGTCGTGCTGGCCGTCAGCATTCCCTTCTCGCTGGCGGCTTCCTCGCGCTTCACGCTGCTGCGCCTGGGGGAAGAACGCGCCCGCAGCCTCGGCGTCGACATTGCCAGGCTGCGCCTGGGATCGCTGCTGCGCGTCGGCCTGCTCTCGGCCACCGCGGTGGCCTTCGTCGGTGTCATCGGCTTCGTCGGCTTGGTCGGCCCGCATATCGCGCGGCTGCTGGTCGGCGAGGATCATCGCTTCCTGCTGCCCGCCAGCATGGCTGTGGGGGCACTGGTCATGCTGGTCGCCTCCATCGTCACCAAGCTGATCATACCCGGCCTGCTGCTGCCCGTCGGCGTAGTGACGGCGCTGATCGGCCTGCCGGTGTTCTTCACCCTGGTGCTACGGACGCTGGGGAAAGGCCTATGAAGGCGGATCATACCCCCGCCCTCGTCGTGAGCGGGCTTCATGCCGGCTATGGCGGGCATGAAATCATCGCCGATCTCACCTTGCCGCCCCTGCAGCCAGGGCGGCTGGTGGCGCTGGTCGGGCCCAACAGCGCCGGAAAGTCGACCCTGCTGCGCGCCATGGCTCATCTCATTCGCACGCGCGGCCAGATCGCGCTGGGCGAACGCGACCTCACCCGCATGAGCGCCACCGCGAGGGCGAGGCTGGTCGGCTTCATGCCGCAGGCCCTGCCGCTCGACGTTTCCCTCAGCGTGCTCGAAACCGTGATCGCGACCCTACGGGTCGCCCAGGCCGGCGAAGGCCCGGGCTCGCATGCCGAGCAGGCCCTGGATGTCCTGACCCGTCTCGGCGTGCCTTATCTCGCCTCCCTGCCGCTCGACCAGTTATCCGGTGGACAGAAGCAGGTGGCCAGCCTGGCCCAGGCCATCGCCTGCGCACCGCCCGTGCTGCTGCTCGACGAGCCGACGAGCGCGCTCGACCCGTCGCGGCAATATTTCATCATGCGCAGCATCAAGGACTATGCCGCGGGCGGACGCATCGTGGTGGCCGTGCTGCACGATCTCGCCTTGGCGGCGCAATGGGCTGACGATCTCATTGTCATGCGCCAGGGCAGGCTCCATGGCGCCGGGCCGCCAGACGACATCCTCACCCCACGCATGCTGGCCGATGTCTACGACGTCGAGGCACGGGTGGAACGCTGTTCGCAGGGACGGCTGCAAATCATGGTCGACGGTGTGGTCGAGCGCAGCGGCCGCTCGGGCTCCGCCTCGGCCCATCACCACCAGAAAGCAAATCCATGAAGCGTTTTGTCGCCCAGGCCCGCATCGAACTGCCTGACTCCGAAGCGGTGATCGTGCCACTCTGCGAACATTTCATCGAGCATGGTGCCGAGGTCGAGCACCGCGACGGCGCCCATATTCTCAATTTCCGTGGCGCTAAGGCACGCTTCTCGAACACCGGCCCGGCCACCCTGGTCGACACCGAGGCGGAGAGTCTCGAGGAGCTCTATTTCATCCGTCAGGCTGTAGCCTCGCATATCGTGGAATTTGCCCAGGGCAGCCGGCCCGCCATCGCCTGGACCGGGGATGGCATGGAGATCTCACGCCCTCCTAACTTCCAGATCTTCCGGGTGATGGGGGTGAAGGATGTGACGCCTCACATGCGCCGCATCACGTTCTCCGCCAGCGACATCTCCCGCTACCAGTCCATGGAGGCGCTGCATCTCAACATCCTCGCGCAGCACCCCGACCTGACCGAACCGCAATGGCCGAGCGTCGGTCCGGACGGACTGATCCATTGGCCAGATCCCGATCGCAAACCCAGCCTGCGCAAATATACCGTGCGCTCACTCGATGTTGTGGCCGGCATGCTCGACATTGATTTTGTGCGCCATGCCGACGCCGGACCGGGCTCAAACCTGGCGGAGAGCATGAAGCCAGGCGAGGAGGTCGGGGTCCTCGGCCCGGGTGGCGGCGGCTTGGCCGAGGCCGACTGGTACCTGTTCGCGGGCGACGAGACCGCGCTGCCGGCAATAGGGCGCATGCTGGAACGCCTGCCCGCAAGCGCGCGCGGCAAGGTCCTGATCGAGGTCGCCGACGAAAGTGAGGTACAGCAGCTCGATTTTGCCGCAGCCATCGAGATCGAATGGCTGTTCCGCAACGGCGCGCCGGCCGGCACCACGAATCTGCTGGTCGAGGCGGTCAGCCGCACGGCCTTCCCCGATGACGGCTCCCGCCTCTACGCCTGGGTGGGCTGCGAATACCAAGCCTTCCGCACTTTACGCGCCCAACTCCTGGGCGAGCGCGGTCTGCGCCAGCACAAGCATCTCATCGTCGCCTATTGGCGCAGGGGGCACGACGAGGTCGCTCACTGAGAGGGCTCGGCGGCGCCGGGAAACACCGCCTCAGTGATGCCCATGCAGGCATTTGTCGTGATCGGCCAGGATCTCGATCACGCGGCATTCGTCGACGCGGCCATGGCGGCAGCCTTCCGCCATGCGCTGCAATTCAATTTTCAGCGCCTGCAGGCTGGCAATGCGCTGTTCCACTTCGACCAGGCGAGCCTGGGCAATGGCGTCGGCCGCCGCGCAGGACTGGCCGGGATTGTCCTGCAGGTCGAGCAGGGTCCGGATCGCGTCGACCTCGAAGCCGAGTTCGCGCGCATGACGGATGAAGGCGAGCCTGCGCACATCGGCTGCCTCATAGAGACGCCGGTTGCCGTCGGTGCGCGGCGGCGCCGGCAGCAGGCCCACCTGCTCATAGTAACGGATGGTCGGCACCTTGACGCCGCTGCGCTTGGCTGCCTCGCCGATCGCCACGCCTGAAAGCTTCATTTTCCGCTTGCTCCTCTAGCCACTAGAGGATGTAGTTGCCTTCGCAGAAGATGCAACCCATTCGAAATGCGAGACTCGAAATGGCTATCGCTGCGACCCAGACCCGTTACCGCGTGGAGGGCATGGACTGTGCTTCCTGCGCCAGCAAGATCGACAAGGCCGTGCGCGGCGTCACCGGCGTGGAGGACGTCTCGGTGTCGGTGACGGCAGGCACGATGACGGTCAAGCATGGCGACGGCCAGGATCTCGGCGCGGTCGAGGATAGGGTCCGTCGCCTCGGCTACAAGGTTTCTCCCCTGGCCAGCGCAGCGCCGACGACCGTGGGAGCGAAGCCAGCTCACGATCATAAGCACGACCATGATTACGGCGCCTGCTCCGGTCACGACCATGCTCATGCGGGGCACGTCCACGATCACGATCACGATCATGATGACCATGACGATCATGCCGGCCACGATCACGGCAAACACGATCATGGCAAACATGATCATGGCGCCCAAAGCGAGGCACCTGCCCTCGCCGGTCTGCATGGCCATGACCACGGCCCCTCCTCTGGTCCGTGGTGGCGCTCGGGCAAGGGCCGGCTCACCATCGCCGCCGGCGTCGCGCTGGTGGCCGCCTATGGCATCGGACATCTCT
Source organism: Labrys sp. (in: a-proteobacteria) (assembly GCF_047605565.1). Classification (NCBI taxonomy): domain Bacteria; kingdom Pseudomonadati; phylum Pseudomonadota; class Alphaproteobacteria; order Hyphomicrobiales; family Xanthobacteraceae; genus Labrys; species Labrys sp. (in: a-proteobacteria). The sequence goes on from NZ_JASGFM010000038.1 coordinate 57,726, forward strand.
TCCCCTCGATCGCAGTCTGGGCCTTCGACATCGCCATGCTGGTCGGCCTCATCCCGATCGCGCGGCGCGCCTTCGTGGCGGCCCGCTACAGCATGCCCTTCACCATCGAGATGCTGATGACCATCGCCGCCGTGGGCGCGGTGATCATCGGGGCGGCCGAGGAAGGCGCCGCCGTGGTCTTTCTCTTCCTGGTCGGCGAGCTCCTGGAGGGCGTCGCGGCCGGAAAGGCGCGCGCCAGCATCCAGTCTCTTGCCAGCCTGGTGCCCAAGACCGCCCTTCTCGAAGAAGAAGGACGCACCAAGGAGGTGCCGGCCGAAACGCTTGCCGTCGGCGCCGTGATCCTGGTGCGACCGGGCGACCGCATTCCCGCCGACGGCGTCATCGTCTCGGGCGAGAGCGCCATCGATGAGGCGCCGGTCACCGGCGAAAGCACGCCCAAGCGCAGGGAGACCGCCGACACGGTTTTCGCCGGCACCGTCAATGGCGACGGCGCCCTGCGCATCCGCGTGACGGCCAGCGCTGCCGACAACACCATTGCCCGGGTGATCAAGCTCGTCGAGGAAGCTCAGGAGAGCAAGGCGCCGACCGAGCGCTTCATCGATCGTTTCTCGCGCTATTACACCCCGGGCGTGGTGGTGGTCGCGGCCCTGGTGGCCATCCTGCCTCCCCTCCTCGGCGGCGCTTCCTGGAACGAGTGGATCTACAAGGGCCTGGCGATCCTCCTGATCGGCTGCCCCTGCGCCCTGGTCATCTCGACGCCGGCCGCCATCGCCGCCTCGCTCTCGGCCGGTGCGCGCCGTGGTCTCCTGATGAAGGGCGGCGCCGTGCTCGAGACCGTGGGCAAGATCACCGCCGCCGCCTTCGACAAGACCGGCACGCTCACCGAGGGCAAGCCCAAGGTGACCGACATCGTGCCGTTCGGCCGCGAGGAAGCCGAGGTACTGCGGCTTGCCGCGGCCCTGGAGGCCGGTTCCAACCACCCGCTCGCCACCGCCATCCTGGCCAAGGCGGCCGAACGCAACGTCCTCGCCCCCGTCGCCCGGGACTCCAAGGCATTGGGCGGCAAGGGCGTCACCGGCAGCATCGATGGCCTCGCCCTCTTCCTCGGCTCGCCCAAGGCTGCGGCCAGCGAGACGGCGCTTCCCGCGGACATCGTGACGCGCATCGAAGCCTTCAACCAGGATGGCAAAACCGTCTCGGTCCTGCTGGCCGGCGGCGTGCCTGCGGGGCTGATCGCCATGCGCGACGAGCCGCGCGAGGACGCCATCGCCGGGCTTTCGGCCCTGCGTGCGGCCGGCGTGCGTACCCTGATGCTCACGGGCGACAATGCCCGCACGGCCCAGGCGATCGGCAGCAAGCTCGGGCTGGAAGTGCATGCCGAACTCCTGCCGCAGGACAAGCAGCGCATCGTCAACGAGCTCAAGGCGCAGGGGTTGACGGTGGCCAAGGTCGGCGATGGCATCAATGACGCGCCAGCGCTGGCGGCGGCCGATATCGGCATAGCCATGGGCGGCGGCACCGACGTCGCCCTGGAGACGGCCGATGCCGCCGTGCTGCATGGGCGCGTCAGCGACGTGGCCGGCATGGTCTCGCTGTCGCGCCGGACCATGACGAACATCCATCAGAACATCACGATGGCGCTCGGCCTGAAGGCCGTGTTCCTGGTCACCACCATTGCCGGCATCACCGGCCTGTGGCCGGCCATCCTCGCCGATACCGGCGCGACCGTGCTGGTCACCATGAACGCGCTGCGCCTGCTGCGGGCAAAAGCCGGCTGAGGCAGGACGCGGTCTTTTCAGGTCGTGCATCACCCCTTCTCCCCTTGCGGGAGAAGGTCCCGGTAGGGGGATGAGGGGTCTCAGCACCTTAGTCGACATAGAATCTGCCGCTTGACCTCTCTTGCCAACAATCGTATATAGCCATAAGGTTAATTAACTAGATGGCTATATACGATGCCCGACCATCTCAGCGACACCTTCTCGGCCCTGGCCGATCCGACGCGCCGGGCCATTCTCGCCCGGCTGTCCCAGGGTGAAGCCACCGTCATGGAGCTGTCGGAGCCCTTCACGCTGACCCAGCCGGCGATCTCCAAACATCTCAAGGTCCTGGAAAAGGCCGGGCTCATCAGCCGTGGCCGGACGGCGCAATGGCGACCCTGCCGGCTCGAGCCGGGCCCGCTTCGGGACGCCTTCGACTGGGTCCAGCACTATCGCCGCTTCTGGGACGACAGTTTCGACCGTCTTGAGGATTATCTCGCCGACCTTCAGGCCCGCGGAAACGACAAGGACGACAAGCATGACTAGCGCCCTCAACGCCGCGCAGGCAGCCAGCGAACACGAACTCGTCATCACCCGCCTGTTCAAGGCGCCGCGCGATCTAGTATTCAAGGCCTGGACGGAGCCGCAGCACCTGATGCGCTGGCCCGGCCCCAAGGGCTTCACCGCGACCTCGGACAAGTTCGACTGCAGCCCGGGTGGTGTCTATCGCACTTGTCTGCATGCGCCTGATGGCAGCGATCATTGGGTTCGCGGCACCTATCTGGCGGTCGAACCGCCGGCTCGCCTCGTCTTCACCCATGCCTGGGAGGACGACGACGGCAATGCCGGCCCCGAGACCATCGTCACCGTCACCTTCAAGGAGGAAGACGGCCAGACCTTGATGCGTTTCCACCAGGCCGTCTTCACTACCCTCGCCTCGCGGGACGGCCATGGCGAAGGCTGGAGCCAGAGCTTTGATAGGCTCGAAGCCTATCTGGCCGAGGTGGCGCCCTGAAACTTTCCCACAGCGAGGCCACGCCATGCGCAAACTCAAGCTGGAAATGCAGATCTCCGTCGATGGTTTCAGTTCGAGCCAGGATGGCAATAATGACTGGATGGTGTGGAACTGGGCGCCCGACTGGGGCTGGGATACAGAACTCAGGCACTATCACGAGGCGCTGACCGCGTCCTCCGATTGCATCCTGCTCAGCCGGATGATGGCCGAGGAAGGCTTTCACCAGCACTGGCAGACGGTTGCGGAGGATTCCGCCAGCCCCCAGTCAAGTTTCGCCAGGGCGATCGGCGACATGCGCAAGATCGTCTTCAGCCGCACTTTGAAGGAGTCGCGCTGGACCCATACCGAAATTGCCAGATCGGGTCTCGCCGAGGAGGTCAACCGCCTCAAGCGCGAGCCCGGCAAGGACATCATCGTCTATGGCGGCCCCATCCTGGTCTCGTCCCTGGTCGAGGCCGGGCTGATCGACGAATTCCACTTTATCGTCAATCCGGCCCTGCTCGGTAATGGCAAGCCCGTGCTCGGCGCGTTGCACAGGACGACGCGCCTCAAGCTGGTCGACGCCCGCCCCTTCCCCTGCGGCGTGGCGGTGCTGCACTACGCCAAGCTGTAACGGCTTCGACTACGCCTCCGTCTTCAGGAAATCGACGAAGGCGCGCAAGGCCGGACGCATCAAGCGCCGGCTGGGATAGTAGAGGAAGAGACCCGGAAAGGCCGGGCACCAATCCTCCATGAGGCGCACGAGCCTGCCTTGGGCAAGCGCCTCCGCCACGAGCCCCTCGATCAGCAGAGCCAGCCCCTGCCCCGCCAAAGCTGCATCGAGCATCAGGGCGTCGTCATTGACGATGAGGCTGCCCGTCACTGCCAGTTCGATGGCCTTGCCGTCCCGTTCGAGCTCCCAGCGATAGAGGGAGCCATCGGTGAAGCGGCGCTGGATGCAATCGTGATCGTGGAGATCGGCGGGCAGTTCCGGCCTGTGCCGGCCATCGAGATAGCCGGGCGCACCGACGATGGCAAAGCGCAGCGGGCCGCCGAGCGGCACGGCGATCATGTCCTGCTGCAGGCTTTCGCCGAACCGTATGCCGGCGTCGAAACCCGACGCCACGATATCGGTGAAGGCATCCTGGGCCAGGATTTCCACGCTCACCGCGGGATATCGGCGCATGAAACGCAGGGCCAGCGGCAGCAGCACATGCTGCACGGCCGAGCGCGGCGCGCTGAAGCGCAGCTTCCCGGCGATGTCCGCCTGCGAAGCGCTCGCCTGTTCGAGCGCCTCCTCGATCGAAGCGAGCGCCGGCTGCAGGTGCCCCAGCAAGCGTTCCCCGGCAGCGGTGGGCGCGACGCTGCGGGTCGTGCGGGCCAGCAGCCGCACGCCGAGACTTTCTTCAAGACCTGTGATCGCCTGGCTGACGGCCGAGACCGACATGCCGAGCTTGCGGGCCGCGGCACGAAAGCTGCGCTGCTCGGCGATGGCCGAGAGGATGACGAGGCCAGGGAGATCGGTCCGTTTCATTGTTCAGTTATACAAAACAAGCCATTTAAAAAAGCATGGATTATCGAACAACTCAATGAGGTGCATGGTCGCCGATATTACGGAGGACCACATCATGAAGACACGCCAACTCGGCACCGAGCTCAGCGTTTCCGCCATCGGCCTTGGCTGCATGGGCATGAGCTTTGCCTATGGCGGCCAGGCCGAGGCGGATGCCATCCGCACGCTGCATCGCGCCATCGATCTCGGCATCACCCTCTTCGATACCGCCGAGGTCTACGGACCCTTCACCAATGAGGAGCTCGTCGGCAAGGCGTTGAAGGGGGTCAGGAACAAGGTGGTGATCGCGACCAAATTCGGTTTCCGCATTGCCCCGGAAGGCCAGGATCGTGACCGTATCATCGGTGTGGACAGCCGTCCCGAACATGTGCGCGCCGTTGCCGAGGCCTCGCTTCGCCGCCTCGGCATCGAGGTCATCGACCTATTCTACCAGCATCGTGTCGATCCCGCCGTGCCGATCGAGGACACGGTCGGGGCCATGGCGGACCTGGTGAAAGAGGGCAAGGTCAAGGCCCTCGGCCTGTCGGAGGCCGGCGCAACGACCATCCGGCGCGCCCATGCCGTCCATCCGATTGCCGCGGTCCAGACGGAATATTCGCTGTGGAGCCGCGATGTCGAGGCGGAGGTGTTGCCGGTCTGCCGGGAACTCGGCATCGGCTTCGTGCCCTACAGCCCGCTGGGCCGCGGCCTGCTGACCGGCACGATCCGCGATCACAGCACGCTCGCCGAAGACGACTGGCGCAAATCCCTGCCGCGCTTCCAGGAAGACAACATGGCGGCGAACCGGCTCCTGCTGGCGAAGTTTGGCCACATCGCCGAGAGCAAGGGGGTGACCCCAGCCCAGCTCGCCCTGGCCTGGGTACTGCATCAGGGCGATTTCATCGTGCCGATCCCTGGAGCCCGGCGCTTGCCTCATCTGGAGGACAATGCGGCGGCGGCCACAATCACCCTCACCGCAGCCGATCTTGCCGCCATCGACGAAGCCATGCCGCCTGCCAGCGTCAGCGGCGAGCGCTACATGCCGGAAGCCATGGCGCTGGTCGACGCCTCGTGAGACAAAGCAATCAGCATCGCCTCAGGACGCGCGATACCTGCAAAAGCACACCCTGGCCGGCGCCGGCCCTGTCCAGATGTCCCCGGACGATCAGACAAGACCGCTGGCGCCAAGTACGGCGGATCGCGGCGACATCCGCGGGCCTTGCCTGCAGCCGGGGCAGCGGGCCTCGGTAGAGCGGGTGCGGCGAGTCGGCCGCATCCACCGGCTGGATCGCCATTTCGCCCCAGGGACATGGCGCCCGGATGCACATGATCCGAAGCGGCGCCAGACGCAGTGTTTGCAACCGGTCGCGCGCAAGACCTACTGCCGGAGCAAAGGCGCCAGCGAAAATGACCGCCGCCGCCATGCCAAGGGACAGATACCGAATTGCCCGCATCGCTCGCGCTCCCATCATGGCCGCCCCCTCATCCATCCCAGCATGGCGCCCGGGTTCCCGCTGTTGTCCTGGCAACAGGCAGCGTTGTTTGGGCGCTTTCAATGCAAAAGGCAGGCTCGCGGCCTGCCTCCTTGCTTCGTCTCGCCGGTCTCAGCTCCGTCAGGCCGCAGCCGACTGGCTCTCAGGGCGCACCGCCTGATTGAAGTCTTCGATCAGGCTGCGAGTGATGGTGCCGGGCGTGTAGCGATGTTCGAGGATCTCGCTGACCGGCGTGACCTCTGCTGCCGTGCCGGTGAGGAAGCACTCGCTGAAGCTGCCGAGTTCGTCCGGCATGATGCGCCGTTCGATCACGTCCAGACCGCGGGCCTTGGCAAGATCGATCACCGTGCGGCGGGTGATGCCGTCCAGGAAGCAGTCGGCGATCGGGGTGTGGATCTTGCCGTCCTGGATGAAGAAGACATTGGCACCGGTGCATTCGGCCACACGGCCCTGCCAGTCATACATCAGCGCATCGGCATAACCGCGACGCTCGGCACGATGCTTGGAGATGGTGCAGATCATGTAGAGGCCGGCGGCCTTCGACAAGGAAGGTGCCGTCTTCGGATCGGGCCGGCGATATTCGGCCACGTCGAGGCGAATACCCTTCATCTTGGTCGCCATGTCGAACATGCTCGGCCATTCCCACACGGCGATGGCGGTGTGGATGGTGGCATGCTGGGCGGCCACGGCCATCATTTCCGAGCCACGCCAGGCCACCGGCCTGACATAAGCATCCTTCAGGCCGTTCTTGTCGAGCACGGCCTGCTTGGCGGCATCGAGTTCCTCGACCGAATAGGGAATGGCGAAATCAAGAATCTCGGCAGAACGCTTGAAGCGTGCGGAATGCTCGGAGGACTTGAAGATCTTGCCGCCATAGGAACGCTCGCCCTCGAAGACGGCACCGCCATAGTGCAGCCCATGCGAAAGAACATGAAGCTTGGCATCGCCCCAGGCCAGCATCTGGCCATCCAGCCAGATAAAGCCATCGCGTTGATCGAAGGGCAACATCGACATGACACATCCTCCAGCGCTTAGCGCTTCCTCGAGCAAAGTGCGTCTTGGCGAAAACGCTTGCTTGCTCTTACTCTTCGGTTCGACACGTCTCGGCGATTCCTGGCGTTTCCGTCGAATCGCAAAACGTGTTGGAGCAAATGGCAAAACGCCGACTTGCTCCATTTGCGGAGCCCTGCATCCCCTGGCGATTTCACCGGGGCGCAAGACAGCTTGGTAACCGCAATGTTATAGCCATTGGCGGGCAGTTGCGGAAACTGTTCCGTTCGCCGCGAGCGTCTTTTTCGCTCGGGACGTGGCTGGATAATGGCAACCGTCGCTTTTGCGTCGGGGGGCAAATCCCCTTATGTTTCGTGCCGGAAACGGCACCGCGCCTCGCGCGTTGAGATATCCACCCGTTCCAGAGCAAAGCGCGTTTAGACGGAAACGCTATTTTGCTCTAACTCTTTGGTTCGATGCGTCTTTGCGATTCTTGGCAATTCTGCCAAATCGAGAAACGCTCCGGCGGAACATCCTTTCGCGCTGAGCCCGGTTTGCGTAACGATCTGACGAAAATATGTCAATATGGCTGACGTAAATTTCTCGTTCTCCCCTGCCTCCACGCCACGCTCGGAAACCGAGCAGGGCGAGCCCCCGCTTTATGAGCTGATCGAACTCTTCTTCTTCGCCTATCGCGACTTCGTTGCCGATCCCGACCATGCCCTCGAAGCCTATGGTTTTGGGCGGGCCCACCATCGCGTGCTGCATTTCGTCGACCGCAATCCCGATCTTACTGTCGCCGAATTGCTGGATATTCTGAAAATCACCAAGCAGTCGCTGGCCCGGGTGTTGAAGGACCTGGTCGACCAGGGCTTCATCCTGCAGCGCGAAGGCAGGGAAGATCGTCGGCAGCGTTTGCTGACCACCACGGTGAAAGGCAAGCAACTGGCCGTCGAACTGGCAACGACGCAATCCCAGCGCATCGCGCGAGCACTCGCCGAAGCCGGGCTGACCGGCCCCGAGCTGGCGCAACGCTTCCTGTTCGCCATGGTCGATCCGGACGGGCGGGCGGAAGTCGCCCGGCTCATCAGCGGCAACGTCACCAAAGGCGACAAGATCCGGGGTGAAAAACGATGAACAAGGTTGCCGTCCTTCCCGACGACGCCCCCCATATCCTGCTGGTCGACGACGACAACCGCATCCGCACGCTGCTCTCGCGCTATCTCGGCGAGCACGGCTATCGCGTGACCACGGCCGAACACGCGGCCAGCGCCCGGCAGCGCATCGAGGCGATCACCTTCGATCTGATGATTGTCGATGTGATGATGCCAGGCGAGAACGGTTTCGACCTGACCCGCTGGATCCGCACCGGCTCCAGCGTGCCGATCCTGATGCTGACGGCACGCGGCGATCCGGATGATCGCATCAAGGGCCTGGAGATCGGCGCCGACGACTATTTGCCCAAGCCGTTCGAACCGCGCGAATTGCTGTTGCGCCTCAACAATATCCTGAAGCGGGCGGTTGCTCCGACACCGGCGGAACCGGTGCGCGACATCGTCACCTTCGGCGACTTCACCTTCCATGTCTCGCGCGGCGAACTCCAGCAAGGCGGCGAGACGGTTCGCATCACCGAACGCGAGCGCGACATGCTGCGCCTGCTGGTCGAGATCCCGCGCGAGACGGTGGACCGGCTGGCGCTTGCCGGTTCGGCCGCCGACATCGCCAATGAGCGCACGGTCGACGTGCAGGTGAACCGCCTGCGCCGCAAGATCGAGAAGGATCCGGGCAATCCGGTCTATCTGCAGACGGTGCGCGGCACAGGATACCGCCTGATGGTCGACATGTGATGCAGTCCCGTCCGCCGGCCCTTCAATCTGCCGGAGCGCTGCTCCGCAAAGGCCTGTCGCGGGCGTCGGAGGCCGCCCGCATTGCGTTGCCCCGGATGCGAGAACTCGCCGCCGGCCCCGGGCGCGTGCTGTCGGCACTGGGCGACCGCATGCCCAAGGGCCTCTATGCCCGCTCGCTGCTGATCATCATCACGCCGATGGTGCTGCTGCAGGCCATCGTCACCTACATGTTCATGGAGAAATATTGGCAGGGCGTGACGGCGCGGCTGTCGGCCGCCACCACCAAGGACATCGCGGCGATCGTCGAGCTCTACCAGCAAATGCCCCATGACAAAGGCACGACGGACCTGCTCCAGTTGGTGGCCCAGAAGCAGCTCGCGCTCGGCATCGAGTTCCGCCCCCTCGAGGATCTGCCGCCGCGCGGTGCCCGGCCCTTCTTCGACATTCTCGACCAGGCGCTGTCGGACGAGATCCGCATGCGCATCGGCCTGCCCTTCTGGATCGATACGGTCGGCCGCTCGGATTTCGTCGAGATCCGGGTCAAGCTCGATGATGCCGTGCTGCGCGTCTTCGCCCGTCGCAGCCAGACCTTCGCCTCCAACTCCTATATCTATCTGCTCTGGATGCTCGGCTCCTCGCTGATCCTGATCACGGTGGCGATCCTTTTCCTGCGCAACCAGATCCGGCCGATCCAGCAGCTCGCCAATGCCGCGCAGGATTTCGGCAAGGGGCGCGATGTCCAGAACTTCCGCCCGCGCGGGGCTCGCGAAGTGCGCCAGGCCGCGAGTGCCTTCATCGAGATGCGCCGGCGCGTCGAGCGCGCCTTCGAGCAGCGCACCGCCATGCTCAACGGCGTCTCGCACGACATGCGCACCATCCTGACACGCTTCAAGCTGTCCTTGGCCCTGCTCGACGAAAGCAGCCCCGAATATGAGGATCTGCAGAAGGACGTCGACGAGATGAGCCGTATGCTGGAGGCCTATCTCGCCTTTGCGCGCGGCGACGCAGCGGAGCAGGCCGAAGCCACCGACATTGCCGCCCTGCTGGAGGAGCTGCGCGCCAATGCCATACGCCACGGCCAGGATGCCCGGGTCAGCTTCCAGGGCGATCCCATCGTGGTGGTGCGACCGGACGCCTTCCGACGCTGCCTGACGAACCTGGTATCCAACGCCCAGCGTTTCGCCAGGACCATCGTCATCACCGGGGTGCGCGAGCAACGCTATCTCGTCGTCACCGTCGACGATGACGGCCCCGGCGTGCCCGAAGAAAGCCGCGAGGACGTGTTCAAGCCTTTCTTCCGGCTGGACGAGGCCCGCAACCAGGATCATGGCGGGACAGGCCTCGGCCTCGCCATCGCCCGCGACATCGCCCGCTTCCATGGCGGCGACATTACCCTCGCCACCAGCCCATTGGGCGGACTGCGTGCGAATGTGCGCATCCCGGTCTGATGCCGATCAAAGATCGGCAGATGCCCGGCGCTGGCCGATCTACTTGTCTGTACTGACTTTCCCGCCACCGGAGGTGCCACGCGCCAGCTTCAGCGCCGCTTCGATGCCGTCCTCCAGGATCGCGTCGGACTGTTCGGGATTGGGGACGACGCGCGCGAGCTGAAGCGTTCCAGCCAGCAGGGCCATGATGGCGGTAGCGGTGCTGCGGCGCATTTCGGCATCGCCACCGGGCAGAGCGTCCGCGACCACGCCGATGCTGCCGAAGAGTTCCTCGGTGAAGACGGCCCGGGTCGTCTCGGACTGGCGCGCGATCTCACTGGAAAGCGCGGCGATGGCGCAGCCCTTGTCGGGCATATCCCGGTGGATAGGACGCAGATAATAGCGGATCAGCCCTTCGATCGGGTCATCGGCGCGCTCGGCGGAGCGGCGCAGCTTGCCACGCCGTTGTGTCAGCGTATGGGCGACGGCTTCCCGCACCAAGGCATCCTTCGAGGCGAAATGGCTGTAGAAGCCGCCATGTGTCAGCCCCGCATCGGCCATCAATGGCGCAATGCCGGTGCCGTCGATGCCATCCCGCAACAGGCGCAACGCGGCGGTTTCGAGAATCTGCCGGTGCGTCGCATCCTTATGGCCCTTGTCATAGCGCATGAACAGCCTCGCCTCCTGTCACGGATCGCGCCGCCGGAAAATCCACGGCCAGAAAATCGACGGTCTGGCCGATCACACCAGCATCGCTGAGAATGCGGCCATGACCAAGCCCGTCCAGCTCGATCAATCCTGATCCGCGCCAATATCTGGCAATTTCGCGCGCTTCGCCAATGGCGACGACGCGATCGTCCCTGGAATGGAGGAGAAGAGCCGGTTGCGTCAACCGCTCGGCAAAACTGGGCAGGTCCATGATCGGCAATTCGGTACCCAGGCGGATGAGTTCGTCGGCCATATGGGCGAGATCCCTGGTGTCGACCACCCCCAATGCCATTGCCGCCGCCCGCATCTGACGGCCGTAATTGGCGGGTGACGCAATCAGGACCACGCGCCCAGCCTCCAACCCGCCGGCCAGTGCGACGGTCAGGACCGGCCCGCCGACGGAATGGCCGATCACGCCATGCAGGCGCCCACAGGCCTTGCCGACAGCGGTCACGGCCCTGGCCATCTGTGGGATGGTCGCCGAGACGCCCTCGGAGCTGCCATGAGCCGGCAGGTCGACCGCGATCACGCCGAGACCGCGCGCGAGCAGGGGTTCCACGAAAGCGAGCATGTCGAGATGGGAGGCTTCCCAGCCATGCACGAGGAGCACTGGTTCGCCTTGACCCCAGCGCCAACCGGCGATGACGGCGCCATCATGCTCTACGGAGAAGGGGATAGCACCTTCGGGAACCGTGACAGGGCGCGGGGGAAGCCGCCGGGGCGTGATCATCTGCAGAGCCAGCCTGCGCGGGTCGATGCGTTCCGAAAGATCCATGACCACTCTCCTCTTTAAATTATGATCATAATATAATATGTCACTCGTCATGCAATAGGTACTCCGCAGCATCAGCGAGGATTGAGCCATGTCCAGCAGCGACCCCATCGTCATCGTCTCCGCCACACGCACACCGCTGGGGCGTTTCCAGGGTGACCTCTCCAGCCTGCCCTCCCCCGTGCTCGGAGCGCATGTCGTGAAAGCGGCCCTGGCAAGAGCGAACCTCGCCGCTGATCGCGTGGACGAGGTCTTGCTGGGCTGCGTGCTTCCGGCCGGCCTTGGCCAGGCGCCGGCCCGTCAGGCCGCCCGCCAGGCGGGACTGCCCGACGCCACGGGCGCAACGACCGTCAACAAGGTGTGCGGTTCCGGCATGAAGGCGACCATGCTAGGCCACGATCTCCTTCGCGCCGGTTCCGCCGACATCGTGGTGACGGGCGGCATGGAGTCGATGTCGAATGCGCCTTATCTGCTGGCCAAGGCACGCAGCGGCTACCGCATGGGCCATGACCGCCTTCTCG